>JAICQE010000157.1 GCA_025938035.1 Vicinamibacteria bacterium
CGGGGTCTCCCATTGGCGACGCTGCCGAAAGTCTAGGCCGTTTTGTTGACACTTCGGGATCCAGCCTCTACAATTGCGAGCAGCCTTCCTTAAGGCTAACCCCCGATAAATGAAACAGTTTGGCGCCCGATCCCTGTCACGCCTCCCCGGCCTGAACAGGTTCGGATCGGGAGACGCCCCGGATCCCGGCCCGGCGGCGGGTGCTAGGAGGAGCAGGAATGGATGACGTCGTGAACCGGTTCGCGAAAGAGCTGGCCGACGCGATTGCTGCCGCTGTGGCTGAAAACCCGCAAGTGGAAGCATGCCGTGCACGTGCCCGGGAGGCCGGCTACGACATGCGTGTGACCCTCGAAGCCGTCGTCGGCTTCGTGAATCGGAACAACGGGGCTGCGGTGACCAAGATCACCACGCCGGCGCGGCTCCTCCCGGCGCGGAAAACGTTCGAGCTTACTACCAATGACCGTCGCTTCCTGCGCTCGCTCCGGATCGGCGCGGACGAAGCGAAGGAAGCAGTGGAATAACACTCCAATGTGCCGCGTGGCGCGGACCTTGTCAGGTCCGCGTCAGGCGCGCCTGAAAGGCGCGCCCCACATCTTTCAGCGGGCCTTGCCCTGGTTCGCGACCGCTTCCGCCTTTTTGCGCGCCGTCTCGGCATCTCCGAGATAGATTTTGTTCAGGGAGCGCAGGTCGTCGTTGAGCTGATACACGAGCGGGATGCCGGTCGGAATATTCAGTTCGACAACCTGCTCGTCGGACATGTTTTCCAGATGTTTCACCAAAGCCCTGAGGCTGTTGCCGTGCGCCGCGATGAGGACGTGCTTGCCTGCCTTGATGTCCGGCGCGATTGTGGATTCCCAATAGGGGATGAAGCGGGCCACCGTGTCCTTCAACGATTCGGAGGACGGAATCTGATCGTCCGGAATCGAGGTGGTGTACCGCCGGTCGTGCGATGGATGATCGGGATCGTTATCGGGCAGCGGCGGCGGCGGAATGTCGTAGCTGCGGCGCCAGATTTTCACCTGCCGCTCACCGTGCTCCGCGGCGGTTTCAGCCTTGTTCAACCCCTGGAGGGCGCCGTAATGCCGTTCATTCAGCCGCCAGGACTTGTGGACCGGAATCCACATCATGTCCATCTCGTCGAGCGCGATCCATAACGTCCGGACGGCGCGCTTCAGCAGTGATGTGTAGGCAACGTCGAACTCGAACCGCTCTGCCGCCATGAGGCGGCCCGCCTCGCGCGCTTCCGCGCGCCCTTTGTCGGTGAGATCGACGTCGATCCAGCCGGTGAAGCGGTTTTCCTGATTCCAGGTGCTTTCACCGTGACGCAGCAAAACAACGCGGAACATGAACCTCCTGTGGCGTCCGCCAACGTTCGTGCCTTCCGCCTTAAGGCGGAAGCTACGTGCGCGCGAGCTGGCGAATCGCGCTTCGTCCCGCGTAGCGCGCGGCGGGCCCGAGCTCTTCCTCGATCCGCAGAAGCTGATTGTATTTGGCAATCCGGTCGCTGCGGCTGGCCGAGCCCGTTTTGATCTGTCCAGCTGACGTGCCGACGGCGAGGTCGGCGATGGTGGTGTCTTCCGTTTCGCCCGACCGGTGCGAGATCACCGTTGCGTATCCGGCCTGGCGGGCGAGAGCCATCGCCTCGAGCGTTTCCGTCACCGTGCCGATCTGGTTGAGCTTCACGAGCAGCGCATTGCCCACGCCCTCCGCGATGCCCTTCTTCAGGATGTCCGGATTGGTCACGAACACGTCGTCGCCTACCAGCTGAACGCGACCGCCCAGCGCGCGCGTCAGCGCCTTCCAGCCATCCCAGTCGCTTTCGGCGACCCCGTCTTCGATGGAGACGATCGGGTATTGACGCGTCCATTCCTCGTACAGCGCCACCATGTCGGCCGATGACCGCGTCGGTTCGTTCGATTTGGTGAAGACGTAGGCGCCGCCGTCCCACAGTTCGCTGGCCGCCACGTCGAGGGCGAGAAACACCTCGTCACCGGCCTTGAGTCCCGCGGCGCGAATCGCCTCCACGACGACATCCAGTGCCTCGCGGTTCGATCGGAGATTCGGGGCGAAACCTCCTTCGTCGCCGACGCCGGTGGAGTGTCCGGCCTTTTTCAGGATGCCGCGCAGCGCATGGAAGATCTCGACGCCGGCGCGGAGCGCGTCGCCGAACGTCGGCATGCCCGCCGGCAGGACCATGAATTCCTGGAAGTCGACGCTGCTGTCGGCGTGCGCGCCTCCGTTCAGGATGTTCATCATCGGCACCGGCAGCAGGCTCGCCGATTCCGTGCCGGCTAACCGGGCGATGTGCCGGTACAGCGGAATGCCGTCGGCCGCTGCCGCCGCGCGCGCCGCGGCCATCGAGACGCCGAGCAGCGCGTTGGCACCGAGGCGGCTCTTCGTCGGCGTGCCATCAAGCGCGATCAACGCCCGATCCAGCGCGTGCTGGTCGAAGGCCTTGCCCTGGATGGCGGCAGCGATCTCACCGTTGACGTTGGCGACGGCGCGGCGCACTCCCTTGCCGAGATACCGTGTCTTGTCGCCGTCGCGAAGCTCGAGCGCCTCGCGCTCGCCGGTCGACGCACCGGACGGAACTGCTGCCCGCCCGAACGCGCCGTTGACGGACAGATCGACTTCGACCGTGGGATTGCCGCGCGAGTCCAGTATCTCGCGCGCGACCACTCGAGTGATTCGCATAGTCAGGCCGATGCTGCCCCTCTCCGATCCGCATCCGCCTCTGCGCGCAGCGCGTCGTCGCTGATCGGAGCAATTAACGGTTCATCGTCTGCCGTCACGACAACCACGCCGCCCTCGGTCACCGTGTGACGACGACGGTCTTCGGCGGCGTCAAAGCCGATCAGCGCGCCGCGTGGAATGAGGACGTCGCGATCGACGATCGCGCGGCGGATCCGGGCGTGACGGCCGACGCGCACACCGGGCATCAGGATCGTCTGATCGATGTCACAGAAGCTGTGGACGCGCACGTTCGGGCACAGCACGCTGCCCTTCACACGGCTCCCGGAAATGATGCAGCCGCTCGAGATGATCGAATCGAGCGCCTGCCCGCATCGCCTGTCCTGCTCGGCGAAGACGAACTTCGCCGGCGGCGCCTGCGGCTGGTAGGTGCGCAGCGGCCATTCGGGGTCGTACAGGTTGAACTCGGGGTTGACCTGGCACAGGTCCATGTTGGCGTCGAAATAGGCGTCGAGCGTGCCGATGTCGCGCCAATACTTCGCTGACTTCTTGTTCTCGTCGTAGAAACGGTACGAAAAGACCGGGCCCTGCTGAATGAGCGCGGGCAGGATGTTCCTGCCGAAGTCGTGTTCGCTGTCGGCGCGCGTGGCGTCGTCCTCCAGAGCGCGCACCAGGACGTCGGCCTTGAAGATGTAGATACCCATCGACGCGAGCGCGACGTCGCTGGCGCCGGGTGCCAGACGCGGGTTGGTTGGCTTTTCCTGGAATTCGACGACGAGCTCGGAAGCGTCAACGCCGACGACGCCGAAGCGGCCGGCGTCGCTGGCAGGTATTTCGATCGTCGCAATCGTGGCGTCGGCGTTCTTTTCGAGATGGTAGTGAAGCATCTTCGCGTAATCCATCTTGTAGACGTGGTCGCCCGACAGCACGATGACGTGGCTCGGCACTTCACGCGTCACCGAATAGAGGTTCTGGTACACGGCGTCGGCCGTGCCGAGGTACCAATGCTCGCCGACGCGCTTCTGAGGGGCGAGGATTTCGATGAACTCGCCGAGCTCCTCGGAAACGACGTTCCAGCCCATCCGGATGTGGCGGTTGAGCGAAAGCGACTTGTACTGGGTGCAGATGAAGATCCGCCGCAGGCCGGAATTCACGCAATTGCTGAGCGTGAAATCGACAATCCGGTAGGGTCCGCCGAAGTAAACGGCCGGTTTTGCCCGGTCCCTGGTGAGCGGAAAAAGACGTTCTCCGGCGCCGCCAGCGAGCAAAATGACGAGAACGTCGTCGAGGATCATGATCAGGGTCGCCCGCGCGCTGGGGTCGCGATCTTAGCATTGCGCGCGTTGACTTGGCTTTTGCGAGGTGCCTATGATCAGCCGATTCGGCATATTGGATTTGTTCTCCGGGGACCCCTGACCGCGGAGGGAAGTAGAGGAGTTTCATGAACATCCGTCAGCTGCCCGGGCCGGCGCTGGCTCTGGCACTGTTGTTCTCCGCGGGGCCGGTGGTCGCGCAACGCGCCAACACCAACCAGAAAGAGGCGCCGAAAGCGCCCGATCCGGACACTGTTGCACTCGTGCAGCTGGTGGATGCCGCGATTCTGGCGGCCCCAACCGTCCAGGCCGGCGATACCGCGCAAGGCGACATCGCGCTGAAGTGGGACTCCGCCCATTTGATCAGGGGGCAGAACGGCGTCTACGTTCCTTTTACAGTCACCTTCGATCCCGCATCAGTGCGGACCTCGGAGGTCGGCGTTTATGTCCGCGCGGTTGAGAAGGGTCAGCTTCCGGCGGTTGTGTCGGCATTGACGCCTCCACCGGCGGGCAGCAAGCCGGCGCAGTCACCGGCGCCGCCGCGATACTCGTGGGACAACGTGAACTACCTGCAGAAGCCGGCGGACGGCCGCATCACCCGAGCGATTGCATTGCCACCCGGTGACTACGAATTGTTCGTCGCGGTGAAGGAGCGCTCGACGGCGCCGACGGCCAAGCCGGCGAATCCGCCCGCGGCGCCCGCCAGCAGGAACGGACTGCTTCGTCACGCCGTCCTCGCGCCGGATTTCAACAAGCCGGATTTGCAGACGAGCAGCGTCATTCTGGCCACGACGGTCGAACCGGTCAGCGGCCAGCTCTCGGCTGCCGAACAGGAGGCCAATCCCTATGTGTTCGGCCCGATGCGGATTGTTCCGTCGAAGGACGGTCGCTTCGGAAAGAACAACGAACTGCAGGTGATCTTCTGGGTGTACGGCGCGACAGCGGCGGCCGGCAAGCCGGACGTGCTGATCGACTTCAATTTTCATCTGCGGCAGCCGGACGGCACTGAGAAGTACTTCAACAAGACCCAGCCACAGGAACTGAACGCGAAGACGCTGCCACCGGAGTTCAACATGACGGCGGGACACCAGCTGCCGGGAAGCCTCATCATCCCGATGGCGCCGTTTCCGGCCGGCGACTACCGTCTCGAAATCAAGGTGACCGACAAGCCTAGTGGTAAGGTGGTTACACAGAACGTGACCTTCACGGTGACTGGCTAGCGCGCGGAACGGAACTGACCCGATTCCGTGCTTGAAAGGCGATCGATGATCCGGCTCATCACCCGTTGGTGTGTTCTCGGGCTCGTGGCGAGTGCCGCGGCGTCGCCTGCGTTCGCGCAGTTACCCAACCGCGCGCGGCTCCAGGCGGTGCCGACCGTCTCTTCCGTGCCGCAGGGAGAGATTCGCGGGATTGTCGAAGACGACAAAGGGCAACCGTTGGCCGGCGTGGTTGTTTCGGCGGTCGGCGCCACGGCGCTCTTTGCGACGACCGATGCGCACGGCAAGTTCGCCTTCCGGAACCTGTCGCTCGGACCGTACCTGGTTCGCGCGCACCTGCAGGGCTACGTTCCGGCCAAGGCTCAGGTCATCCAGGTCGGCGCAGGGCAGGCGACTGTCCATACCCTGTCCCTGACACGTACGGCCGCACCGATCGAGCCATCCAAAGTTCTGACCGCCGGCGTCGGCGGCGCCGTTCCGGCGGGCGAACCCGCCGAGCACGATCACGACGAACGGGCGTGGAGGCTGCGTCACGCGAAGCGCAGTGTGCTGAAGGAGTCAGGACAGACGATAGCGGTGGCCGCGCGGGACGACGACTCGCTGTTCGAAGACTCGCTGCAGCGGCTCGGCCGCGCCGTCGGCAGCCCTGCCCGGCTGGCGACCTCGTTTTTCGCGGACCTCGCCGTCAACGGCCAGATCAACCTGCTGACAACCAGTGCGTTCGATCGCCCGCAGGATCTGTTTGCGCTCGATGCGGCCGCGCCGCACGCCGTGGCGTATATGGCTCTCGTGGTGCCGGGCCGCGGCGGCGACTGGTTGATGAAAGGAACCCTGACGCAGGGCGACCTGGCGTCCTGGATCGTGTCCGGTTCGTATCGGCGGAACTCCGATGCGGCGCACGCATATGAAGCGGGCGTGTCCTACAGCACGCAGCGCTACCTCGGAGCCAATACGGAGGCGCTCCAGGCGATGAGCGACGCCGGCCGCAATGTCGGCGTGATGTACGCCTACGACAACTGGTCGCTGCTCCCGCGCGTCCGCGTTGGCTACGGCGCTCAGTATGCGCGGTACGACTATCTGGAGGATCCCAGCCTGCTCAGCCCACGCGCGAGCGTGACGGTCCAGCCGCTGGCGCGCGATCCGCTGAAGGTGCGCGCCGTTGTGTCGCATCGTGAGATGGCTCCCGGCGCCGGCGAATTCACTCCCTCGTCAACGGGACTGTGGCTGCCCCCGGAGCGGACGTTCTCGCAGATCTCGCGCGCCGCGTTCCGGCCGGAGCGCGTTGATCACGTCGAAGTCTCAGCCGAGCGTCAATGGCCTGGCCTGTTCGTCGTCGGCGTGCGCGCCTTCCGCCAGAACGTCGAGGATCAGACCGTCACCATGTTCGGCCTGGCGCTGCCCGACTCCGTACGCGGCGTCGGCCACTACCACGTCGGCTCCGCGGGCGATTTTTCCGCAAGAGGCTGGGGGGTCAGCATCAGCCGGGCGGTGACGAACAGCGCGCGCGCCTCAGTGGACTACACGCAGGCCGCGACCGAGTGGTCCGGCAATGCGCGCGACGCGCTGGCGCTTGCCGCGCTGGTGCCCGCCGCGCTGCGCGACAATGAGCGCGTCCACGATGTGACGGCGACGTTCGACAGCGTTGTCGCACCGTCCGCGACGCGGGTGTTCGTCGTGTACAAGGTGAATAACACCTACGCGCGTGGGCACGACACGTTTTCGAGCTCGCTGCGGAACGCCCGCTTCAACGTGCAGGTCAATCAGTCGCTGCCGTTCCTCCGTTTTGCGAACGCGAGCTGGGAAATGCTTGCCGCGGTCAGCAATATGTTTGGCGACGACGCGTTTGATGGATCGGTGTACGACGAATCGCTCGTCGTGCAGCCGCCGAAGCGGATTCTCGGCGGCGTGACGGTCAGGTTTTAAGGGTCCGCCGCCGGACCCGCGAAGCTGGCAGATTGCGGGGATGCCGCTGTCTGCCAGCTATTTTCGGCGCAATTTTTGACTCCATCTGATTGGATGATCGGTTCAATCCTTTGTTGCTGACACCTTCGACCGAACGGTGGATTCGCGCGCGGCTGCCGCTGGTTGTCGTCGCGGTCCTGTTGTGCCTCGGCGCGGCGAACGTC
Organism: Vicinamibacteria bacterium; assembly: GCA_025938035.1. Next base: position 7,348 of record JAICQE010000157.1, read on the forward strand.
GCCTCGCGCGCGACATGGCACGAGGTCGAGGACGGCGTGCTCTGGATCGAGCAGAACGGAAGCGTGGTGGCGGCGGAGATCGCACCCGGAACGCCGGCGGAGCGGGTCGGGTTGAAGCGGGGCGACATTCTGCTGGCGATCGACAACGCCCCCATCGTGGACGTGGACGATGTCGTCGCCGCGCTGCACCGCGCCGATCGCGACACGACGCTTCGTTACTCCGTCGTTCGGCTGGAGACCAGCCAGCCCGTGGACGTCCAGCTGGCGCCGGTGCCAGGCGGTGCGGGCGTGCTGTATTTCGTGCTGGCGGCGGTCGGAACGTTCACGCTGCTCGTCGGCGGCGCTGTCAGGCTGCGCCGTCCGCGGGATCCGGCGACGCTGCACTTCTTCTGGATCGCGGTGGCATTCTTCGGCGTGTTCACGTTTTCGTTCAGCGGCCGCCTCGATCGTCTCGACTGGGTGTTCTATTGGGCCGACGCGATTTCCATCCTCGTCCTGCCGCCGCTGTTTCTGCATTTCACGCTCGTGTTCCCCGAGCGTCCGCGCCGCTGGTCGGGCGGTCAGCTTGGCCGGGCGCTGATCGTCGGCGCCTACGTCCCGGCCGTTGTGCTCGGTCTCGCGCGGGCGATTGCAATCGCGCGCGGGCCGAGCGATGCGGCGCTCTTTGCCCGGGTCATTGGCAACGTGGACCGCATCGAGCTGCTCCCTCTCGCGGTCTGTTTGCTGGGCGGACTGGCCGGCCTCTGGCGCGCGATGTCCCAGGTCGCGACGGTGACCGCGCGCCGGCAATTGCGGTGGATCGCGTGGGGCACGACCTTGGGAACGGCGCCGTTCGCCTTCGGTTATGCGCTGCCGTGGGCGCTCGGTGTCGAGCCATCGGTCCCGATGGAGCTGTCCGTGATCGCGCTCGGCGTGATCCCGCTGGCCTATGCCTCGGCCATCGTTCGCTATCGCCTGATGGACATCGAGGTGATCGTGAAGCGGGCGCTCGTCTACATCGCCGCGCTGTCCGCGATCGTCCTGATTTATGCGGCACTGCTCGGCGCCGTGCAGCGCGTATCGGTGAGCGGCAACGGCCCCAATCAGTGGGTGATTGCGTTCTTTGCCACGCTCGTCGCCGTGCTGCTGGCGCCGCCGGTGAAAACGTTCGTCCAGAACGCGCTGGACCGGGCGTTTTATCGTGACCGCTACGACTATCGCCGTGCCCTTGGCGCCTTCGCGCGCGATCTGAACAGCGATCTCGATCTGAACCGGCTCGCGAACCGCCTCATCGGGCGCATCGTCGAGACGCTGCTGATCGATCGGATGGCGTTGATGCTGGAAGACGAGGGGGCGCCGCACTTCAGCGCGTTCCGCGCGTCGGGGTTCGGCGACGATCATCCGCCGGTCCTGCCGGCGCGTTCGCGCATGGGCGCCCGCCTCTGCGAAGGCCACCCCGTGGCGCTGGACGATCCGATGGCCGTCGGCCGATTCCCGGCCGAAGAGATCGAGTTCTGGCGCGACGCGGGTCTCTATTACTTCATCCCCTGCGCCGCCAAGGACAGCACGATTGCCGTGCTCGCGCTCGGCCGGAAAGAGACCGGCGAGCCGCTCACCAGCGAGGACATGGCGCTGCTTGGCGCTGTGGCCGGGCAGATCGCGACCGCGCTGGAAAACGCGCGTCTCTACCGTCAGCTGCATATCAAGGCGGGAGAGCTCGATCGGATGCGCGCGTTCAACGAGAACATCCTCGAATCGCTCGCCGACGGACTGCTCGTGCTGGATCTCAACGACACCATCGTGCGATGGAATCGCGCGCTGGAGCGTGTCTACGGGCTTGCCAGCGCCGAGGCGGTCGGCCGGCGGCTGGAGCATGTATTCGACGCGCCATTCGTCGAAGCGCTCCGCGCCGCGCGCCGCGACACACCGGGCGGAGCAACGCTGTCGCGCATGCCGATTCAGTCTCGCGCCGACGCCGCCGATCGCTCGCTGATTGTCAACGCCGCCCTGGCGCCGCTCCGCGCCGCCGCGGGCGACACCACCGTCACCGTCGGCACCATCGTCATTCTCGAGGACGTCACCGGCCGCGTGCGGCTCGAGGAGCAGTTGCAGATCTCGGAAAAGATGGCCTCCATCGGCCTCCTTGCCGCCGGCGTGGCCCACGAGGTCAACACGCCGCTGACCGGCATCTCGAGCTTCACGCAGATGCTGCTCGAAGGCGCGGACCCCGAGGATCCGCGCACTCGCCTCCTCGAGAAGATCGAACGCCAGACGTTCCGTGCGGCCAAGATCGTCAACGGACTGCTGACGCTGGCGCGCCCCACGGCCGCGAGCGCGAGCGAGCGCAGCGCCGTCGACCTGAACGTCGTCGTCAACGACGTGCTGAGCCTGCTCGAACATCAGTTCGAGCTCCACCGCGTGAAGGTCCGCCGCGAGCTGTCGCTGAGCGCCGTCCTCGTCGTCGGCATGGAGCACAAGCTGCAGCAGGTGTTCCTGAATCTGTTCCTGAATGCGAAGGACGCGATGCCACGCGGCGGCTGGCTGACGATTGCGAGCCGCGTCGAGGGAGATCGCGCGATCGTGGAAGTGGCGGACACCGGGTCGGGCATTCCCAGCGAATACATCGCGCGCATCTACGATCCCTTCTTCACCACCAAAGCCATCGGGCAGGGGACCGGCCTGGGCCTGTCGATCAGCTACGGCATCGTGCGCGAGCACGACGGCGCGATCGACTGCGACAGCGCGCTCGGGCAAGGGACCCGGTTTACCGTCACCCTGCCCGTGGTGGCTCACCATCGGCCGCTCGCGGCCAGGCCGCGCACGTAATGGCCGCTCTCGCTTCCACGGTCCGCCGGTCGGCGTCAATCCTCGTCGTGGACGACGAGGAGATCATGCGCGAGATCCTCGAGGCGCTGTTGACGCGCGAGGGGTATCAGGTGCGGCTTGCCTCCAGCGGTGAAGAGGGGCTGGAGCTGGCGAGGTCGATGCCGTTCGACGCGGCGATCGTCGACGTGATGATGCCGGGGATGGACGGGCTGGCGACGCTCGCCGAGCTGAAGAAGCTGGACGAGGAGCTGCCGGTGGTGATGATCACCGCCTTCGCGTCCGTCGAGACCGCCATTTCGGCGATGAAGAGCGGCGCCTTCGACTACATCACCAACCCGTCCAAGCACGACGAAGTGCTCGTGGTGCTGCGCAACGCCGTGGAGCGCCGCCGCCTCGTGGCCGAGAACCTGGCGCTGCGGCAGAGCCTGCAGGCGCAGGC
>JAICQE010000144.1 GCA_025938035.1 Vicinamibacteria bacterium
CGCGTGCTCAAGGCCGACGACGCGACCAAGCACATTCCCATCGTGGCCCTGACCGGACATGCCCTTGCCGGCGCGTCCGAAGGCGCCCGCAAGGCGGGATGCGACTCGTTCGTCACCAAGCCGTGTCTGCCTGACGATCTGGTGGTCGAAGTCAAGCGGATGCTCAACACAATCAAACAAGGGTAGGCTGTAGCACTCACGAAGGGCGTTCCCGGAGAGCGCCGGAGTCCCGAATGGCGAAGGCAAAGGCAGCAACCCGCAAGAGCGTCAAGAGCGTCCCCGCCCGCCGCGCGCGGCCGCAACAGGCGGCCATGCCGCGCAGCATGCATCACCGCGGCAGCGGTGATACGCGCAAGGCCGTGCAGGTGCCGCAGAGCGGCGTGAAGCGCGGCACCGGTCCGCGGTCCGCCGAGGCGCTCACGCGCGTGACGCACGAAACCGAGGTGCGCGGCACGGAAACGCGCGTCGAGCGCGTCGTCGAGCGCGCGCCGAAGCCGAGCCTGCCCGACGTCGATCGCGCCAGCGCGGTCCGCGGCCGCTACGTCTATTGCATCATCCGCTCGACCCAGCCGCTGAAGTTCGGCGCCATCGGCATGGACGAGACGTGGGCCGACGTCTACACGATCAACTACAAGGACATGGCCGCCGTGGTGTCGGACGTGCCGATTGCGCCGCTCGACTCGACGCGCGAGAACGTGCTCGCCCACGAACGCGTCAACGAGACGGTGATGCGCGATCACACCGTCATCCCCATGTCGTTCGGGACCATTTTCAAGACGCGCGAGGACATTCTCGAGCTGCTCCGTTCGGCCTACGAGGCGTTCGCCGACGTGCTGAACAAGATGCAGGACAAGCTCGAGTTCGGCCTCAAGGTGCTGTGGGACCGCGACGAGATGATCCGCGCCATCGAGCAGGAAGACGAGGACATCCACCGGCTGAAGTCGGAGATCTCGTCGCAGAAGGGCTCGACGTATTTCGCCCGCATGCAGTACGGCCGATTGATCGACGCCGCCCTCCAGCAGCGCTCCGAACGCTACGTCGCCGAGTTCCTGCAGCGTCTGCGTGACGTGTCGGTCGCCTCGCGCGTCAACCGCGCCATCGGCGACAAGATGATCATGAACGCCGCGTTCCTCGTGCAGCGCGACCAGGAACAGGCGTTCGACCGGCGCATCAAGGACATCGCCTCGCACTACGACAAGCTGACCTTCAAGTACACGGGGCCGTGGCCGCCGTACAACTTCGTCAACATCCGGCTCAAGCTGGAGCGCGCCGGCCAGGGTCCGGAGAATCACAAGTCCGCGAATCCCAAGTCGCAAAAAGATCTCTATCCCTGATGTTCATTCTCGACTCGCTGATGATCTCCGGCATTCGATGGGTGCTCGAGACGGCGGTGACGGCCGCCGAGGCCGAGATGAACGACGACTCCGTGCTGCGGGAGCAGCTGCTCGAAGCCGAGATGCGCCGCGAGACAGGCGAGATCACCGACGCGGAGTTCCGCGACATCGAGACGGATCTGCTGGCGCGCATCCGCGAGATCAAGGAGCGCCGCGAGGGCGGCAGCGGGCCGATCGACATGGGCGTGCAGCCGATCGAGACGACGGGCGACAGCCGCTTCCAGGTCGAAGCGTCCGTCTCCGGAGATTTTCACGAGGAGGTGGAACGTTCGGGACCTGCTGAAGAACGCGGCACGCCTCGAACGTCTCGAACGTCTCGAACGACTCGAACGATTCGAACGACTCGGTCCAAGTGACTCCCTCGCTCACCTACGTCTACTGCCTGGTCCGCAGCCCGAAGGCTCCGGCCACCGGCGCGGTTCGCGGTCCGATGCCGGGCGCGCGCGGCGTGCGCGTGCTGCAAGCGGGGCCGGACACCTGGGCGATCGTCTCCTCCGTGCCGGCGCGTGAGTACGACGAAGCGATGCTGGCCAGCGGCCTGCAGAACATCGACTGGGTCGGCCGCCGCGCGATGGCGCACGAAACCGTGGTCGAACACTTTCTCACTGCGCCGGCCGTGCTGCCGCTGCAGCTCTTCACGCTGTTCACCTCGGATGAACGCGCCCTCGAGTATGTCGCGCAGGAGTGGCGGCGAATCGATCGGATCCTGACTCGCTTCGATCGGCAGCTCGAATGGGGACTGCGCCTGTCGTTCGACGAACGCGCCGCGCGGCAGGCGGTCGAGGACAGCCATCGATCGCGTCGGACGCGCCGAGGTGGGGAGGCCGAGTCGGGCGCGGCGTATCTCGCCCGCAAGCGGGACCTGTTCGACGTGACGCGTGTTCAGCTGGCGGCGGCCCGAACGGCAGCCGATCGGCTGTACCGGGCGATGTCGCGTGAGGCCACCGAGGCACGCCGGCGCCGTTCGACCGAGCAGGCCACGCCCGGATCGCGGCTCCTGCTCGACGCGGCGTTCCTCGTTCCCGCCCGCGGTGCCGGCGCGTTTCGCAGCGCGCTGCGTCAGCAGGCGCGGCGGCTGTCCGGATCCGGGCTCGTCGTCTCACTGACCGGTCCATGGCCCCCGTACAACTTCATTGATCCACCGAGACCCCGCCGTGCCGCGTCGAAGAAGCGACGCTGAAGCCGTTCTCGATTCCAGCGAGGCGTCGCTGCTGGACATCGTCGATAACGTCCTGAACAAAGGCGTCGTGCTGAGCGGCGACCTGACGATCGCGCTGGCACAGGTCGATCTGGTCTATGCGCGGCTGTCCGTGCTGCTGTGCGCGGCCGATCGGGTGCTGCCGAACGAGGATCCCGACTTCATCGAGCGCCATCATGCACGGCGAAGACGGCGCGCAGCCGTCCGCCTTCGCGCTGCGCGCGTCGGCGGGACAGGCCAGAAATAGGTTGCGGCTGTGATGGTTCTCGCCATTGTCGCCAGCCGCGGCGCTCCGCAATCGTTGCGCTCCCGGGATGGCGGCCGGCTGCGCGTCGTTCGCGAACGCGCAGTCGCTGCGGTCGTGACCAACCGCATGGAGCGATCGGCGCCGACGGCGGGCAACCTGCGGCGTTACGATCGCCTGATGCGCGAGCTCGCCGAACGGTTTCCCGCGATCCTTCCCGTGCGGTTCGGCACGCGAATGGCTGAAGATGAGTTGAAGAGCATGCTGGTCTCTCGTCGCAGGGCTTTCGCCCTTGGCCTCGCCCATGTGCGGAAGCGGGCGCAGATGACCGTTCGAGTGGTCCGCCACCACGCCGCCTCCGAGCGTCGCCCCACGACGGCTCCACTGACGGGGCGCGACTACCTGAGGAGCCGGGCCCGTGCGGCCGCGGCTCAACGCGCGGTACCGGGTTTCGAGCCGGTCCGGAACGCCGTGGCGCGATGGGTGCGCGACGAACGCGTTGAGCACCGTGCCGGAGTGTCCAGCGTTTACCACCTCATTCCGCGCTCATCGGCGGCCGCGTATCGCCGTGCGGCGCAGAGCTCGGCCGCGTCGTCGGGTATCACCGCCATCGTCAGCGGACCCTGGCCGCCGTACGCATTCGCGGCATTCGAGTAGCGCATGGCGCGTTCAGCATCGAAGCCGCGGAGGCGCAGGGTGACGGTCGGGACACAGAAGAAGTCGCCGAAGCGACGCCGGTCGCTTGTCGCGAAGGCGGAGCCTGCCGCGCCGAAGCGACGCCGTTCGCTTGTCGCGAAGGCGGGTGGACTGACCATCACCGAGGTTGCCGAGCTGGACGACCTGCGTCGCGAGCTGGAACGCGCGACGGGCAGGAGTCCGCTGCGCTGGAACGCCGATCCGGACGACGTCCAGCGGTCGGTCGCGCAGCTCGTCCTCACGCTGGTCGAATTCATTCGCAAGCTGCTCGAGCGGCAGGCCATCCGTCGAATGGAGGCTGGCACGTTGACCGACCGGCAGACCGAGGACATCGGCCGCGCGCTGATGCAGCTCGAAGCGACCGTTCGCGACCTCGCCGCACGATTCGGCATTTCCATCGAGGACCTCAACCTCGACCTCGGGCCGGCAGGCAAATTGATCTAGCTGGTGAGATTGCGGAGTTAACGGCTTCACAACGCAACGCCTCCACCCGAATGCTCTTCGTTCGTCTTCGTTCCTTCGTTGTTGATGTAAAACCGTTCCCTCCGTAACCTCAGTGGCCTCGCCTCCTATGCGCGCACACCTGATCGTCAACCCGTCATCAGGCACCGATCGCGCGGTCGAGATGCTGCCGCTGATGCGGTCCCGACTCGGCGCCTTATTCGAGGACCTCATCGTGACCGTCACCGCGGGCGCGGACGATCTGAAGAAGGCAGCGGCGCGGACCGTCGCAGAAAACTGCGCCGCGTTGTACGTGGCTGGGGGCGACGGCACGGTGAACGGTGCTCTTCGCGGAGTGCTCGAGTCGAGCGCGCGGCCGGCGATTCCCATTGGCATCATTCCATGTGGAACCGGCAACGATTTTTCGAAGGCGCTCGGACTCGGCGATGAGCCGGAACCAGCGCTCGATCGTCTGCTGGACCCGCACGTCGTGGCGGCGGACGTCGGCATGATGAACGATCGTCCGTTCATCAACACGTCGGCGGGCGGACTCATCGCCGAGACGTCCGAAGTCGTGACCCCGGCGCTCAAGGACGTCGCCGGCAAAGTGGCCTATCTCATAGGCGGCGCACGCGCGCTCGTCGCCGCGGAACCGCTCAACGTCCGGCTGCTGGTCGCGTCGGAGCGGTCGGCAGCGGGTCCACTGCCTGAGCTGCTGCCCGTCGGGGAGTCCGCCGTTCAGCTGTTTGCCGTGTGCAACGCCCCGTTCATCGGCGGCGGCTACGCGATTGCCCCAAATGCGTTGATCGACGACGGCCTGCTCGACGTCATCGTCGTGCCGCGCATGCCGGTGCTGGAGTTGCTCGGCACGCTGCAGCGCATAGCCGCGTCCGGCGAGCCAGGGCGCGATGACGTGATGTCCTTCCGGAGCGCGCGGTTCGATCTGGTTTTCGATCGCCGCGCGCGCGTCAATATCGACGGCGAAGTACTCGAGGTGGACCGCTGTGTCTACCGGGTGCGATCCGGCGGCGCCTCGTTTTTTTGCGGGCCGGAGCCGCGTGCGGCGGCCGCCCCGGTTCCGTTTGCCGGCTGGCAGCGCGGGCACCAGTAAGTGGAGCGCGCGTGTAGTCCCTGCCGCCGGCGCGAAATCGGACCGCCGCATCGGCGGCACGGTTTACCGGCGCGGCCATAAACCCAGAGGCGCGCCGCCGGATCGTAGCGGCCGGTTGTGCGGCGCAGGCCGCGATACGTTTCGATTGCCGCCGGCGCCCCTTCGGCGACGTTGGCCCGCATGAATGTCACCGCCGCCGCGACGAGGCGATCGACGTCCGCCGGTGCGAGATCCCGCACCTTCACGAACGGATTCACCCGGGCGGCGAAGAGCACCTCCGACTTGTAGACGTTGCCGATCCCGGCGATGGCGCTCTGGTCCAGCAGCGCGTCTGCGATTTCCGCGTCACCGCGCGCGATGATGCGGGCCGAAGATTCGGCGGCGTTGAAGCCGTCCGCCAGCGGATCCGGTCCGAGCTCGCGAATCTGCCGTGACCGCTCCAGCGTGGCAGGCGTTGCCAACTCCGCCACGGGCACGTCGAACGCAACGGCATGGATGTCCTGTGTCTCCACAACAATGCGCATGCTGTGATGCGGACGCTGCCATCGCTCGTGCGGGCGATAGATGTGCCAGGACCCGTGCATCCGCATGTGCGTGCGGAGGACGAGGGCCCCGGAAAACCAGATCAGCAGGTGTTTGCCGCGTGCCTCGACGCGTTCGATTGTGCGGCCGCGGAGTGGTGTGTCCGCGTCGACGCGCGACAGCGCCGGGAAGACGGACTCGAATCGGGTGACCGTGCGGCCCGCCAGCGCGCGCTGCAGCGTGCGGGCCGCCCGGAAGATTGTGTCGCCTTCAGGCACTACGGCTCGTCAACGGTGTCGTCCCGATCGACGTCCGATTCCGCACTGTCCGGATCGACGTCGCCAAGATCTTCGTGTTCCACCGACTTGCGTCCCTGCGCGGCTTCGTCGTAGCCGCGATTGTGTTCGGTCTCGACGCCTTCGCGTTCGGCCTTCTGATCCCGATCGTTCGAAGAGCGGATCGCGTCGTGTTCGCTCTCGCGTGTGTCGCCGGCGCGCTCCGGTCCCGTGCGTCGCGTATCAGCCATGGATATCCCTCCACGGCTTCTTCCCGCAATGCGAATGCCATGGTGAGGCCTAAGGCCGAAGGCCCAAGGCCTAAGGAAAGAACGAGGCATGCTCATGTGTTAGCCGGGGTCGTCGCTTCGTTCTTCACTTGGGCCTTCGGCCTTAGCCCTTAGGCCTCGTACGCGCGCCTGCAGTCCCATGGCTGTGGTTGCGAAGCCTTCAAGGGCGAACAGATCGGCTGCCGGATGCGTGGATGCCGGCTCGCCGTTGATTTCAGTGAGCAGCATGCCCTGCCGGCCCTGTTCGCGCGCCGTGGCCAGCTCGAGAAGGGCGAGCGCGACCTGGCGAATCGTCCGCGACCGCTGCGGCTCGGCCTCAGGCGCAAAGAGGATCAGCTCCCGCTCGCCGCGGCGCAGGTACGCGGCGGCGAACCCATCGACCAGGATGATCCGCGCCCCGACGGAACGCGTTGGGGCTTCGTGGGACGAGTCAGGCCACTTCACGACCGTGCCGTACGGATTGGCCGGATCCGTTGCCGCGAGCACCACGCGGCGCGGCTCCTCGGGGACGTCGCGGAACGACCGCAGGAGATCGACGGCGGCAGGAAGGGCAAACTGCGCTCCGCCAAGCCCCCCCACGAAGTACCCGCGGCGGATCCGTCCGGCTTCCTCCATCGCTTTCAGCACGTCGTACACGGCCGAAAACCCGCCCGGGATGGATTCTCCCGCCACCGTCTCGCGCGTCACGACGCCGTGCCGCGTCAGCAGCTGCTGTGCGATTGCGGCGCTCCACTCGGTGGCGGCGCTGCGGCTGGCCTTTGCTGTCTCGAGCATCGACCAGCGGCCTTCCGCTGTTCTCGGCACGAGCCGTCGTGACCGGAACGGTTGCCCGCGCATCTTTCTCGCCGCGCGCTTGTCGTCCGTGCGAATGTAGGCGCGAAGGGGATGCAGCGTGTCGTTGGTGATCCGCCCGGCCCACACGAGATCCCACAACGCGTCGACCGTTTCCTGCGGGAAGCCGCCACCGGTGCCCTGATGGACCTCGGCGAAAAACGACGCTCCATGCTCGCGCAGGTACTCGAGGACATCGGCGGCTCTTCCGATCGGCGGCTGCGGCCCGTCGAGTTCCTTACGTCCGATCGTGGGGCGCGCCACGCCACCCCATCGCGCAGACGCGATGGGGACCCCGGGGTCAGGCGCGCCACTCGGTCGATCAGCCGCTGGCGGACGAAGCCGGGCCGCATGATCGGTTAAATAGAGCGCGATGCGCCCGTCGCGCGCCCCAAGTGGCTCGACACCCGACCAGACGACCTCGCCGGCCGCCATGAGCGTATCGAGCATCGCCGGTTGGTACTCCGCGATTCGTGCGGGAAGGACTTCTGTTTCGAGGACCGTCGCGGGAATCGCCGCGCCCTGCAACTGCTCGATCGCGTCGAGCAATGCCTCGAGGCCGCGTCGTCCCGAGCCGATGCCATGCCACGCCAGGGCGAAGCGTCCCAATGCATCGGCGTCGACCGGTTCGACTTCCTGCCGCAGCCGGGCCAGCGACCGCCGCCGGATGCTGCGCAGGACGTCGGCGTCCACCCACTCGCGTTCGGTGCCGCCGGGACGGAACTCCCCCTCGATCAACCGCTCTTCGCCGGTCAGGCGTCGCAGCAGCGACTCGGCGACGGCGACTCCGAGGCCGTACCGGACGGCAAGCTCGCCGGCGGTGAATGGTCCGTGCGATCGCGCGTAGCGGCGGACCAGATCTCCGGCGGGATCCCGGACCGGCTCGAGGAGCGACTCCGGAATGCCCGGCGGCACTGGAATGCCGAGCGCGTCTCGGTACCGGGCCACGTCTTCAACGGCGACATAGCGCCGCTCGCCGGCAATCGGCAGCCCGACGATGCGTCGAGCCCGTTCGAGCGTTGCCGCTTCAGCAGCCGCATCGGCCATCGAGCTGCGCGCCTGCAAATCCGCCGCGGAGAGATCGCCGATGCGGATGAGCAGGTCGTGCAGTCCGTCAGTGGTTTTCACTTTGTACTTGTCATCGAGATGTTGAAGCTGACGCTCGATCTGGTGCAGAGCGTCCGGGTCGAGCAGCTCGCGCAGTTCCGCGTCGCCCAGGAGCTCGCGAAGCTGGCTCTGATTGACCGAGAGGGCCTGTGCGCGCCGTTCCGCCAGGGGCGCGTCGCCGTCGTAGATGTAGTTCGCGACGTAGCTGAAGAGCAGGGATGAGGCAAAGGGCGACGGCGCCTTCGTGTCGATCGTGGCCAGCTTGATGGTGCGCGTCTGTACCCGGCGCAGCGTGTCGAGGAGCGCGGGCATGTCGAAGTGGTCGCGCAGGATTTCTCGATAGGTTTCGAGCAGCGCCGGGAACGAGCCGAAGCGCGAGGCGACCGCCAGCAGGTCGGATGCCCGCTTCCGCTGTTGCCACAGCGGAGTTCGGCGTCCGGGACGGCGCCGCGGCAGGAGCAGCGCCCGCGCGGCCGTTTCCCGGAACCGTGCGGCGAACAGCGACGTCGCGCCCAGCTGCCGGAGAACGAGTCCTTCGACGTCTTCCGGATCCGGCAGGAGCAGCGCCGGGTCGGGCGGCGTTTCGACGTCGGGGAAGCGAACGACGAAGCCTTCGTCGCCCCACATCACTTCGACATCCATGCCGGTGCGCGAGCGGATCTGCGCCGTCGCGGCCATGGCCCATGGTGCGTGGATGCGGCTGCCGAGCGGCGAGAGGAGACACACCCGCCAGTCCCCGAGGTCGTCGAGGCAGCGTTCGATGACGATCGTGCGATCGTCCGGGATGGCGCCGACCGCGAGCTGGTCGTCCAGATAGCGAAGCAGATTCTCCGCCGCTGCCGCGTCGAGATCGTGGAGCCGCACGAGCCGATCGAGCGCGGCTGCCCGCGGCACCGTCCGCAGCTCTCTGACCAGCTTGCCGATGGTGTAGCCAAGTTCCACCGGCCGCCCGGCCCGGTCGCCGTGCCAGAACGGCATTTTTCCCGGCTCTCCGGGCGCCGGCGTCACGAGCACGCGATCGTGCGTGATCTCCTCGATCCGCCAGGTGGAGGCGCCGAGCGTGAAGGTTTCGCCGACCTGCGTCTCGAACACCATCTCTTCGTCGAGCTCGCCCACTCGAACCGGTCGATCCGCACCGGCGAGGAAGACGCCGTACAGCCCGCGATCGGGGATCGTGCCGGCATTGGCAATCGCTACCCGCGTCGCCCCTTCACGACCCGAGATGACGCCGTTGACGCGGTCCCAGGTGACACGGGGACGCAGCTCGGCGAATTCGTCGGACGGATATCGCCCCGACAGCATGTCGAGGACGCCTTCGAAAATGTGACGGCTCAGATCGGCGAAGGGCGCCGCGCGCCGCACAGCAGCAAACAGGGCGTCGATCTCCCACGTCTCCAGACCGGCCATGGCGACGATCTGCTGCGCGAGGACGTCGAGCGGGTTTCGCGGGTAGCGGGTGGACTCGACCTGACCGTCGTGCATCGCCCGCGCGACCGCCGCGCAGGCGACGAGGTCGCCGCGGAACTTCGGGAAAATGATGCCTTCGCTGACCGCCCCTGCGTGGTGGCCGGCCCGCCCGACTCGCTGCAGTCCGCTCGCTACCGACGGCGGGGCCTCGATCTGGACGACCAGGTCGACGGCCCCCATGTCGATCCCGAGCTCGAGCGACGAGGTCGCGACCAGCGCACGAATGCGGCCCGCCTTCAGCAGGTCTTCGACCTCGCTGCGTGCTTCGCGGGCCAGCGACCCGTGATGCGATCGGACCAGCGGTTCGCCGGCCAGCTCGTTGAGCGCGCCCGCCAGACGCTCGGCGAGGCGCCGGCTGTTGACGAACAACAGGGTCGAGCGGTGGGAACGAATGAGCTCGAGCAGGCGCGGGTGGATCGACGCCCAGATCGACGGCGCCCCTCCGGACGCCGGTCCGCTCGGCACCTCCAGTGCCGAGACGCGCGCCATGTCCTCGACCGGGACGTCGATCCGCAGCTTCAGCTGCTTCTTCTCCGACGCATCGACGACGGTGACCGGCCTGAACGTCGGCGGTTTCTGATCCGTCCCAAACTCTTCATGTATCTCGGTTTCCACTTCTTCGAGGGCCGCCGCCCTGGCCTTGGGGCGCGACCGGGGCCGTCGGGATTTCCGGACCGTCTGCGCCTCGGTGCCGCCGAGAAACCGCGCTACCTCGTCCAGCGGCCGCTGCGTCGCCGAGAGGCCGATTCGCTGCAGCATGCGTCCGTCGGAGCGTCCGCCTTCAGGCGGACCCGCCGTGTTTCCGTCGTAGTGTCCGCCTTTAGGCGGACCCGCGGCCCGCAACGCTTCCAGGCGTTCGAGGGACAGCGCCAGGTGGGCGCCGCGCTTCGTCGGGACGAGTGCGTGAATCTCGTCGATGATGACCGTATCGACGGTCGCCAGCCGCGCCCTGGCGTTCGACGTCAGCAGCAGGAACAGCGATTCAGGAGTTGTGATGAGAATGTCTGCCGAATCGCGGAGAAAGCGCGCGCGCTCCGCGGCCGGCGTGTCGCCGGTTCGAATCGCAATCTCGGGCATCGTCACCGGGACGTCGAGGCGCCGGGCGACATTGGCGATGCCGGCGAGCGGTGCCCGCAGGTTGCGCTCGACGTCGACCGCCAGTGCCTTGAGCGGAGAAATGTAGAGCACGCGGCAGCGCTCCTTCCGCGGCGGTGGCGGCTCGAACATCAGACGGTTGAGGCACCAGAGGAACGCCGCCAGCGTCTTACCGCTGCCGGTGGGTGCGAGGATGAGCGTGGAGTCGCCGCGTGCGATCGCCGGCCATCCCGCCTGCTGCGCTTTGGTGGGCGAGGGGAACGAGCTGGCGAACCACTCGCGGACTGCCGGGTGAAAAGCTTTCACGGACTGAGTTACTCTGTAACGTAATTCCTATAACCTAACAATCAGGACTTCATGAATGGGTGACGCCGGAGAAGGACTCGTCGACGCGGAATCCCGCCTCGCCGAGCGAATGGAAGAGCGCGAGCAGGAAAAACGGAAAGCGCGTCAGGCGGCCAACAGCGGCGACCCCGAGCGGGCGCGGCAGCTCGAGTCGCTGCGGCTGGCGCGGACCGAGATGCAGCGGCAGCTCGACGTGACCACGCATGAGGCCCGCAAGCAGCAGCTCGGTCAGGCAATCGCGGAGCTCGACCGACGGATCAAGGAACTGTCCAAATAACGGCCCTCGGCTATCACGAGGCCTCCAAGCACGACTTCAACCGCTTCGCCCGGTCGGCAGGGTATCTCGACTGGGCGACGCAGCCGAATCCCTTTCGGCGTTACCGCGGCGCGCCTCTCATTGTCTTCCCCCGTGACGTCGTCGCCGCCGACGTTCCCTACGATGTGTTGTTTGGCGGCGACGCACGGGTTACGCCGATCAGCGATGTCAGCATTGCGGCCTTTTTCCGCTGCTCCCTGGGCCTGTCCGCGTGGAAGCACTACCGAAGCTCACGCTGGGCCCTTCGCGTCAATCCGTCGAGCGGCAACCTCCACCCGACCGAGTCGTACCTGATACGCGACGGC
>JAICQE010000116.1 GCA_025938035.1 Vicinamibacteria bacterium
GCTCGCTCGCGGCGTCCGCGCGCAGCGGCGGCCGCCCGGTCGTCGTCAACATCTCGAGCGACGCCGCGGTGACTCCGTACGAGAACTGGGGCGCGTACGGCGCGAGCAAGGCGGCACTCCACCATCTCAGCCGTATCTGGGACGCGGAGCTGACCAATGAGGGTATTCGCGTGGTCGCGATCGATCCGGGCGACATGGACACGCCGCTGCACGCGCTGGCCGTGCCGGACGCCGATCGCTTGACGCTGAAGCAGCCGGAGACCGCTGCGCGGGAAATCGCCGATCAGATTGCGGTGCTGACAAATCCGGCTGAAGCCGGACTCCACGAGGTTGCCCAATGAATGCTGCTACCGCTCCGCGGCAGGGCGCGAGGAGGGCGCGGCTGCTCGCCATCGACGAGCACGGCCAGGTCTCCCATCGCCGTGCCGCGGATCTCCCCTCGCTGCTGGAATGCGGCGATCTGCTCGTCGCCAATGACGCGGCCACGCTGCCCGCCAGCCTGCAGGGCACTCACCTGCGCACGGACCGGCCGGTGGAAGTTCGCCTGGCGGGCCGGCATTCGCTCGCCGCGCACGACGTCACGCGATTCACCGCGGTGCTGTTTGGCGCCGGCGACTTTCGAACCCCGACGGAAAAGCGCCCCGATCCGCCGCGGCTTCAACCGGGGGACGAGCTGGCGTTAGGTCCGCTGCGCGCGGCGGTGGTCCGGATGCTGAGTCACGGCCGGCTTATCGAACTGGCGTTCAACCATCCGCCGGCTGTCGTCTGGGAAGGCATCGCACGGCACGGCCGCCCCATCCAGTACGCCTACGTGCCTGCGCCGCTGGCAATCTGGGACACGTGGACGAGCATCGCGGGCCGGCCGGTCGCGTTCGAGCCGCCATCGGCGGGATTCGTACTCGACTGGGCCATGTTACGGGCGCTGCGATCGCGCGGCGTCCAGTTCGCCACCCTTACGCACGCCGCCGGGATCTCTTCGACGGGTGATGCGGAACTCGACCGGCTGCTCCCGTTCGACGAGCCGTATTACATCCCGCGCTCGACCGCGGTGCTCGTCCGTCGGACGTTGAGGCGAGGAGGCCGGATCGTGGCTGTGGGAACGACGGTCGTGCGGGCGCTCGAGCACGCCGCCCGCCTGCCGGGGTGGGTGCTGCCGGGACACGGAGTCGCCACGCAGCGAATCACTTCCCTGTCACACCTGCGCGTCGTGCACGCCATCGTCTCGGGGCTACACGAAGCCGGAAGCAGCCATTACGAGCTACTGCGGGCGTTTCAGGATGACCCGACGCTGCAGGAGATGACCACTCAGGCAGAGGCGCGCGGATATCTGGCGCACGAGTTTGGTGACCTTGTATTCATCGCGCGCGGCCGAAACACGTTTAGCCGTAGACTAACCGCGTAAAGGAGGTCGTCGTGGCAACACGTCCATGGTCGGTCCGTGGCAGGCTGTCACTCGCCGCGGCTCTTCTCTTCGTCGCCGCCGCCGCGGGGGCGGCGCAGCAGGACGCACAGCGCGGCCAGGGCGGGGGCGCCGCCGCCGGCGGGCGCGGGAACTTCGCGGCGAATTTCACCGGCACCGTGGCCATTCAGCCTACTGAGGGGACGAACATGTCGCGGATCCGCTTCGAGGCGGGCGCCCGCACGAACTGGCACGTCCACACCGCGCCGCAGATTCTGCTGATCGAGGAAGGACGCGGGCGCTGGCAGGAACAGGGCGACGCGGTCAAGGAGCTGCCGATGGGACAGCCCGTGCTGACGAAGGCGAACGTGCCGCACTGGCACGGCGCCGCGCCGGACCAGGCCGCACTGCAATTCAGCGTCTACGCGGGCAAGCTCGAATGGCAGAAGCCGGTCACCGACGCGGAGTACAACGGGCGATAGCGGACGTGGCACCGCTACAGCGGCGCCCTGCGCAATCTGCTCAGGTCGTGGCCTCGCGCCGATCATCACGCCTGATCGACGCGACGCGTCCATAGGTGAGCGTTCGCCAGAGCCACTCGAGCGGACCGTAATTGAACCGCCGCAGCCAGAGCGGCGCCAGCAGCAGCAGCACGAACCACACCGCAACGGTGAGGATCAGCTGCTGCAGCCGATCGACGCTTCCGAACAGTCCCAGGCCATGGCCGTAGAAGATGGCCGTGCCGATGAGCGTCTCGAGGATGTAGCAGCTGAACGCGGTTCGGCCGACTGCGGCGAGCCGCGATGTCAGTCCGCGCGCAACGCCGGCCTGCCAGATCGTCATCAGCAACCCGATGTAACCGAGCGCTGCCAGAAGGCTGCCCCAGTAATTCCACTGCGGCGCAAAGAAGACAGCCTCGGGCAGCCGCCAGCCTGCCGCATGTAACCGTGAGAGTCCCAGTGCCGCGAGCGGCAGCCCGGTGGCGAGCGCCATCGCGGTCAGGACGGCGTATTGGCGCCGCGTCTTCCCGCCAGTCAGGACTGCCCACTTGAGAAGCGCCATGCCGAGCAGCATCAACCCGGACAGGCGCCAGAGGTCCCAGACGATGAAGTCCTGCAGGTGGAACTCCGCGGAGTAGCTCGCGCGCCAGGATTGCTGCGCCAGCCAGCCGCCCTTGAACGCAGCCGTCTCGTCGGCAACATCGCCAGGCGACGGCTGCCAGTAGCTTTGCCACTCCGCCTTCAACTCGTCGGGAAAGTACGGCCAGCTGAATCCGGCTGTCAGCGCGCTTGCCATCGCCACGCTCATCAGCAGAACGCCGACAACCGCGAGCGTCCGCGCCGACAGACGACGAGCGGGGTACACGAGCATTCCGCAGATGGCATAGGCGACCAGGATGTCGCCGTGCCACAGCAGGTACGCGTGAACGAGGCCGAAGACGAGCAGCCAGAACATTCGACGGTAGTGCAGGCGCGCGGACGCAACCCGCGTTGCTCGACACGGCTCGTCATCAGCACAACGCCGGCGCCGAACAGCATGGAAAAGATCGTGATGAACTTGCTCTCCGCGAGCACCTCGATGGCGGACCACACAGCGAGGTCGCTGAACGACGGCTGGCCAAGCGCGTACGGGTTGGCAGTGGCCGCGTTCGGCATCGCGAACAGCTGCATGTTCACGAGGAGGATGCCGAGCACCGCGGCGCCGCGAATGATGTCGAGGGCCTGCAGGCGCCCGGCGTCGGCGGACGGAGGCGTCAGTAGTTCAGAAGCTCGAGCCATGGCGTGATCAAAAGCAGGTACACCCCGATGAACATGACGCCCATGACGAGACCAAGCACCCAGAAGTCGCGGCGGCTGATGTATCCGCTGGCGTAGTAGATGACGCTCTGGCCGGACGCGTAGAACGTCAGGACACCGGTCAGTCCCAGCGAGTAGCCGAGCAGCAGCGACCAGCGCGTCGGCGAGATGGCGGTGATCGTAATCGCGACGCCGAGAAATACGGGCAGCAGCGTGGCCGTGTGTGCGGTGATGCTGGCAAAGAAGTAGTGGAGCACGTAGAACGTTCCAACGATGGCGACGATGGCAAGACCGATGGCCATGCCGGTGAACGTCGGCGCGGTTGCCTTGGCAAGCCAGCCGACGAATCCGGTCTCCGCGAGGCCGCCGGCGAGCGTGACCAGCGTGCCGAACCAGATCAGCACGTTCCACGCCTGCTTCTGACCGATCACCTCGTCCCAGGACACCACGCCGGAAAAGACCATCAGCAGGACGATCAGCACGGCGGTCAACGCAGGATCGATGTAATCCGTTGCGCCAATCCACAGCGCCAGCGCTGACCCGATCAACACGAACAGAATCAGTTCGCGCCGCGACATCGGCCCCATGGCGCGCAGCTCGCCGGCGGCCCAACGGGGCACCTCCGGCGCCGAACGGATCGACGGCGGATATATCACGTAGAGCACCAGCGGCGTCAGCGCCAGCAGCGCGAAGCCGACGGGCGCGAAGCCGAGGAACCACTGCAGCCACGAGATGCGAACACCGGCGGTCTTCTCGATGATGGTGATCGCCAGCGCGTTCGGCGCCAGCGCGGTGATGAACATGCTGCTGGTGACGAAGCTCACCGCCAGCGCGGTGTAGAGGAGGTACGCGCCCATCAGCCGCGCCGTACCGTCATGCGGCCGCGATCCGTACAGCTGCGGGATATGACTGACGACGGGATAGATCGTTCCCGCGCTGCGCGCCGTTGCGGACGGCGTGAACGGCGCGAACACCAGATCGGCCAGCGCGACGGCGTAGCCAAGTCCAAGCGTCCGGTGTCCGAGCAGCCGAACCAAATGGAGTGCCACGCGGCGTCCGAGTCCCGTCTGCGCGTAGCCGACCGTGAACATGAACGCCGCGAAGATCAGCCAGACGATGGTGTTGCCGAAGCCGCTGAGCGCCCATTGCGCCGACGCCGCCGGCGTGTCACGCACCAGTCCGAGCACCGCTGCGGCGGTGACGCCGCCGAGGCCGATTGCCGCTGCCGGGATCGGCTCCGTGATGATCAGCGTGATGACGGTGACGAACAGCGCGAAGTAGTACCAGGCCGCCGCCGCCAGGCCGTCAGGTACCGGGGCCAGCGCAATCGCGCCGCCGAGGAGGCACGGCCCCACGACACGCGCAACGGCGGTGACCGGTTTTCCGCCGGTGACCCGAGACCCCCCTCCAACGGCCTGCACAGGCGCGCGAGATTAAAGGAAAACGGGCGGTAACACCAGGTGTCGGCGATTGCGACCTCCTGTTCCGTTCTCTGTAACGAGAGACGACGCCGCCTACCCACTCGTGGCGGCGGTCGACCGACCGCAGAACGGCAGAACGAAACCTATGCGTCCGTCTTTCAATAACTTGTGCCGTCGCGGCCGGCCGCTCGGTGAGACGGCACATCATTTGCCATTCGTCGCTTCGAACGTGCGGTGGTGGACTTTTTTGATGGAACCTTTGCGATGTCAGATGACCACGACTCCCGCCTGCAAGGGATAAAGGGCGGCGCCGATCCGGCGACACCGCCGCCGTTCGTCGTCGGCATCGGCGCGTCGGCCGGCGGTCTCGATCCACTGGTGCGCTTCTTCGACAACCTGCCCGAACGCACCGGCATGGCGTTCGTGATCGTCCAGCATCTGTCGCCGGACTTCCGCAGTCTGATGGATGAACTGTTGTCGCGCCACACGACGCTGCCCATCCACCTGGTGGAAGACGGCATGCCGGTCGAACCCGATCACGTCTATCTGATCCCTGCGAAGAAGGAGATGATCATTTCCGGCGGCCGCCTGCTGTTGAGCGAGCGCAATCGCCAGCAGGAGCTCACCCTGCCGATCGACATGTTCTTCCGATCGCTGGCGCAGGACTGCGGCGATCGAGCGGTGGCGATCGTCCTGTCGGGCGGCGGCAGCGACGGCTCACGAGGCATCTGCCACGTTCATGACGCGGGCGGCCTCGTGCTCGCCCAGGATCTCGAGAGCGCGCAGTTTGACGGCATGCCGAAAGCCGCGATCGAGACCGGCGTGGTCGACGAGACGATGCCGCCCGAGGACATGCCGAACGTGCTGTTCGAGCGCGCCAGACGCGGTTCGGCAGCACCCGCGCCGAAACCGGAGGCCGGGCGCGAACCACGCGGACTCGAGGCGGTATACCGCCTGCTCGAAACCGAATACGGCATCGACTTCAATCATTACAAGCCGAGTACCGTGACGCGGCGGATCGAACGTCGCCTCGCCCTCGCCCAGTCGCCGAACATCGACGAATACCTGGCGCGCCTGCGCTCCGAGCGCGACGAGCTCGATGCGCTGTATCGCGACCTGCTCATCGGCGTGACGCGGTTCTTCCGCGATCCGGATGCGTTCGATCTGCTCGAGAAACGGATTCTGCCCGAGCTGCTGGCGCGCGAGCCGCGCACCACGCCGCTGCGTCTGTGGGTCGCGGGCTGCGCGACAGGGGAGGAAGCCTACTCCATCGCCATCGTGCTGCACGACCTCATGGCGACCCACGGCGACCGCGCAGTCAAGATATTCGCCACCGACGTCCACCGCGGGTCGCTCGAGCAGGCGGCACTCGCGGCCTACGGCGAGGATGCGGTTTCAAACGTATCGCCGGAGCGGCTGTCGCGATACTTCGCACAGGTCGGCAGCAGCTACCAGGTCGTCCCGGAGCTGCGGCAGATGATCGTCTTCGCGCAGCACAACGTGATCACCGACGCCCCGTTCACACGGCTCGATTTGATCACCTGCAGAAACCTGCTCATCTATCTGCAGCCGGCTGCCCAGCAGCGCGTGCTGTCGCATTTCCACTTCGCCCTGAACCAGAGGGGCGTGCTGATGCTGGGGCCGTCCGAGACGCTGGGACCGCTGGCGGACGGTTTCGAGATCCTCGAAAAGGAATGGCAGCTCTATAGAAAGGGCAGCGAGGTGCGCATGCCGGTCGGCACGCGCCGGCCCGCGTCGATGGAGAACCGCGTCGCGATGCCGGCGATGACCCCGCCGCGACACTCGCTCGGTCAGCTGCTGTCGGTCTACGACGCGCTGCTCGAGGAGACGATGCCGCCAAGCCTGATCGTCAACGAGCGCGGCGAGCTCGTTCACGTCCTCGGCGGCGCCTCGCGCGTCCTTCGCGTCCGCGACGGACGGCAGAGTCTGGAGGTGCTCGATCTCGTCGACGCGGAACTGAAGATGATCCTCGCCGGCGGGATCAAACGCGCGCTGGCCGAGCGATCGTCCGTCGTGTTCAATGGCGTCCGTGTTCCGGCGGACGATCGTGTCTACCGCGTAACGATGCGGACGATTGCCGGCCGCGGCGCCGGCCGCTACGTGGTGGTGTCGTTCGAGTCGGGTGCGTCCGAGCAGCGCCCCCCAGCCGACGCGCCGATTCAGATTGACGTCGATCGCGTGTCGCAGCAGCAACTCGCCTCGCTCGAGGCCGAATTGGGGACCACCAAGGAGAGCCTGCAGGCGGCCATCGAGCAGCTCGAGGCCAGCAACGAGGAGCTGCAGGCGTCGAACGAGGAACTGCAGGCGTCGAACGAGGAACTGCAGAGCACGAATGAGGAGCTCCAGAGCGTGAACGAGGAGCTCTACACCGTCAATGCCGAGTACCAGCGGAAGATCGCGGAGCTGACCGAACTCACCAACGACATGGACAACCTCCTGGCCAGCACCGAAGTCGGGACAATCTTCCTCGACGGTCAGCTACGCATTCGCAAGTTCACGCCGCAGGCGGCGGCCATCTTCGGCCTGGTGCCGCACGACGCCGGCCGTCCGATCGAGACGTTCGCGCACACGATGCACCACCCCGAGCTGGTCGACGATCTCAAGCGCGTGCTCGCCTCGGGGAAGGCGGTCGAGCGCGATCTTGCCGAGTTGAACGGACGGTCGTTCTTCCTGCGGCTGCTGCCCTATCGAGCGAAGGGCGTGGCCGACGGCGTCGTGCTGACGCTCATCGACGTCAGCGGTCTCAAAGCCGCCGAAGACGCGCTGTTCCATGAGCGATATCTGCTGAACAGCCTGTTGCTCACCGTGCCCGACGCCATCTACTTCAAGGACACCCGCGGCCGGTTCATTCGCGTCAACCCCCCGATGGCGGCCAGGCTCGGCGTCGCCGAACCGGCCGATCTCATCGGTAAGACGGCGTTCGATCTGCCCGATCAGAATGCCGCGATGGCCTTACACCGCGAAGACGAAGCCGTGCTGCGCACCGGTCAGCCGCAGCACTACCGGCTCGAGCCGCGCACCACCGCCGACGGAACCGGCGGGTGGGACCTGGTGACGCGCCTGCCGCTCGTCGATCGCGGCAACGCCATCGTCGGCGTGATCGCCATCTTCCGCGACGTCACCGAGCAGATCCGGGCGAAGGCAAAGATCGACGACGAAGTACGGCGCCGGGATCAATTCCTCGCCATGCTCTCGCACGAGCTGCGGAACCCGTTGGGAGCGGTCGTGACGGCGACAGCGATGCTGAAGGGCGTCGAGGCACCAAACGGCATCGGAGAGCGGGCGGTGAACGTGCTCGAACGGCAATCGCGGCAGATGGCGCGGCTGCTCGATGATCTGCTCGAGGTCAGCCGCGTGACGCAGAACAAGATCGAGCTGCGGCGCCGCACAGTCGACCTGCGGCTGGTTGCCGCGGAGGCCGCCGACGCGGTCCGCCCGCAGATGGACGACAAGGAGCTGGACTTCGCGGTCGATCTCGACCCCGAGCCGGTCTGGGTGTATGGCGACGCGGCGCGCCTGCAGCAAGTCCAGATCAACCTGCTCAGCAACGCGGCCAAGTACACGGCACGTGGCGGCCGTGTCACGCTGCGGGTCTGCCACGAAGCAAACGGCGCAGTCATCCGTGTATCGGACAACGGCGCCGGCATCCCGCCGCAGCTGCTCGAATCCGTGTTCGACCTGTTCGTGCAGGCGGACCACACGCGCGACCATTCGAACGGCGGACTCGGCGTCGGCCTGACGCTGGCGCGCGCGCTGGTGGAAATGCACGGCGGCACCGTCAGCGCTCGCAGCGATGGCGACGGCGCCGGCAGCGAGTTCTCGGTCCGGCTGCCGTTAACCACGAGCGCCGATCTGCCGCAGATACCGGACAGTACCCCGCTGTCTGCGCCACCGTCAGGGACGCCGGTCGTCGTGGTCGAAGACAACGCCGACAGCCGCGAGATGCTGTGCACCATGCTGACGCACGCGGGCCTCTCCTGTCACGGCGCCGCCGACGGCACCGCGGGCCTGCGCCTCGTCGACGAGATCGCACCGGCCATCGTCATCCTCGACGTCGGGCTGCCCGGGCTCGACGGGCTCGACGTGGCGCGGCGCATTCGCGCGAATCCGCAGCACAGGGGCGTCCGGCTCATTGCCCTGACCGGCTACGGCCAGAACCGTGACCGTGCGGCGACGACAGCGGCCGGCTTCGACTACCACCTGGTCAAGCCGGTGCAGCCAGGCGAGCTGCTGGCGCTGCTCGCCCGGCTGCAGGCGTCATTCGCCTCCGCTTCAGACGACGCCGGCGCGGTATCACCCTCCGCTACGTGATCGCGCCGCCGCTGCTGCCCTCCGGCTACGTCTTCTGCGTCTGCTCTTTGTCGTATTCGGCGAACGCTTCGCGGGCGATACGGAAGGAATCGACGCCCGCCGGCACACCGCAATAGATGGCGACCTGCAGGAAGACCTCGGAGATCTCCTGCCGCGTCAGCCCGTTGCGCAGCGCGCCCTTGACGTGGATCTTCAGCTCGTGCGGCCGGTTCAGCGCCGCGATCATCCCCAGGTTGAGGAAGCTGCGCGTCCGCTTGTCCAGTCCCGGCCGGCCCCAGACGTAGCCCCAGCAGTACTCGGTGGCCAGCTCCTGCATCGGCATGCTGAAGTCGTCGGCGTTCCTGATGGCGTTCTCGACGAATTCCTTGCCGAGGACTGACTTGCGGATGTCCAATCCTTTGTCGAACAGCTCTTTGTTCATGTTTTATCAGTTGTCAGTTGTCAGTTGTCAGTTATCAGTTGTCAGTTGTCAGGCCTTACCCCTTGATCTCCACGCCGGCCCACTCTTCGACGACTCTGGCAATCATCGTGAAGTCCGAATCGGCGCCGTATTTCGCCTGCGTGATGGCCAGCATCTGACGGACGGCCGCACCGACAACCATCGGCACGCCAAGCGACTCGGATTCTTCGACGCACAGGCGCACGTCCTTGTACGAAAGCCCGGTCGCAAAGCCGAAATCGAAGGTCCGTGGAAGAATCGACCGCGGGAACTTGTCCTGCGTGGCGCTGTTGCGGCCGCTCCCCGCGTTGATGATGTCGATCAGGACCTTCGCGTCGAGACCGGCCTTGACGCCCATTGCCACGGCTTCAGACGAAACGACCAGCGCCGCCGCGGCCAGGAGATTGTTCGCCAGCTTGGCAATCTGCGCGAGGCCAGGCTTCTCGCCGACATAGAACGTCTTGCCAAACACCTTCAGCAGCGGGTCGATTTCCTCGAACGTCGTCTTCGGACACGAGACCATCACCGCCAGCGTCCCCTTGGCGGCTCCGGTCACGCCGCCGCTGACGGGCGAGTCCGCCCAGGCGACGCCGCGCTCCCCGGCCGCCCGCGCAACGACCTTGGCCACGCTCGGCCCGGTCGTCGATAGATCGATCATCGTCTTGACGCGCGATCCGTTGAGGATCCCCTTGTCGCCAAGGCTGACGGACTGAACGATCGGCGGCGTGGGGAGGCTGATGAACACGACCTCCGCCTTCGACGCCACGTCCTCGGCGGAGGAAGCGCCGGCCGCACCGCGATCGGTCAGCGCCTTCACCACCGCCGGGTTCGTATCGAACACCACGAGCGAGTGCCCCGCATCGAGCAGCCGCCCCGCCATAGGGCCACCCATCCGGCCCACGCCTACGAAACCTAGTGTTTGGCTCATAAAGTTGGATAGTTGGCTAGTTAGCTAGTTCGTAGTTGTTGGTAGTTGGTAGTTGGTAGTTGGTAGTTAGTAGTTCATCTTCTTCGTGTCCGTTACTACGAACTATCCAACTATCTAACTATCCAACTAGCGCTGCACAAACGGATTGGGAACGTCCGTCGCGGTCGAGATCCAGACGCTCTTCACCTGCAGGTATTCCTTGATCATCTCCTGGCCGCTCTCGCGGCCGAGCCCGGATCGCTTGTAGCCGCCGAACGGCGACAGATAACTGACGGCCCGGTAAGTGTTGATCCAGACGGTGCCGGCCTGCAGCTTCTCCGCCATCGTCAGCGCCCGGCGGATATTCTGCGTCCACACGCCCGCCGCCAGGCCGTAGACGACGTCGTTGCCGATCGCGATCGCCTCCTCGTCGTCCGTGAAAGGAATCACGGAGAGCACGGGCCCAAAGACCTCCTCCTGCGCGATGCGCATGCTGTTGCGGACCTCGGCGAAGATCGTCGGCTCGACGAACCAGCCGTTGCCGCACTCCGGACGCGATGCACGGCTCCCGCCGAGCACGGCCCGCGCGCCCTCCCCTTTCGCGATATCGATGTACTTGAGGATCTTCTCCAGCTGCGGCTTGTTGGTAACAGGGCCGATCTGCGTGCCGGCATCCATCGGGTTGCCCATCTTCGCCGTCTTCGCGAACGACACCAGCTTGTCCAGGAACTGATCGTGGATGCTCTGCTGGACGAGCAGGCGTGACCCGGCAATGCACGTCTGACCAGTGGCCGCGAAGATTCCCGAGATGACGCCCTTGATCGCGTTGTCCAGGTCCGCGTCCGCGAACACGATGTTCGGCGACTTGCCGCCGAGCTCCATGCTCACGCGCTTCAATCCGCGTGCGGCGCTTTCGTAGACGCGTTGACCCGTCGCGTCGGACCCGGTAAACGCCACCTTCCGCACCAGCGTGTGCTCGATGAGCGCGGCGCCGACGTCCGCCCCGAAACCGGTGACGACGTTGACGACACCTGGTGGGAAGCCGGCCTCCTCGATCAACTTCATGAACTCGAGCGCGGACGCGGAGGTGAACTCGGACGGCTTGATGACGACGGTGTTGCCGGCAGCGAGCGCCGGCGCGAGCTTCCACGCCATCAGCAGCAGCGGCGAGTTCCACGGAATGATCGCCACCACGACGCCAAGCGGCTCGTACCGCGTGTAATTGAACGTCTCCGGCTTGTCGGTCGGCAGAACCGCGCCCTCGATCTTGTCGGCCAGCCCGCCGTAGTAGTGGTACCACTGCGCCATGTACGCCGTCTGGGCGCTCATCTCGGCGTACAGCTTTCCGTTGTCGCGAACCTCGATTTCGGCCAGCGCGGCCGACTTCTGCGTAATGAGGTCAGCCAGCCGGCGCAGGAGGGCGCCGCGCTTCGACGCGGTCAACCGCGGCCACTCGCCGGAAGTGAACGCCGCATGCGCCGCGCGCACGGCACGATCGGCGTCGGCCGCCGTTCCCCGTGGAATTAATGCCCACGGCTCACCAAGATACGGATTGTCGCTTTCGAAGACGTCGCCGGATCCGGCGTCGATCCATTCGCCGCCGATATACATCCGATATCGCGCGAGGGTTGAAGTGGTGGCCATGCGTGGAGGTCCGCCTGAAGGCGGACACTACAACGAAATATAATGCGGATTTGCACCTGCCGACGGCGGCCTGTCCTTGATCATCCAGCGAAACTACTCGCCATCCGCGCTGCCCAAAGGCACCGACGTCGCCGAGCTGACGAGCCGCATCATCGGTCCATTGACGCTGCTCATCGAGCAGAGCGGCATCGATCAGGACAACGGCCAGGGACTGCGGGTGCACCTCGATTGGATTCAGTACAAAACCTGTTTCCGCGATCCTGTGGTCGTCCGGCGCGCGGTCGATCGGCAGGAACAGCCGCTGCCGCTCGCCGAAATCGCCATCGACCTGCGCCAGGCGGCCACGCCGTCGTTCAACGACTACCTGGCGAATGCCGTTGAAGCGCTGAAAGGCAACCCGCCGTCGGACGGCCATGCACCGTTCTTTCTCGACACGTTCAAGCCCTGGCGCGACTCGATCATCTGGCCGTTCAACCGCCTGTTCTGGCAGCAGCTCGGCGACTGGGAGGCCTACGCCAAGCGCGGCTTCGAGGCCGCGCTGCCGAGCGGCGGATCCGACGCCAATCACCCGGACGCGGTGATGGAAGGCGTCGTCGAGTTCTGGGACCTGCTCCACGACCTCGAGAAGCGCGGCAATCTTCCGCACGACATCTACGCCATGGAAATCGGCGTCGGGTCCGGCGCGCGGGCGCGGCTGTGGCTCGATCGGTTCCAGGCCTACGACGCCGAAAAGGCCACCGGCTACTATCCGCGCCTGAAGTTCCTGCTCGGCGACTACTCGCCGTCGACGCTCGACACCGCGCTCGCCGCCGTCGGGCCCCACGCGCCCCTCTGCAGCGTCATACCGATCGACGCGACGAATCCGTTCAAGGTGCTCTCGTTCCTCAGGTTCAAGATCCTGTTCGTCCACCTGACGAACGTCTACGACAACCTGACGTTCGACGAGATCGCACGCCGCGACAACCAGCTCTACATCGTGGAGGTGCGCCCCTACGTCAGCGCCGCCGCAGCGGCACAGATCACGGCCGAGTTCGGCTTCAGCACCGTGGAGCTGCCGGGGGCGATCAAACGGCTGCTCGCCTACGGCCCGGAATCGGTCGGCGAGCACGAGAAAGGCATGGCGTTCTGGACGCGGATCTGGGACGTCCTGCGGCTCGAAGAGCGGCTCCGTGCGATCGACGAGGGCGACGATGCGCACCTGCCGAAGGGCGTGAGCCGATCGCCATTAGACGATGTGCTGTCGGAGGTGTCGCACGACATCCGCTTCCACCTCTCGCGTGGAGCGGCGGAAAGTTTCGTGAACACCGCGGCACTGCTGCACCCGCGCGGCTACCTGCAGGTGCAGGACATCTTCGTCACCAGCATCAAGGATTACGTGCACGGCTTCCGCGGGCCGGGAAAACTCGACGGCTCGTTCGTGACATGGGTGAACGGCGCGTTCCTGCATGCAGTAGGCGCACGCGCGGGGTACCATGTGAATTTTGCCCCCTTTACGCATCGGCCGGGGTCGAAGACGCAGATCCTTTATACGAAGCGGAGAGATTAGTGGGCTTGGCAGCAATTCAGAATGCAGAGTGCAGGGACATCCCGCATTCCGTCTGCATTCTGCATTCTGCATTCTGAATTACTGATATGAGCTCTTTACCACCTCTACCCACCACCGTCATCGGCAGCTATTCGATGCCGGCCTGGCTCGAACGCGCCAAGAACGATTTCCTGCAGCGCAAGGTCAGCCGGCACGACCTCGACGACATGTACGACTCCGCCCGCAAGGCGGCCGTCAAGGATCAGGAGGTCGCCGGCATCGACATCATCTCGGACGGCGAGCTGCACCGCGACAACATGATCGACTACTTCGCCGAGCGGATTCCCGGCGTGCAGGTCGATCACGGATCGAAGCGGCTGTACTACGACTTCTACGACAGCGTCGTCCGATCGAAGCTGGCCACCGGATCGCTCGGCCTGCTCGACGAGGCGCGCTTCCTGCGCCGCTTCTCGCAGCGGGCGTCGAAGATTTCGATTTCCGGACCGCACGCGCTGGTCAAACGCATTCGCAACGACTTCTACCCGTCCGAGGAGGCGTTCGCGCTCGACCTGGCGCGGGTGATGAATTTCGAGGTCCGCGAGCTGGTGCGCGAGGGTGTCACCTACGTGCAAATCGACGAACCGTACTACTCCGGCTTTCCGGAGGATCTGCCGTGGGCGATCAAGGCCGTCAACGCGCTGGTTGACGGCGTCAGCGCGCACGTGACGCTGCACATCTGCTACGGCAACCGCTACGGCAAGCCGTCGTTCGAAGGCACGTACCGGTACCTGTTTCCGCAAGTGCTCGACGCCCACGTCCAGGCGCTGTCGCTCGAGTTCGCGCGCCGCGGCGAGGACGACCTGCAGTTGTTCAAGGAATTCAAGGTGCCGTTCACGCTGGCGATGGGCGTGGTGGACGTCAAGACGCACGACGTCGAGTCAGCGGGGCTCATCGCCGACCGCGTCCGCCGCGCCCTGAACGTCATTCCGGCCGAGAAGCTGATGATCAATCCCGACTGCGGCCTGGTGCACCTGCCGCGCGAGGTTGCGTTCAACAAACTGAGCGCCATGGCCGAAGGGGCCCGCATGGTGCGCGAGGGCCTCAGGTCCTGATTGGTAGAGGCCGACCTTGAGGTCGGCCTTGATGGAGAAGGAAACAGCAAAATGAGTGTAGTGTCCGACGCATCCCAGGTACAGC
>JAICQE010000194.1 GCA_025938035.1 Vicinamibacteria bacterium
AAGGGCTATGCCAGCTTCGATTACCATATTACCGGCTACCGCCAGGGCGACCTCGTCAAAATGTCGATCCTGGTCAACGGCGAGCCGGTGGACGCGCTGTCGATCATCGTGCACCGCGACGCGGCCTACGAGCGCGGGCGCGCATTGGCGTCGAAGATGCGCGAGCTGATCCCGCGGCAGATGTTCGAGATCGCGATCCAGGCGTCGATCGGCAACCGCGTGATCGCACGCGAGAGCGTCAAGGCGCTGCGCAAGAACGTCCTCGCCAAGTGCTACGGCGGCGACATCACGCGCAAGCGCAAGCTGCTCGAGAAGCAGAAGGAAGGGAAGAAGCGGATGAAGCGCGTCGGCCGTGTTGAAATCCCGCAGGAGGCGTTCCTGGCGGTCCTGAAAGTGGGGACGGAGTGATGGCTGCCCCGAGCGGCGCCGGACCGACCGGCTACAGAAAATCGACCGTCCGCGAGTACTTCGAGTCGATCTGCATCGCCGTGATCCTGGCGTTGTTCGTCCGCACGTTCGTCGTCCAGGCGTTCAAGATTCCGACCGGTTCGATGGAGAACAACCTGCTGATCGGCGACCATCTGCTGGTCAACAAGTTCGTCTTTGCGCCGACGCTGAACAGCGTGGAACGATCGCTCCTGCCGATCGATCCGGTCCGCCGCGGCGACATCCTGGTGTTCAAGTACCCGCAGGATCCGGAACGCGATTTCATCAAGCGGGTGATTGGCCTGCCGGGGGAAACGCTCGAAGTCCGCAACAAGAAGGTCTTCATCAACGGCAAGCCGCTCAACGAGTCCTATGTGCATTTCCTGTTTCCGCCGGAGGAGCGCGCGCCGGGCGACGTCAGTTTCGACTTCACCGAGAAGAGCGATTACGGTCCGGTGACCGTGCCCGACCGGCACTATTTCATGATGGGCGACAATCGGGACAATTCGGAGGACAGCCGCTACTGGGGCTTCATGCCCGCGGACTACATCAAGGGCAAGGCGCTGTTCGTCTATTTCTCCTTTGCCGATAAGGGAGAAGAAGGCCCCGGGCTGCTCGGCGGCGTGCGGTGGAAGCGTCTCCTGCACCAGATTCATTGAGCAGGCCCGGGTGGCAACCCGATGAAGACATTCCTGAAGCTGCTGGTTGTCGCCGCCGTGGTGAACGGCGCTTACCGCTTCGGCATGGCTGAATACAGGTTTTCACAGCTGAAAGAGTCCACGCATTCCGTGCTGGCCCTGGGAGCGAACACGCCGATCGAGCAGTTGAAGGACCAGATTCTCAGCAAGGCCACGGACCTGAACCTGCCGGTATCCGGAGAGCGAGTGTCTCTCGCGCGCGAAAACCTGCGCACCACCGCCGCGGTGTCGTATCAGCAGGACGTCGAATATTTCCCCGGACTGACGTATCCCCGGCAGTACTCGTTCACGGACGAGATCGCGCCGATCCGCTGACGATCTCGAGCGCCTGTGCCGCGTCGCGGGCACTGTCGCTGGCCAGCTGTTCACGCTCTGCGCTGACCCGTGCGGTATACGAGTCGTCCTTGATCGCCGCCAGGTTGCCGTCGATGCTGAGCGCCGCGCTGCGGACGCTGCTGCCGAGCAACTCGATCCCGGTCGCGACGTCGCTTGCGGCCACCCGGTAGGCGTTTCGCGCGACGATGACGGCGCCGGCCAGTGCCTGCTGTCCCGCCCGCATGACGTCGAGTGGAACGTCGGTCGCGCCTTTCAATGCCGATTGCAGCGCCGCGGTTCTCGTCGCCCTTTCGTCATCCGCGGTCTTCGGCAGCTTCATGGCTGCCATCACCTCCCGGTAGGCGTCGCTGTCCGCGTCGATCAGCTGCACCAGCGCGTCGCGGAGCGGGCGGAGCCGAGCTGCGGCTTCGGCGAGATCGGTGGCTTCCTCCGGCGCGCCCGTGCGCGATTTCGGCAGACTGGCCGCCATGACGAGCAGCGACACGCCCAGCGCGCCGGCCAGCGCCGCCGCCGACCCGCCGCCGGGCACCGGCGCGTTCGACGCATACGCGTCGAGCAGATCGATCAGCACGAACTCGGAGTAAGGACGAGTGTCGTCGGGCATAGACCGGCGATTCCTGGCCACGGAGGCGCGGAGACACGGAGTGTCATCTTTCGCTCCGTACCTTCGTGTCTCCGTGGCTAGCTTCGACTATCTGTATCACCAAATACCACTCGCCCGCGTTTGATCACCATGCGAACCGCAGGCGCGCCAACCCGTACCAGCTCGTCCAGGCCACCCCGTACCAGCACCGCATCCAGCTGCTTGCCCGGCTCGAGGCTCCCGGTGCGGCCGGCGCAGTCGAGCGACCAGGCCGCGTTGATCGTGGCCGCCACCAGCGCTTCTTCAAGGGTCAGGCCCATCTCGAAGCAGGCCAGCGTCATCACGAATGGCATCGACGGTGAGAATCCGCCGCCCGGGTTCACGTCGGTGGCGAGCGCGACCGGCACACCGTGCTCGATCAGCATGCGTGCCGGCGCGAACCGGCCGAGCTTCAGATAAAACGACGCGGCCGGCAGCAGCACCGCACACACGCCGGCCCGGGCGAGCGCCTTGGCGGCCTCTTCAGTCGCGAAGACAAGATGGTCAGCCGATCGCGCGTTGACCGCCGCCGCCACGAGGCTGCCGCCGCTCGCCGCCAGCTCGTCGGCATGAATCCGCGGCGTCAGGCCGGCACGGCGGCCGGCTTCAAGAATCCGTGTCGCGTCCGCGGGCGTGAAGACCCCGTCTTCGCAGAAGACGTCGCAGTAGTCGGCGAGACCGTCGGCCGCGACGCGCGGGATCATCTCGTCGATGACGAGGGCGACGTAATCGGCGCGGCGCGCATGGTACTCGGGCGGCACCTCGTGCGCCCCGAGAAACGTCGCCCTGATATCGATGTGATGACTGCGCTCGAGCGCGCGGAGGACGCGGAGCTGCGTGAGCTCGGACTCAGTGGTCAGGCCGTACCCGCTCTTCGCTTCGCAGGTCGTGGTGCCGCACGCGAGCATTTCGTCGAGTCGCGCGCGGGCGCCTGCGAGGAGCTCTCCTTCGGACGCGGCCCGTGTGGCGGCGACCGTGCTGAGGATGCCGCCCCCCGCCGCGGCGATCTGCGCGTAGGTCGCGCCCGCCAGCCGCCGCTGCAGTTCGCCGCGACGGTCTCCAGCGAACACGATGTGGGTGTGCGGATCGACGAAGCCCGGGACAACGACGCAGCCGGATGCATCGATGCGTCTGGCCGCGGGCTGAAGGTCAACGGCGTTCTGGAGCGCGAGCGGGGGTCCGACGTAGACGATGCGGCCATCCGCGGCGGCGATCACGGCACCGTGCAGCAGGCCACTCTCGCGCTGGCGGGCACCGGCCCGCGGCGCAGGGCCGGCGCACGTCGCGATGGCCGTGGCGTGTTCGATCAGCAGATCGGCGGCAGGGCGGCTCACCGATCGATCACTCGCAGCGACACGTTGGCCGTCTGGCCTTCGGAGACCGTTATTCGCTCCGCGCGCGCCTCGAGCTGAAGGAGGACGTCGGGATTCTGCCACTCGCCGCCGTCGCGTGTGCCGAGGATGCGGCTCACTGCGGCGACGAAGTAATCGCCGGACGCCAGGGCGGCGACGCGAAACTCTCCGCCGACCGACGACCGCGCCAGTTTCACGCGGCGCGATCCCGTCCACCGCGCGTCGCGCGACACGGGAAAGACCACGACGAAGTAGTCGTCGGCGGGCTTCAGGCCATCAGAGGCAAGTCCGGAAATCACCCCGCCGTTCCGCGACAGTACGATTTCGCTGTCGTCGATTGTGTCCGGCCCGGTTCCGAAGTCATACCCTGTATCCACCACGTCGGTCCCGCGGATCGTCCAGGACTTCAGGAACCACTCGTCGCTCGGCGTGCGCAGCGAGAGCGCCGTGTGGCCGAACAGGTTCGTGATGAAGAATTCGCTGCTTCCCGTCACGACGCCCGTCGTCGGGTCGCGGGCGCGGTCGTCGAGCGCCACGGTGCCGATGCCGACCGGCACGCGAACGCCTTCCGCCTGGCCGTCGAAGACGACGCGGCCCTCGACGCTCGCTCCGTACGACGTCGGGATGACGACGTTCACCGGCTCGTGGCCGACGAGCAGTTCCTGACTGCCAAACAGTCCGGTGCGGCCGGGTCCGTCGCCGCGCACCTGCAGTACGTACTCGCCCGGCGGTACGTGCTGGAACACGAACGAACCGTCCATCTTCAGGTCGACCACTCGCGGCTCCGCGACCGTCCCGGCCCGGCGCGGCTCCACGAGCCGCGCGGTTCCGCTGACCAGGAAACCGTCACCGTCGCGCGCGACGCCACGAAGTTCGGGGAGGCCGGTGGCCGTAAAGGCAATGTTCGCGGTGGCATCCTCGCGGAGATCGATCGGAACCGCGGCGCTGGCCATCGCCGTTCCAGGGAAGTAGGTCTTTGCGTACCCAGACTGCCTGTCGCCTGCTGCCACGAAGCCGTCGATGAAGGCGGAGACGAGGTAGGAGCCGGGATGCAGTCCCCACAGCCGATAGCGCCCACGGTCGTCGGACACCCGCGGGTTTCCGGTTGGAACGGCAATCGTGCGTCCGGTCGTGTAACGCAGCTGCATCGCCTGGATGCGTGCACCCTGCACCGGTTCGCCATGTTCGTCGACGATCGCGCCTGAAATCGCGCGAGCGGGAGGGAGAACTATTTCGATGCCCTGAACGACCTGACCGCGAGCGAGGCTGATCGGTCGGCCGGTTTCACCTGGCGCCCGCTGACCAAAGTGCCA
The DNA here is from genome assembly GCA_025938035.1 of Vicinamibacteria bacterium. The sequence continues at coordinate 4,748 of JAICQE010000194.1, forward strand.
GCTCATTTGTTCGCTGACGTCGGCGCGAATGACGTACTGTCCAGGCGGCAGGCTCCGTACCGCGAACGCCCCGGCCGAATCGGTGACGGTGTCGCGAGATCCGAACGGTCCCTCGACGCGCACCATTGCCCGTGGTACGGGACGCCGGTCTGCTGACAACAATTGACCGCTCAATGCTCCGGCACGACCCTCCTCTGGCGCCTGGGGGCCTGTCGAAGGCGTATTTATGAAGGTTGCGCCAGCGTTGCCCGTCATTGTCACTATTGAATTCGGCGGCACGCGTCCGCTCTCGCGCAATGCCTGGAGAGCTGCTTCGACGGAGCGTTCGTCCGGCGCGACGAGTTGAACGCCGCCAATCTCTCCCGCGGTCTCCAGCGTGAGCGATGTCTTCTCGCCGGCTCCGATCTGTTGCGTGATCGGTGGCTCGACCTTCGAGCCCTTTATTACCGGAGGCTGCACGACAATCGTCCTCGTCGTGCCGGCCCAGATCTCATAACGGCCTCTGGCCAGGCCGGCCAGGCGGTATTCGCCCAGATCATCAGTCGTGGTCGAGTACTGGGTTGGCGTACCCGTATCGGTCGCGCCGATGCGGGTCGCGGTCACCGCCATTCCCGCCGCGGGCGCGCCGCTGCGATCGATGACGACACCGGTAATCGCCGCGCCGCGCAGGGGGCGGATGATCAGCGGCGTTTGAATCTCCGTGCGCTCCATCTTGATCGCAGCCGTGACGAAGCCGCCCTTCGACACGGTGACGGTGAACGGGATGGACCCGGCGCCGGACACCGCGACGTGAAAGCGTCCCTCGTTGTCGGTGAGGCCGACCTCGGATCGCCAGGTGCCTGAGGCAATAGAAATGCGCGCGCGCCGTAGCGGCGTGTCGGCGTCGGCTGCGAGCACACGGCCGCTGATTGCCGGCCCATCTGCCTGCGCAAGGGCATCCGGGCTCATCCAACCGCAAAAGGCCGCGACAAGCGTGACAGTGCGCAGAACTGGAGTCATCTCTGTTCCGCCGATTTAGACGCCCGGGTCATCACGACGGTTGACCCGCAAGGAGACGTTCGACGTCTGCAGGCGTTCGTCCGCTGATTCGCACGCGCTTCCCGCGTGACCGTTCACCCGACACGATCTGGATGTTGCGCTGTGGCACACCCAGCAGGTCGGCGAGGAATCGAATCAGCTCGGCGTTCGCGGCGCCGTCGACAGGTGGTGCCTTGAGCCGCACCAGCACCGCATCATCCCTGGTCCCGGCGATGGCGGACTTGCGCGCGCGCGGGATCACGCGTACGTCGACGATCGCGCCGTCGGGGGAGGCGTTGATCACGAGTCCCTGGTCCTTGGTTCTCGGTTCTTGGTCCGTCCCTGGTCCCTGGTCCCTGGTCCCTGGTCCCGGGTCCCGGGTCCCGGGAGATTAGCAGATAGACTAATTTCCGTGTCGACACCTATGACAGCTGCCGGTGATCTGCTCTGGGACTGCTGGCAGAACGGCCGCCGCCTTCAGTTAATTCCCGAAGAGGTCCGTCCCCGGACACGCGACGAAGGCTACGCGGTGCAGGCAACGCTGGAGAGCCGCACCTCCGGCCCGTTGTTCGGCTGGAAGATTGCGGCGACGAGTCTCGTCGGCCAGAAGCACATCAACGTGACGGGTCCGTTGGCCGGGCGTCTGCTCCACGAGCGCGTGACCGACCTGTCCGCCGTAGCGCGAAGCGCGAAGGCGGAACCCGCGATACCGGAATTGCCGTTCGGCGTGAATCACATGAAGGTGGTCGAAGCGGAATTCGCGTTCCGCATGGCGCGAGACCTGGCGCCGCGCGCCCAGCCGTATGCAGTCGACGAGGTGCTGGACGCTGTCGGGACGCTGCATCCGGCCATCGAGGTGCCCGACTCACGCTTCGACGACTTCACGATCGTCGGCGCGCCGCAGCTGATTGCCGACAACGCCTGCGCGCATCTCTTCGTGCTCGGCCGGCCGGCGCCGGACGGGTGGCGCGAGATCGACCTCGTCGAGCACCGCGCAATTGGAACTGCCGGGAGCGTGACGCGGGAAGGAAAGGGCGCCAACGTCCTGGGCGATCCTCGCGTCGCGCTGGCGTGGCTCGTCAATGAGCTGTCCGGACTCGGAATTGCGTTGAAGGCGGGTGAGGTCGTGACCACCGGCACGTGTCTCGTGCCGCTGCCGATCGCGCCGGGTGTCGACGTGATCGCGAATTTCGGGGCGCTTGGATCCGTCGGTGCCCGTATCGTCTAGTGGCCTGTATCAACTGGAAGAGTACTAGTCACGGGTACGTTTCGACGGCGAATTTGCTGGCCGCGACATCGGCGCGGCCAGTCCCGATTTCGGAAAGACATACCACTAGATCAGTTTTCGATGGGCCGCTCCACGTGGTCGATGACGAGGACTTCGACCGGGCCTCGGGCTGGTTCGAGCTTCAGGCCGAGTTGCTCTCGAAGTGCAGCCTGCAGCGGCGGCAAGTTCTGGCTCGCGTCAATCGGGCTGCCGTCGGGTACGAAATCGAGAGTGAAGTCGAAAACGCCCGACAGCCC
>JAICQE010000153.1 GCA_025938035.1 Vicinamibacteria bacterium
GGCGCTGTGGTCATACGCCCGCCTCGGTCTGATCGGGCGTTCGGCCGAGGCCAGCACGGTTCGTCGCATGACGACGGCGCTCACCGTCAAGGCCGCGTCCATCGAGAGCCCGGTGGCGACACTGAGCGGCGGCAACCAGCAGAAAGTCGTCCTCGCCAAATGGCTCGCGCTGCGGCCGCGCGTCATCGTGTTCGACGAACCGACGCAGGGCGTCGACGTCGGAGCCAAGGCGGAAATTCATCGCCTGATCCGCGCCCTCGCGCAGGAAGGCGCGGCTGTCGTGATGATCAGCAGCGACATGGAAGAGATCGTCGCGGAAAGCGACCGCGTCGCCGTCATGCACGACGGGCGCATCACCGGCGTTCTGCCGCGCTCCCGCTGCACGCCCGAATCCATCATGCAGCTCGCCGTCGCATGACCGGCGTCCACGACGGCTCTCTCCTGCCATGACGCGAAAAGACCTCGGCGTTCTCCTGCTGTTCGTCGTGCTGTGCGTCATTGTCGCCGCCGCGAGCCCGCAATTCCTCAGCGTTGCCAACCTCCAGAACGTTGGCCGGCTGGTGGGCACCTACGGCATCTTCAGCATCGGCGTCGGCATCGTGATCATGACTGGCGGCATCGACCTGTCGGTCGGATCGATCTGCGCGCTGCTCGGCGTGCTGCTGTCGATGATGCTCGTCGAGTGGGGCTGGCCGGCCGGCCCTGCGCTCGCCGCGGTGCTGGCGCTCGGCGCCGGACTCGGCGCCGCACATGGCTTCCTGATCGCGCGCCTCCGGCTGCAGCCCTTCATCGTCACGTTGTGCGGGCTGCTCCTGTATCGGGGCGCGGCGCGATACGTGGCTGACGATTCGACCAAGGGCTTCGGCACTGGTGAAGGCTTCGAGTGGTTGCGGGCAGCCGCCGCCGGACATGTCGCCGGCGTGCCGATGCCGTTCGTGATCCTGTGCGTAATCGCTGTTGTCGCGTGGCTGGTGGTGCATCGTTCAGTCTACGGACGGCATCTGATCGCGGTCGGGCACAATGAGGAAGCTTCACGCTACTCAGGTGTCAGAACCGGCAGCGTTGTTGCCGTGGCATATGTCATCTCAGGGTTGCTTGCCGCCGTGTCCGCCGTCATCATCGCCTTCTATACCAACTCGGTCTCGCCCGCGTCGCACGGCAACTTTTACGAGCTGTACGCGATTGCGGCCGCGGTCGTCGGCGGCTGCAGTCTGCGCGGGGGCGAAGGCACCGTGCTCGGGATCGTGATTGGAGCCGCCCTGCTGCAGGTGCTGCGCAACCTGGTGAACCTGCTCGATATCCCGAGCTCGCTCGACTTCGCGGTGATGGGCGCTGTCATTCTCGCCGGCGCGATCGCCGACCAGGTCATCGCTCGACGATCGAGACGGTCGCTTGTCGGACGACGTTGACGGGTGTCGTCAGTTGGCGAGCCAGCCATCCTCGGCAAACTGGCCCCGCAGCCAGCTTTCGTCCTTCGCGATGTAGTCCGTCAGCTCAGGCCCGCTCAGGAATGCGTCCGTTTGCGACCCACGGCGGAGCCAGGCTTTCCACTCCTCCGTCTCGCGTACTCGTGCAAGGACATTCCGATAAAACGCCACCTGCGCGTCAGTCACGCCCTTCGGCAGCCACACCGTCCGCGGCATCTGGTAGCGCTCGATTGGCAGCCCGGCTTCCATGCACGTCGGGATGTCCGCCCACGTGCGGCCCGCGCTGACGACGTCGGCGTAGCCGAGGCGCGCCGGCGAAAACACGCACAGCGGCCGGATCGTGCCGGCGCGCCACAGTGGCGCGTTTTCCTGCGGGTTGTTGACATTCGCCGCCACATGCCCGCCGGCGAGCTGCACGGCGACCTCGCTGCCGGACTTGAACGGCACGTACGAAAATGCGACCTGCCCAACCTTCTCGATCTGACGCACCAGCACCTGATCCGTGTCCTTCGATGCCGTTCCCGCCACCGCCAGCCGCTTGGCCCCGTTGCGCGCCGCTTCGAGGAAGGTGGACACGTCCGGATACGGGGCCTTCGAATTCACCCACAGCATGAACTCGTCGAACGCGACCGCCGCAACCGGCTGTAAATCGGAGCGGCGGTAGCCGACTGCTGAACCAAGCGGAATCAGCCAGACGTTGTTCGTCGCGAAGACCAGCTTGTGCGGATTGCCGATAGCGCCCTTCGCGTAGATGAACGCTTCCGTACCCGAACCGCCGCCTTGGTTGGTGACGATGACCGAGCGATCGACCAGTTTGTATTTCTGAATGATGGACTGGACCGTGCGCGCGAGCTGATCGCTGCCGCCGCCGGGTCCGGCGGCGACGACGAACTCGACGGGCCGCGACGGTTTCCATTCCCGCTGGTTCGCCGGCCGCGCACATCCGCTCGCCGCGGCCATCACGAGCAGCAGCGCCACGCATGGGAGACCCGTAACTTCCGCCTTCAGGCGAAAGTTACCGGCCTTCATTCGCTTCGGCGCCGGCGATATACACGGCGCGGATCCGGCGGCTGTTCCTGATATCAGTCAGCGGGTTTGCATCGAGCACGACGAAGTCGGCCCACTTGGTCGGCTCGAGCGTGCCGAGATCCTCCGCGCCGAGGAACATCGCCGCGCGGCGCGTTGCTGCCTCGATCGCCTGCGCCGGTGTCAGGCCCGCTTCAACCATCAGCTCCAGTTCCCAATGCTCCGAATATCCTGGAAAGCGCCCGGGCGGGCCGGCGTCCGTGCCGGCCGCATACGGAATTCCCGCGTCGACGATCCGCTTCAGGTTCGCCTTCGCGTGCTCGAAGAAGGCCGGAAACTTCTTGAAGTTCGGGTTGCCCGCCTGCGCCTTCTGCCGCTCGGGACTCTTGATCAACTCCAGCGTCTTCGCCGACACGCCGCGGGTGAAAAACGGATCGTCGGCAAACGCCGGCGGCGAGCCGTAGGCAAACATCGCCGCCTCGCGCGACAGCGTCGACGCCACCTGCCACGTACCGTGCTTCTTCATGCCGTCGATGAGCGCCTGATCGATCGGCTGGTCGCGCACCATGTGCACGAATCCGTCGATCCCCTGGTCAACCAGCCGCTTCGCGTCCTCGAGATAGAAGACGTGGGCGAGCACGCGCGCGCCGCGCTTGTGTGCGGTGTCGATGATGGCCTTCGAGATCGCCGGCGGCATCTTCGGCATCGTGCCAAGCTCCGAGTCGAGCCACAGCTTGATGACGTCGGCGCTTTTGTCGAGTTGGGCGTTCACCGATGCTGCCGCCTCCTCTGGCGTGGCCACCGCTTCGTTGACGCCCGCCAGCCCTCCGTACCCGCCTTTGAACACCAGGCCCTGACCGGCGGTGTACACGCGCGCCATCGACACCGGGCCACCGTTGGCCGCTGCGGAACGCTGGTCGCTGCGTACAGGAAAGACCGCGTCCTGATCCGTCCCCATGCTCATGACCGTCGTCACTCCGTACGACGCATATGTCCTGAGATCCTTCTCGACGCTTTCACGTGTGTGGTTGCTCTTGTCCTGGACCAGGTCGACGGTGTTGCCGAGGTGCGCGTGCATGTCCATCAGGCCGGGAATGACGTAGGCCCCGTTCAGATCCGTGACCGTCGCCCGTTCCGGGGCCTTGAGATCACTCGCCGCTCCGACCCACGACACGCGGCCGTTCTGAACGACCATTGCTGCTGGCGCCAGCGGCGCGCGGCCGGTGCCATCGATCAATGTGAAATTGCGAAACACGAGCGCGGCCGCGCCACCCGGCGGCGCTTCCTTGCTTTCGCCACCCGAGCCGCTGCAACTGAGCGCCAGAATCCCGAGGATGAGCGCGGTGACCTTCACGCCGGTCCGGCTGAAGCCGGACGCTACGAATCTAGGAAACCTTGGTGCGGGCATCTTCGAGAATGCGCGTCGCGCGCGACGGGTTGAAGACGCCGCAGGAGCAGAAGCGCGTCAGCGTCGCGGCGCATTGCTCCGGCGTCCGCCGGTTTTCCTTGACGAAGTCGATCATCTTCTTCGCCAGCGAGTGGCTGATCATGCCGTGCCCGCACATCGTGGACAGCATCATCACCTGCGCGTTCGGCATCTTCTCGGTCTTGCCTTCGAAGCCGAGCGAGTAGCCGACGCTGTGCCGGGGGATGCCCGCGTACGCGCAGCAATCCTCCGCGCCGGCGATCGACGTGGACACGTTGACGCTGAGGCCAAGGTTCTCTTCCTTGATCCGCTTCACGAACTGCTCGGCCTTGTCGCGATCGTCGAAGACCGCCGCACATGTCGTGACGTCCGTCAGGCCGTCGACCACGGCCTGGAAGTCCGGCCTGTTGTCGCGCGACCAATGCGCGAATGGATTCATCTGCCGCGAAGGCCGAATCGCGCCGCCGTGCCGCGCGTCGCCGAGGTTCACGGGACCGTATTCGATGGCGATCTGCAGGAACCGCCGCAGCCCCTCCAACGCGTTCTCCTGCTTGAACGGCCCCTTGCACGCCATCGCAAACACGATGAAGTCGTCGTCGAAGCTCGCGGCGCTGCCGAATCGATGGAGCGTGTTGGTCATTCCTTCCTCAGGTCCGGCTGAAGCCGGACACTACGAGTGCGGGCTCCTCCGCCGGTGCGCCGCGGCGGCCGAGTCCGATGTTCGTCTTCGCGCGGGCGAGGTCATAGCCCAGCCGCTCGAGGATCGGCGCCACGACCGTGTCGTCGCCATGGTCATCGCAGCGGACACCGGCGCCGATCGAGACGACCGTGTCGATCCGCTTCTCCACCGCCCACACCAGGCGGATGATCTCCTCCGCCCGCGCCACCGGCACCTTGATTTCGACGATCGCGGACAGCACTTTCTCGTCGAGGATGTCCTCGCGAATCGTGCCCGTGGCGACGTCGCTCATCAGCGACGTAATCGGGTTCTTCTTCTCGAACGCGACGCCGGCTGCCGCCAGCGCGCGGCACATTTCCTGGATGTCGCGGAAGCGCGCGCCCACGCCCGGACGTCCAAGCTCAATCGTGAAGCCGACATCGCCCGGCCCCACGCGTCCGGTCACGTCGTTGGTCTTCACTTCCTCGGTGCCACGTCCTTCGACACCGGTCGACTCATGCGGGACGCGTGGATCCGAGAAGGCGCGGCGGACGACGCGCGGCCAGGTCAGCTCGTCGGGCTCGAATGCGGCGGTCGGACAGACGTCCGGCTCCGGTTCGAAGCGGATGCGCATCGCGGCGAACATCTTCCGCACCGTGCGCACCAGCGTCGGATTCAGATGCTCCTGGCTGAGGCCGTTGAAGCAGGTGTAGCACTCCACGCATTCGTCGCGGTCGATGGTCGCGCGCTTCAACACGGGGTCGATATAGATCGCCCCCATCGGGCAGACGTAGGTGCAGTTGCCGCAGGCGACGCATTTCTTCGGATTGATCTGCATGGGGCGGGGCCTATCATACCCACACAATGGACCTGAATACCCTGCTCACCGATGCACTCAGGAACCTTCTGACGGAGCTGGCTGTCGGTCCGCCCGGGAAGTCCGCCTACGTGCTGAACCCCGGGGATCGCGGGCTGCTCGAGTCGCTGAGCGCGCTCTCCGCGGCTCAGGCGAGCACGCGGCCGCAGGGCCGCTCGTCAATTGCGTCGCACGTCCATCACCTCCACTACGGCTTCACGCTGGCGAACCGCCGGGCGCGTGGAGAAGATCCGTACACCGATGCCAACTGGAGCCAGAGCTGGCGACAGCAGGTGGTGGACGATGCGGAATGGGTCCGGCTGGTGACGGCCCTCGGCGACGAGATCAAGAAATGGCGCGACGCGATTTCGCCGCGCGACTGGGATCCGGTGGTGCTGACCGGTACGATTGCCAGCATCGCGCATCTCGCGTATCACCTTGGCGCGATCCGTCAACTGAACGCGGCCGCTGCCGGCCCGCGCGAAACCCACTAGTACCACTAACCTGCGGTTATTCCTCGAGTCTCACCGGCGCCCGCTGACCGAGCAGGAGCGGCGGACGCTGCGCGCCAGGATTCACAGCCTGCAGGGACGCGGCCGCCGGTCGCGCACCGGCTGGATCCCGATCGCCGCGGCCGTGACCGTCGCTCTGTGGCTGTTGACGCTTCTCGCCTCGGATGCGCCGTGGATGGTCGTCACGGCGTTCTGGCTGGTCACCGGCGGCGCGATCGCCGTGTGGGTCGGCCGCGACATGCGGCAGCACGCCTCGCAATTCAGCGGCATGGCAGCGGGACTGCGATCCGCGCTCACGGCAAACGCTGCAGAGGTGCACGACGTCCGCGCGCGGGCGTTCGTCGAGTTCGAAGAGGAGGAAGACGAGGGCGCCTGTTACGCGTTCGAGATCGAGGGGCCGCGGCTGGTGTTCGTCAGCGGCCAGGAGTTCTACTCGAGCGCACGCTTCCCCAGCCTGGATTTTTCCCTGGTCTATGTTCTCGATGAAGCTGGCCGCACCGTCGACATGCTGATCGACAAGCGCGGCGCGCGGGCAAAGCCGGCATTCACGATTCCCGCCGTCGAGCACCGGGAACGGCCCGAGCATCTGGAAGTGCGAGCGGGCACCATTGAGACGCTTCGGTAACGAAGAGGACGGAGCGAACGGTTTATCTCCGTCCTCCCGTTACCTCCGAGCTATCGCGTCCCGACCGGCCGCTTGCCGGTCACCCGATCCCAGGCGTCGCGCACGGCGCCCTTGATCTCTTCCCAGGTTGACTTGGTGCGGTGCTCGTAGGTCGTCCAATCCGTCGAGAGCTGGGTTTCGATGTCGTTCCAGTTGCGCCCTTCGGTCTTCCATCCACCTCAGCCGGTAGTCCTTTCCTGCCATCGCTTTCTCCTGTGTTGGACACGCCTGTTCCGCGCGGGAACTGTGCAACCAGAAGACCCGGAGGTTGACGGATGGAACTCCGCTTGCGTCTCGGTTTGCTGTGCTGATGCTGAATAGAAACAGTCCGGGTCCGGGTCCGGACGAACCGATCCGCGACGAGCCCGACGAACCGATCGAGCCCGACCATATTCCGGACACACCGCCGTCGGAGCCGCCGCCGGTACCGATCAAGGATCCGCGCCCGGATACTTCACCGCCGGGTCCATTGATCGCCTTCACGCGGACTGCCAGCGTCAGTCCGTTCAGTTCTCGGCGGGCCGCTCGATCCGATCGATCACGAGCACCTGCACCGGCGCGCGCGACGGTTCGAGCCGCAGACCGAGCTGTTCCTGCAATGCGGTGAAGCGATGGCCGCGGATCGCCGGGCGAATCGGGATTGAACGTCAGCTCGATATCCCAGCTGCCGGTCAGGCCTGTGCGATCGACCACCGGGCGCTGAACCTGGGACGCGAGAAACGGTACGAGCGCCGAGATCGCCGGCGCGTGCCCTGACGTCGAACCGCTCGGCCTCGGCCCAGGATGGAAGGTCTGCGATCGCGAACCGCGGCAGGTCGAACGCGCCGAGAATCAGGTCGCGCGGCGTCACGTTGACCGCATCGAACCCGGCGACTGGTCGCATAACGGGTGTTAGACGGCTGCGAACGTCCGTTTCTTCCACAGGCCACGCAGGCAACCCAGGCAACGCAGGCAACCTCTAGGGTCGAGCCTCGAGGATCGTGATTTCCGCGACGATCAGCGCGTTCGGCGGAATCCTTCCCGGGACGCCCTGGTCGCCGTACGCGAGGTGCGGCGCGATTTCCAGCCGGCGCGTGCCGCCGACGCGCATGCCCTCGACGCCGTAAAAGAGTCCGTTCATCACAGAACCGCGGTTGATCCGCATCTCGGTGACCAGCGTTTCGCCGTTGTCCTCGAGCCGTCCGACGCCGACCGGCCCGGACGGCATCTCATGCCGTATCGGCTCGCCGCGGTGGAGCCACATCCGCAGCCGCACCATGTAGGTGTGCTGCCGCCTCACCGGCTCGCCCGTGCCCGAAATGTCGGCCAGCACGTCCACGCCGGATCGCAGACGCTCGCGCCTCGGATGCCTGTCGAAGAGCGTGATGATGTCTGAGCTGGCGGGCCCCCAGACCATGTCCCTCGGCGTGGAGCAATCGTCGATTCGAGTGCGCAGCCCGGGATCCGCGCCGGCATCGAGCAGTCGCATGACTGCCAGCGCGTTGCCCTCCGCGACCGCCATGTGCAGCGCGGTGTAGTCGTTGATTCCGCGGATATGCGGATCGGCGCCAAAGGAGAGCAGCAGCCGGATGATCTCGTCGACGTCGGTCCGCTTTTTCGCGCCTTGAACGGGTCGCGAGCAGCTCAGTGCCGCAATCAGCGGCGGAAACCCATCGTCGACCGGTGCGTTGGGATCGGCGCCGATCTCGAGGAGCGTGCGGATGAACTCGACCGGGCTGTGATAGATGGCGTAGACCAGGCACGAGCCGACGGTGATCGGCATCTGCCCGTTCGGAATGACGCGTGGATCGTCAACCGCCGCGCGCAGCGCTTCCAGGTCCCCGGCGATGAACGCGTCGTCGATGCGCCGGAGCTTCCTCTCCTCCGCGCAGCGTTCGTCTTGTGTGGCCATCGGTCTTTGATCGTAGATCTGACGGCCGGTCAGTACGCGTCACCGCGTCCCACCGTCACACGCTCTGGTCTCTTCATCGCACCCGCCGTCGGCCGCGTCAACGCCCTGTCACTTCGGCTTCGACAACTCCCCTCGCCGCAGCTTTCGATACAGCTCCAGCGCCTCGCGAATGACGTCGAGCGCCTGCGCCGGCCCAATCAGGTCCTCGACGATAACCTGCTTCTGCTCGAGCACCTTGTAATCCTCGAAGAACCGGCGCAGCTGCCGCAGCACGTGCGCCGGCAACTGCGCGTGATCCGTGTAGTCGGCAAATGCCGGGTCGCGCACGCTCACGGCGACGATCTTGTCGTCGATGCCTTTCTCGTCCCGCATGCGCATCGCCCCCACCGCGCGCGCGTAAACGATCGTCAGCGGATAGACCGGCTCCTGGCCCAGCACCAGCACGTCGAGCGGATCGCCGTCGTCGCAGAACGTGCGCGGGATGAATCCGTAGTCGGCGGGATAGTGGACGGCGCTGTACAGGACGCGATCGAGACGAAGCAGCCCGGTCTCCTTGTCCAGCTCGTACTTGTTGGTGCTGCCCTTCGGAATCTCGATGACAACGGGGAACGCCTGCGCGATCTGCGCGTCGTCGATATAACTGTCGTGCCAGGGATGCATGTTTATGCCCGCGAGCCGATGAAGATTCCTGCCTGCACGGCCAGCAGCCCGATCGCGACGTGCGCTGTCACGTTCCACAGCGCCGCGGACATCGAATGCGTCCGCGCCAGCGTGATCGTATCCAGTCCGAACGTGGAAAACGTCGTGAACCCGCCAAGGATGCCGACGAACAGAAACTCGCGCCAGTAGAAACGCAGCGCGAGGCGCTCGGACATAATCAGGCCGGCGAGCAGACCGATGATCAGGCAGCCGGCGACGTTCACGATCAGTGTCGCGAACGGAAACCGTGCCATCGGCCAGCGGCCGTGAACCAGAACGTTGACCCCGTGGCGCGCCACGGACCCCAGGGCGCCGCCGACGGCAATCGCAAGCCAGACCATCCGTCCTCCAGATCGCAGGTGGCCCCCCTATTCTGTCAGCAGATAATGACCGCGCGATGCCCAGCTTCGATGTCTCACGCTTCCGCGTCCCCGAAGGCCGCCGTGTGGATCTGAAGAAGTGGCCGACGCATGTGAAGCCATTCTACGAGTCCCAGGAACACTACCGGCTGCTGCTCGCTGATCACGTCGATCGGCTGGCCCAGCGCCAGGACCTGCTCTACGCGCACGATCGATACGCGCTGCTGCTGATCTTCCAGGCGATGGACGCCGCCGGCAAGGACGGCGTCATCAAGCACGTCATGTCGGGGATCAACCCGCAGGGCTGCCAGGTCTTCAGCTTCAAGCAGCCGAGCGCCACCGAGCTCGATCACGACTTCCTGTGGCGCACCACGACCTGCCTCCCGGAGCGCGGCCGCATCGGCATCTTCAACCGCTCGTACTACGAGGAGGTCCTCATCGTCCGCGTCCATCCGGAGATCCTGCAGGCGAATCGTCTGCCGGACGAAGCGTTCGCCGATCGGAACATCTGGAAGCGGCGCTATGCCTCGATCGTCGAGCACGAGCACCACCTGCACCGCAACGGTACGCGCATCGTGAAGTTCTTCCTGCACGTGTCGAAGGAAGAACAGCGCCGGCGGTTCCTGGCGCGCATCGACGATCCGAAGAAGAACTGGAAGTTCAGCGCGTCCGACGTCGCCGAGCGCGCGCGGTGGAAGGACTACATGCGCGCCTACGAGGACTGCCTCGCCGCCACGAGCACCGATCGCGCGCCGTGGTATGTCGTTCCGGCCGACGACAAGCCCAACGCCCGGCTGATCGTGTCAGCCGTCGTGCTCGAGACGATGAAGAGCCTGAAGATGCGCTACCCGACGCCCGATCCTGACCGGATCAAAGAGTTGCAGCGAATTCGCAAGCAGCTGGCGTAGGGGGGCCCTTCAGGAGCACCTCGGATGCCAAACGAAAACGGTCTGTGAGACGTCTAACCGCCGAGACTATGCGTATGCGAATGCACGCAGCGGTCGTCCTCCTGATGGCACTCGTCCCCGTGATGGCCGTCGCACAGCAGTTCCTGCCGGCGCCGCCGGGAGGCCCGGTGGACCCGGACACCAGGTTCGAGGTCGTGGCAATCAGACCTGCTGACAACGGCAGCGGCATGATGACGAGGATGACGCCGGGCGGATTCGAGTTCACGGGCCTGCCGATTTCGGTGCTTCTCCGCCAGGCGCTACAGAAGCGGGATTACCAGATCGTCGGTGCGCCGGGCTGGATCGACCAGGATCGTTACTCGATCAGGGCGAAGCCGCCAGAGGCCGTCCCACTGTCGGCGCTGACGGTGTTGATGATCAACCTGCTGGAAGACCGGTTCCAGCTGGCGACGCATGTCGAGACACGCGATCTGCCGATCTTTCATCTCGTCATGGCGCGGGCGGACGGACGCTTGGGTCCGGACCTCAAGGCCAC
>JAICQE010000196.1 GCA_025938035.1 Vicinamibacteria bacterium
GATCCGTCTCTGGCCCGGCAAAGCGCCGGGCTCGGAGAACTGGGCGCTTCCCGAAGTCACGACCACTTCACCGACGGGCGACAGGACCATCACCAACGTCAGCGATCCGACGGTGACCGCGTTCCTTCCTCCGCCGGCCAGCGCCACCGGAACCGCGGTCGTCGTCGCTCCCGGCGGAGCCCTGCGGCTCCTCGGGTGGGACAACGAAGGCGTCAAGGTCGCGCAGTGGTTGAACAGCCAGGGCATCGCGGCGCTGGTGCTGAAGTACCGGACGCTGCAGAGGATGCCCGCGAGCGGCCGCGGGCGGGGTACGCCGCCGGGCCTCGCGGGCGCTGGAGCAGGGCCTCGGAAGGAGATGGAGATTCGCAACGGCAACGCCAACCCGGAGCCCGATGATCCGGCGCTGCGGGAGGTGCTGCAGATGGGGATCGCCGACGCGCAGCAGGCGCTTCGTCTCGCGCGGAGGAACGCCGCGGCCTGGCGGATCGAGCCCGCGCGAATCGGCATCATGGGTTTTTCTGCTGGTGGTGGCATCGCTGTCGGAACCGCGCTGGCCGAGCGATCGGACGCGTCGCCGGACTTCCTCGTATCCGTCTACGGGCCCTCACTGCAGGACGTCAACGTGCCTGCGCATGCCCCGCCGCTCTTCATTGCGGTTGGTTCATCGCATTTCAACGTGACCAACGGATGCCTGGCGCTCTTCGCCGCGTGGAAGGCCGCGGGGAAGCCCGCAGAGATCCACGTATATGACCAGGTCAGCGGCGGCTTCGGGATGACGAAGCGCGAGCTGCCGGTCGACACATGGAGCGACCGGCTGCTCGAGTGGCTGATGGCCAGGAAGCTCAGATGACAAGACCGCGATCGATCGGCGTTTCGCTCTGCGTGGGCATCCTGATAACAGTCGTCACTGCCGCCGGCCGTTCGCAGCAGCCCTCTCCGTCTGCCACGTCGCGTCCCAACGTGATTCTGATCATGACCGACGACATGGGGTACGCCGATCTCGGCAGCTACGGCGGCAGGGACATCAAGACCCCGAACATCGATCGTCTGGCCAGGGAGGGCGTGCGCCTCACCGATGCGTACGCCAATGGCGTGCTGTGCAGCCCGACACGCGCGGCGCTCATCAGCGGCCGTTACCCGCAGCGCGGTGCGATCGAGACCGCGCTTGGACCCGAGGGGACGCGCGGCCTTGCCGTCAGCGGCTCGTCGCTGCCGCAGGTGCTGAAGAACGGCGGCTATCGGACCGGGCTGATCGGCAAGTGGCACCTGGGCGGCACGGTCACCGGCGGCGCGAAGAATGGCGGCCCGCGCGCCCACGGGTTCGACCGTTTCTTCGGCCTGATGGGCAGCCACGTCGACTACTGGCATCACAACCGCGGTCCCGGGTCCGAGGACCTCTGGGAGGACGAGACGAAGATCTCGATGACCGGTCAGTACCTGACGACGCTCATCACCGAGCGCTCGATCCAGTTCGTCGAACAGAGCGCAGCGGCCGCCCGGCCCTTCTTCCTGGACGTCGCCTATAACGCGCCGCACTGGCCGTACAACCGGCCCGATCGGCCGTCGCCGGCGCCCGGCAGCGGCGCACACGTGACGGCCAACGCCGAGAATCCGCCGACGCGCGCCGACTACGCGGCGATGCTCGAAGCCGTGGACAGCGGCGTCGGGCGGATTCTGCAGACCGTCGCGCGCCTCGGCCTGACCGACAACACCATCGTCATCTTCACGAACGACAACGGCGGCGAGTGGCTGTCGAGCGGCGGGCCGCTCTTCAACCGGAAGTGGACGGTCTGGGAGGGCGGGATCCGCGTGCCGGCAATCGTCAAGTGGCCCGGCCGCATTCGCGCCGGCAGCGTGTCGGATCAGCCCGCCATCACCTTCGACTGGAGCGCATCGATCGTCGCGGCGGCCGGCGTGGAGGTTCCGCCGAGCTACGAGGGGATCAACATCCTCCCGATTCTCGAAGGGCGCGCGCCAAAGCAGGAGCGGACGTTGTTCTGGCGGTCGGCGCCAAACTCCAACCGCACGCAGCAGGCCGTGCGCCAGGGCGACTGGAAGCTCGTGGTGGACGCGAACCACCTGCTGCTCTTCAACCTGCGCGACGACATCGGCGAACGGAACGACCGTACCGCGCAGCGGCCGGACATCGTTCGCCGTCTCCGACCGCTGCTCGGCGAGTGGGCGCGAAGCGTGGACGCCGATGCGAAGGCCCTGAAGTAGATGGCATACACTCGACCATGTATCGAGGAGACAACGACATGACAGTCAGACACACGAACGGGCTTGCCCTGACGGCGGTTCTCGTCCTCGGCGCAGGCCTCGTCCTCAGCCCGGTTGCCGCCCAGAACGCGGCGCCCGCAGCTGCCGCACCGGCGGGTATTCTCCCGGTGAAGGCTAATTTGCGGGGCGCGCCGCCGACCGGCCCGCACGCGGTCGTGATCGAGCACGATCAGACGCTCGCCACGCACACGATCTATCGCCCGGCGGCGCTCGGGCCGTCGAAGCATCCGGTGCTGGTGTGGGGTGAGGGTGGTTGTGCCAAAGACGGTCTGCAGTTCCCCGAGTTCCTCAACGAGATTGCGTCGCACGGCGTCGTCGTGATCGCCGACGGCCCGCCGGTCGGACGAACGGCTCCCGGCGGCGGTGCTGCGCCCGGACCACGTGGCGGGACGCCGCCGGCTGCTGGCGCCGCACCGGGGCCGCGTGCGGGTGGAGCGGCGCCTGCCCCAGGTGCGGGAGCACGCGCCGGCGGGCGGGGCCGCGGCGGTGCGCCCATGACTGACGGCACCGCGCTGATTCAGGCTGTCGACTGGCTCGCGAAGGAGGGTAACGACCCGGCGAGCCGCTTCTATCAGAAGGTCGAGACCGGCCGGGTGGCGGCGATGGGGATGTCGTGCGGGGGGCTCATGTCGTACGGCGCCTCCGCCGATCCGCGTGTTGCCACGGTCGGCATCTGGAACAGCGGCCTGCTGCAGCCCGACGAGAAGATCTTCGCCGGCCTCCACTCGCCCGTGATCATCGTCACCGGCGGCGAGAGCGACATCGCGTATGCGAACGGCAAACGCGACTTCGAGACCATGCCCGCGAAGATTCCGGTGTTCTACGGCGTGCATCCCTCCGTCGGCCACGGCGGCACGTACAACGAGGACAACGGGGGAGCCTTTGGCGTGGCCGCCGTCGCGTGGCTCAAGTGGCAGTTGATGAACGACACCGGCGCGAACGGGAAGGGCTACTTCGTCGGCCCGAACTGCGGCATCTGCGCAGACTCGAAGTGGCAGACGGCGTCACGCGCGATCCAGTAGATCCGCGGAGCGATACACGGTTCGCACCACGCGACTTCGCGCGATTCAACAGGCGGCCTCAGCGCGTCTCGAGCGTCAAGGCGACGATCCCGTTCGCCGGGACAACGTAGCTGAATCCGGACTTCACGCCCGCCACTTTCGAGCTGACGGGCACGACGTTCTGTGGAGCGTCGATTGAATTCGTGGCCTGCGGATCGGCCGAGAGGGTGAGGGCCGTGGCCGTCCCTGCGAGCGTCCTCGCGCCGGCGATATCGATCTGCACCGGCGCGGGGGCATTCGTCGCGTTCACCAGCTTGACGTGGATGCGGCCGGACCGGCTGTCGCGCGTCACGGAGACGAAGACCTCGGTGTCGGCCGTCGTCGCCTTCAGGATCTCGTCGCCCAGGTTGGTGCTGAACATCTTGAACGCGTGGTAGCTCGGCGAGCCGTAGACGCGCAGCGCGTCGTAGCCGATCAGGTTCGGGCGCCACTGGCGGGCGCCGGGACTGACGTTGACGAGCAGCGGCGCGTAGCTGTGCATGACGACGATGTCGGAGTGTTTCTCCATCTGCGTCATGAAGGCGGCATCGCCGAGCGCCGCGCGCATGTTCGGGGTGGGCGCTTCCTTCCGCGAGCGCTCGTTCCACGGCTCGAACGGCGTCTCGTACGCGCCCCACTCGCCGACAAAGATCTCGGGCCCCTTCCGGTCGTACTTCTCGTAGTGGCCGCGCGACATCTTCAGGAACGTGTCAACCGTCCTGTAGTAGTGCTCGTCAACCATGTCGGGCACGATGCTGCGGACGCGGCGGGTCTCCGGCTGCTCGAAGCCGACGCTGGAGATCACTTTGAGGTTGGGGTAGCGAGCCTTGATGGCCTTGTTGAATTGCACGAAGCGCTGATCGTAGGAACCCGACTTGTCGAAGAAGTCCTCGTTGCCGACCTCGACGTAGGTCATCGTGAACGGCGCCGGGTGTCCAGCCCTGGCCCGCACCGCGCCCCACGTCGAGCTGGCCGGGCCCATGACGTACTCGATCTCGTCGAGCGCATCCTGGATATATGGCTCGAGATCCGGCCCCGGTTTCACGTACTCACCCTTGAGCGAGTAGCCGGCGTACACCGCGAGCACCGGCTCGGCGTTCATGTTCTCCGCCCAGAGCAGAAACTCGTGGAGGCCGAGGCCGTCGGACGATCGATACGTCCACGGCGCCATGTGTCCCGGCCGGTCGGTGAGCGGGCCGAGCGTCTTCTTCCAGTCGAACCGGTCCGCGATCGTGTCGCCCTCGAGGTAGTTGCCGCCGGGGAAGCGCAGGAACTTCGGCTTCAGGTCGATCAGCATCTGCAGCAGATCCGGCCGGAAGCCGTTCGGCTGATTCCTGAACGTCGGCGGAAACAGCGACACGAGGCTCAGCCAGATGGTGCCCGGCCGATCCAGCGTCAGCGCGAAATGCGCGTTGGCCGTCGTGGGGACGTTACCGGTCTCGAGCGTCAGCTCGTGACGCGTCCAGGCCGGCGTCAGGCCAGTCACCGTACCGCGCGCGTAAGACGTCCTGCCGTCGGGACTCTCGATCGCGAGCATGATCGGGCCGTCGAATCCCGGGGTAGCCTTCGCATAGAACGAGGCGCGATACCGGGTGTTCGGTTTGACCGGAATACCCCAGAAGCCCTCGTTGGCGACGCCGGCGCCGAGGCCGGGTGACGCCCGCGTGACGTCCAGGCGCATGCTGACGGGAATCGTCTGGTTGAGCGGCTCGCTCCGGTCGAGGGCGATTGCCGCGGCGGAGCCTTCGGGCTGAACGACCGACCACCGCACGGGCATCTGCGCGTTGTCCAGGAACGCGCGGTTGTGGATCAGCTCGGCGTACAACCCGCCGTCGTAGGCGTGGTTGATCTCTTCGGTCATCAATCCGTACAGAAGCCGGCTGACCTTCCCTGATGCCGCCGTCGCGTCGATCGCAATCGTCGGACCCGCGGCGCGGTTGGATGCCATCCCGACGAGAAGCAGGAGGAACAGGAGCAGAACGCCCGATCGCTTCGTCATGGATAGATTCCTTGGAAGGGCGTACGACAACGCCGGGCAGATTCTATCGTGACCGAGCCTGCAGGGGATCCACCGGCCGAGGCTGTAGGCGGCTCCCGGTTCGCGACGTGCCCGCTTCCGCCAAGGCTTCAGCAAGGTCACGCCGTGGCTCGCGAGGACGCCCTGCGAGCGGAGGTGGAGACGATTCGGCCCCCCGGCGTAGGCTGACGGCTGGACGACGCGCTACAATCCGCACGATGAAGCGCCTTTCGCTCGTGGCGTTGACGATTCTTCTCGCGGCCGTCGTGCCGCGCCAGGCTGCCGGCCAGCGCGCCGAACGTGTGCCATCGCTGCGTGCCGGGGCCGCCAGGGTGGACATCACCCCTTCGCAGGGCGAGCTTCCGAAGAACAGCCGGGGAATTCTCGACCGACTCCATGCGAGAGCGATCGTGCTCGAGAACGGCGCCTCGACTGCGGCGCTGATCACGATCGATGCTGGAGCCGTTCCCGACGCGGTCTGGCAGGCGGTGACCGGACAGATCGAAAAGGAGCTGAAGATCCCGACAGCCAGTGTCCTACTGACGGCGACGCACACGCACAGTGCCGGCGGTCAGCGGGGTCCCGATTACGTGCAGAAGATCGTCGATGCGGTGCGGCTCGCACAGCAGCGCCTGACGCCGGCGCGGATGGGATACGGCACGGGCGTCTCCTACATCAACGTCAATCGCCAGATCATCGACCTGAAGACGAATCGCTGGTGGGAGGGACCGAATCGGGAGGGTCCGTCCGACAAGACCGTCGCTGTTCTCGCGTTCGAGAGCCAGGGCGGCGAGCCGATCGCCGTCTACTACAACTACGCCGTGCACGCGGTGATTGCCGGACAGCTGGATCAGGTCAGCGCCGACATCCCGGGAGCCGCCTCGCGATACATCGAAGACTCATTCGACGACAAAGTCATCGCCCTCTGGTCGAGTGGCGCCGCCGGCGATCAGAATCCGATTTACTACCAGCAGACCTACGACCTTCGAGACATCCGGACGAGGGACTACGCCACGCGAGGCATCGACATCAGCAACGCCATGCCACCAGGTGGGGAAGGGCTGGACCGCAACAATCCGACCGTCGCACGACTCATGAACCAGCAGCGGCAGATGGTCCTCTCGATGGGGCAGTTCCTCGGCGAGGAAGTGCTGCATGTCATGCGCGGCATTGAGCGCACGGACACCGCGGTGCCGATCTCCGGCCGGTCCTCGACGATCAGCTGTCCCGGACGCGAGCGGACGAATCAGGGCCGCGCAGGATTCGAAGGCACCTACAAGGAAGGCAGCCCTGTGGAGATCAGGCTCGGTCTCCTGCGCATCGGCGACGTGATGATCGGCGCGGTAAACGCAGAGGTGTTCAACCCCATCGCGCAGCGACTGAAGCGTGAGTCGCCGTACAAGGCGACGATGATGGCGACGCTCACGAACGGAGCGGCGCGTTCGGGCTACATCCCGGACGAGGCGTCCTTCGGCAAGCGGACATTCGAGGTGTTGTCGTCTCGGCTGCAGCCGGGCTGTGCCGAATCGGGCATTGTCAACGGCATCCTGTCGCTGATCGACGGCGCGCGAGCGCCCCGTTAAGACCAGGGCCAGAGACCGAGGTCAGCGATCCTTCAGTCACGATCTTGGTGGAGACCCGGGATGCCGGACTTCCGTGGCGTGTGGACCAACCGATGGATCGTGAACATGGCTGTCGGGCGTTTTCGTGGAGAAGACGATCGACGTGTCGCTCAACGAGAATGGTCGCGCGATCTGCGCCGAGCGGACGGAGAGCTTCCAGAAGGACGATCCCAATCTGTGGTGCAAGCCGAGCGGGCTGCCGCGCCAGGGCGCCACGCCGTACCCGCTGAAGATCATGCAGACGCCGGACGAGTTCGTGATCCTGTACGACGGGAGGCCGAGAATGCCTCTATCTTGGCGCCC
>JAICQE010000085.1 GCA_025938035.1 Vicinamibacteria bacterium
CAGTCGACCGACCACATTCCACCGCGCGGCAAGCCCGGGCTGCCGGGAACGCCGGCGCCCCCCAAATAGCGCGCGTCTTTCAGATGCGTCTGCGCGGATTTCGTGGGCGAGCCTTGCAGGCTCGCCTGGCGAACCCGAAGGGTTCGCGCCACGGAATTGACCATCGATCGCGTCGAGAGGCCGACGGAGAATTGAAGGTCGAATCAATCCTCGACCGCGGGTCGCCATCGTTGCACCAAGCGGGACCGCATGATCAGTCGATCGTGTGTCAGCAGCGGCGCCTCGAGCTCGCGACACGTCGCCACGATCAGCCGATCGGCCGGGTCCCGGTGAAACGACAATGGCAACAGCGCTGTGCCGGCGGCGATCGCGGGTGAGATTGGGATCAATCGGACCGTTCTCGGATGCGCGGCCGTCCCGAGCCACTCCGACAGTGGGATGTCGAGCGACAGCCGCTGCAGATCGACGAGCATCGCGACTTCCCAGAGGCTGATGGCCGAGAGATAAGGTCGACGGTCCTGCGGAAGCCCGTTCAGCGCATCGTGTTCGGCCGACGACAGGTCCGGTGAGCCGAGCATCCAACCGACCCAGGCATGCGTGTCGAGCACCGGCGTCGTCATCGACGCTTTGCCCTGGCTCTCGGCCGCCCCTTTAGTACCTCGATGTCGCGCTCGTCGACGGCGGGCGCGTAGGGGTCGCCGGTCCAGCGGCCCCGCCCGCGCAGCGCGAGCCACGGGCGTTCATCCTCGTCTCCGGCCGGTACGAGGCGGGCGACGACGCGTCCCCGCTTGGTAATGGTGATCGGCTCGCCGCGCTCACGCACGCGATCGATCAGGGCCAGGCATTTGGCTTTGAATTCCGCGGCCGGCAGCCGCTCGTCTTTCATATGACCAGTTTAAGTGACCAGTCATCTATCCATCAAGGCCCCGCGTGCCTCCAGGTAACCACGAAGAATCGAATTCGATCCTTCGTGGTCTTCGTGGTTCGGCTTGTGTTAGTCCGCCTTCGGCGTTGACCCGATCGTCAGCAGGAAGCCGCTCGGCTCGGTGACCTCAAACGCCCGATTGCCCCACTCGGTGTCGTGTGGTTCTCTCGTCAAGGCAATGCCCGACGCTTTGGCGCGCGCCGCCACCTGGTCGATGTTGTCCGCGGCCTCGATGTAGATTCGCATCCCCACGCCCTTCACGCGGTTCGTGCCTTTCTTCCCGTCGTCCTGGCTGAGGCCGAGGCGCGCCTCGCCGGCCTTCAGCATCGCGCCGAGCAGCTTGCCGTTCTCTTCCCAGCGATCCTCGATCTCGAAGCCGAGACCGCTGAAGAAGTCGAGGCTCTGCTGCAGATTGTTGACGGTCAGGCTCGGCATCACGCTTCTGCCGTTCAACGTTGCGGTACCGGAAACAGCCATTGACACCTCCACCACTGCAATTCGCTGCGTGTGTATCCGGCGATTCTAGTCCTGTTGCAACTTTGGATTCTCGATCCCCGTAACCAGCCAGGGGGCTCCGCCCTTGGCTGGTTGGCAGTGTCTGCCGGGCGCGCTTTGCGCGCCAGGGGTGATATAAGCTCGGCTGAAACGAATGGCTAAGCGCAGCACGTTGCGGACGGTGGGTCTCATCGCGGGGGTTGGCTGCCTCACGATGATCGTGGTCGTCGTTGGCGGCATCGTCATTACGGTGATGGTGGCGCGGAACGCGGCGAGCAATCTCGGCGATCCGAACCCGCAACCGGTCAACCGGCGCATCTCGCTGCCAGCGATGGGTGCCGACGCCTCATCCAAGTCGGCGACAGGGCAATCGAACAGGAGCAACGCACCGCTGCACCTGACGATCGAACTTCAGGAAGGCGAGTTCACGATCCAGCCCGGCGAGCCGGGCAGCGACATCCAGGTCACGGGCGAGTATGCGCCGGGGCTGTTCGAGCTGACGGAAAGCCAGGACACCGATCCCGCGACCGGCGCGCGCCGTGCCACCGTACGATTCAAGTCCAAGGCGCCAATGTGGGTACGGATTTTCGGCGGGATCGGAGACGGCGACGGGAACAGGCCGCGGCTGACCGTCACCATTCCGCGCGGCATGCCGCTCGACCTGGATCTGACCACGAGCATGGGTCGCTCGGACGTGGATCTTGGCGGCCTGATGCTGCGCGAGGTCAGCGTGAATGCGGCGATGGGCGAGCACCGCGTCGACTTTCAGGAGCCGGTCGCGGAAGGTATGCGTGAACTGCGCCTGAGCAACAGCATGGGGAATTTGAACGTCGAGAATCTCGGCAACGCTCGCGCGAACACCGTCACCGCGTCCGGCAGCATGGGCAATGTCATTGCCAATCTCGGCGGCGCCTGGACCCCCGGCGCGGAAGTGACCCTCAACTTCGAGCAGTCGATGGGCGAGCTGACGCTTCGCGTTCCATCCAACGTGCGCCTCGAGGCCGACGTGCGCGAGTCAGGCGGCGAGCGGCAAAGCCGTCCGCCCGACCCCACGCCGCCCGACGATCCCAGCGCGCCCACGCTGCGCTTGAAGGTGAACAGCTCGATGGGCGAGACGCGGATCGTCCGCTACTAGCGCAGTTTTCGATTTGCTGTAGCGACGCTTGCCGTTCCGGCCCGCGTGGGAATGTGGCGAGCCACAGGTGATCAGCGTCGACGATCCCGTTCGCTGGCGCGGAAAAACGCGATTCCGGCTGTCGAAGCGAAGAACACGTTTATCTACCGAGCTGGTTGCGACCCCGCACCCTCGTGGTGCGCCTGCATCGCGTTTTTCGGTCTTTGCTGATCGCGCCGCTCGAAGGGATCGTCGACGCTGATCACCTGTGTCTCACCACGCGGCTGAAATCAACAATCGATCGCTCGCGCCGGGATGGGCGTCGGGCATCTCGCTTCGTCAAGCGGCTCGGCACGCCGGAACGCACTCGATGGCGATACCTTGCGGGCGGGTCGGGTGTCGGCGCCAACTGAAGCGAATCCGATTTAGGCGAATGAGATACCGATCGGCGGTCGCGTGCGCCAGCGCCACGTACTGCGAAGCGGGAAATCGGGTGGAGCGAGGCTTCCGCGGCGAGTTCCGTCAACGCGTTCTCGTTGCGGCGAGGTACTACCGGCGTTTTGAGCCGTGCGATGGATGCGGCGGCGAATCAGCGACTACTCGCCGCGCCAGCGTGAGAGTTCGAGCGGCAACCGATTTCCGGCGCGCAGCGCCCGCGGCCGCCGGTCGGTATCTCGTTCGCCCCTGAAGCGCGCCTACCTTCGAACCACAGATAACCGAACTCATCGTTGAAGGCGTCTCAGCGCTTGTCGACGACGACCTTCCCGCCCTTCACCACAACCTTCGTCTTCAGCATGTTGTGGATACCTTCCATCGGGTTGCCGTCGAGGAGCACGATGTCCGCCAGCTTTCCGGCTTCGAGCGTGCCGAGCTGATCGCCCATGCCGATGTAGGCCGCGGTGTTCGGTCCCATCAGCTTGAAGATGTCCTGCATCGAGAAGACGATGCTGTACGACTTCAATTCGTGCTCGAGGCCGGCAAGCGGCTCGTAGTTGGTGTCGGTGCAGTAGCCGATGAGGCCGCCGTTGTCCCAGATCGTGCGCGCGTTGACGATCGGGTAGGCCGCTTCCGTGCCGAGCGCGCGGCCGGCGGCGTCGCGGTTGGCGCCGGCGATGGCTTCCGGCCACGGCTTGCCATCGCGGAAGCGCGGGTTGTTGTCGCTGGCGAACACGCCGAAGATGGGCGCGCCGAAGCCAACCGTCCCGAGCGCGATGGTGCCGGTCTTCGCCAGCTTCGCCGCGGCTTCATGGCTCGTGAAGTCCTTGTTCGGGAGATGTACGAGCCGACGCACCCCGGCGTCCACCGCCGCGACCATGGCCGGTGTGCTGACGGCGTGGACGTTCACCTGCACGCCGGCTTTCGCCGCTTCATCCACGATCGCCTTCAGCACCGCGATCTCTTCCGCCGTCGGGCCGGGCAGCGGGGTGAGCGCGATCTCGCCCGTGTGCTTGATGCCTTTTGCTGCCATCGCGCGAATCGCCGCGCGTGCTTCGTCGGGCGTTCCGCGCAGGTTGACGCGCTCGGATGGAATGATGCGCGGGCCGTTGATCGTGCCTGCCTCGATGCGATCGCGCAGGGTGATGTTGCCGTCGCCGGGTCCGCCGCCTGACAGGACCGTCGTGTAGCCGGCCTCGAGCAGCGCCTGCATCTGCTCCTTTTCCTGCGGGCCGGTGTTGACGTGCTTGTGTGCGTCGATGAAGCCGGGAACGGCGCTCATCCCCTTCGCATCGATCACGCGCAGACCCTGTGTGCCCGCCGCGCCAGCCGATGCGGACACGATCTTTCCTCCGCGGACGACGATCGTGCCGGAATTCACGATCTGCCCGTTGCCGACGATGATGCGGGCGTTGGTTATAGCGAGGTCCTGGGCAGCGGTCGGAGCGGCGGCGGACAGCGCCAATGCCGCGACCATCGCCGCAACGCAGAAACGGGCAGTGTTCATTTCATCCTCCGGGTCCGCCTGAAGGCGGACACTACGAAAAGGCGGACCGCCTGAAGGCGGACACTACCTTGATAAGAAAACGGGCGAATCGTACCACGCAGCCACTGCGGCAGTACACTCTGCAGCGATGGATCTCCTCGGATGGCGCCGCAAGCCGCAAGCCGAGAACAGGGACACCGCGGACGCCGGCGGGCTGCCGTCGCGGATTAACCACTATCGCGTGCGGCGCATGCTCGGACACGGCGGGATGGGCGTTGTCTACCTGGCCGAGGACGAGCGGCTCGGCCGCGACGTGGCGCTGAAGGTGCTGCGCGACAATTCGTCGGACCCCACGGCGCGCGTACGGCTCGTTCGCGAGGCGCGCATTGCAGCCGGCATCTCGCACCCGCTGATTTGCCAGGTCTTCGAGCTGGGCGAGTGGAACGACCAGCCGTTCATCGCGATGGAGCTCGTCGATGGTGAACCGCTCGCGGCGCGGCTGACGAATGGGGCGCTCCCGCCGGCCGAAGCGCTGCGCATCGCCGTGGCCGTCGTCGAGGCGCTCGGGGTGCTCCATCGCCGCGGAATCATGCACCGCGACCTGAAGCCGTCGAACGTCTTCGTGACGGACACGGGCGTCAAGGTGCTGGACTTCGGTCTCGCCAGGCCGGTCAGCACGCCGCCCGAGGATGAAACGGCCGATCAGATCACCCACTCCGGTGTCTTTCTCGGCACGCCCCGCTATGCCGCACCCGAACAGCTGCTCGGCGACGAGGTTGACGAACGCGCCGATCTGTTCTCCGCAGGCGTGGTCCTCTTCGAGATGCTGGCCGGCCGGCCGCCGTTTTCGGGCAAGACGCTGGCGGCAATCGCGCAATCGGTGCTGCACGAAGCGCCCCCTGTCCTGACCGGTTCGCCGGCGGTATCGGCCGCGGATCGCATTCTCCATCGCGCGTTGTCGAAGAAGCCGGAGGAGCGGTACCCGAGCGCTGACACGCTCGTCGCCGATCTGCGCGCGGCGCTGCAGCTGGCCGCGGATGATTCGGTGGCGG
Organism: Vicinamibacteria bacterium; assembly: GCA_025938035.1. Next base: position 5,508 of record JAICQE010000085.1, read on the forward strand.
AAGCCAGGCCGATGCTGCGATTGGCCGTCCTGCCGTTCCGGTTGCTGAAGCGCGACCCGGACACCGACTACCTCGGGCTGAGCCTGGCCGACGCGCTGGTCAGCTCGCTCTCGGGTCTCGAATCGCTGGTCGTGCGTTCGACCCTGAAGACCGCGCGCTACGCCAACACGGTGCCCGACCTCGAGGCGGTTGCCGCCACTCTTGCGGTTGACGTCGTGCTGACCGGCTCGATGCTTCGCTCGCAGGATCAGGTCAGGGTCAGCGCGGAGCTTGTCTCCGTGCCTGCCGGCGACGTCTGGTGGTCGCAGACGACGCATGTGCCGCTCGACGCGGTGATCGACCTGCACGACGAGCTCGCCCGGCGCGTGATCGCGTCGCTGCCGCTGACGACGCAGGATCGCAACTACCGGCCGCGTGCCGCCGGCAACGCCAAGGCCTTCGATCTGTACCTGCACGGCATGCGTCTGCGCGGCGAGACCGCCAGCTGGCGGCCGGCGCATGTCTTCTTCGAGCAGTGTCTGGCGCTCGATCCGGCCTTCGCGCCGGCGTGGGCCGAACGCGGACGGCTCGAGCGTCTGTTCGGCAAGTACGAGGATCCCGCGCAGCTCGCGCGCGCCGAGTCGTCGTTCCTGCGCGCGCTGGAGCTCGATCCCGAAAACGGCGCGGCCCAGCTGTATTACGCGCAGCTCGAAATCGATCTCGGCCGGCTCGACGCGGCGCTGGCGCGCCTGCTCGAGCGCGTGCGGCATCGGCGCGCCGAACCGCACATTTACGCCGCGCTGGTGCACGCCTGCCGGTATGGTGGCCTGCTCGACGAATCGCTGGCCGCCCACCGGCACGCACAGCGCCTCGACCCGACGGTCTCGACCAGCGTGCATCACACCTATTACATGCAGGGCGACTACGAGCAGGCGCTCGCATCCGCGGAGAACGTCAACGATCCGTTCGAAGCACGGGTGGTGTGGGCGCTTGGCCGCGACGGGGACGCGCTCGAACGCGCGCGCCGTGAGGAAGAACGGTTTGCGTCGGTGCCGACGATGCGGGCGTTCTCGTCGGCGGTGCACGCGGCCATCGAAGGCCGCCTCGAGGAGGGCGTGGTCGAGCTTGACCGGATTGCGACATCGAGTTTTGCCGATGGCGAAGGGTTGTTCTACATAGCCGGGATCTATGTCAGGCTCGGACAGCCTCATCGTGCGGTCGAGTTGCTGGCACGGGCGATCGACTCCGGATTCCTCTGCGCGCGCGGCTTTGAAACGGACGTCTATCTCGAGCCGCTTCGCGCGATGGCCGAATGGCAGCCTCTGCTCGAGAAACTCGAGGTGAAGAGACGCCGCGTCATGAACGAGTTCGTGCGTGCCGGAGGGCGGGCGATGCTGGCGTAGAGAGCGGATCAGGGATCAGGGATCAGGGATCAGGGATCGGGGATCGCGATGCATCGAGCACACCTCGTCGTCAGCCTGGTCACGCTCGCGGCTGCCGCCGTGGGCGCGCAGGAGCGCATTCCGGCCGCGGCTCCACAGAACGGCCCGCGGTTCGACGTCGTCTCCATCAAGCGAAGCCAGACCAAGGACACGGATACGAGCTGGGGCGTTCAGCCCGGAGGCCGCTGGCGGATGCACAACCTCGCGGTGTCGGTTCTCATTCGGGAGGCGTTTCCCGCACAAGTCAACGATTTGATTGGCGCGCCAGACTGGGTCACGTCCGACCGCTACGATATCGAAGCGCGCGCTGAAGGCAACCCGACGCGTGAGCAGATGCGGCCGATGCTGCAGACGCTGCTGGCGGAGCGATTTCAGTTCGCCGCGCACTATGAAACCGTCGAACGTCCGGTCTTCGCGCTGGTCGTCGCCAGGACCGACGGACGAACCAGGCCGGGGCTGGTCCGCTCGTCCATCGACTGTGCGGCGTTGGCAGCCGCACGCCGCGAGAACCGCGAGCCGGACGTTCCGGCGCCGGCCAATGGTGCGCGTCCGTGCGCGTGGAGCGCCAGCTACGGCCCGGACGGCGTTACCGTTCGCTTCGGTGGGCTGCCGCTATCCCGACTCGCGGAAAGCGTCGGAACCCCGGACGGCCGCGTCATCCTCGACCGGACCGGGCTGACTGGTGGATACGAATTCACCCTGACATTCACTCAGCAGCCGGCGCCGGGCGACGGCAATGCGTCGCTCTTCACTGCCCTCGAGGAGCAGCTCGGACTCAAGCTGGTCCCCGACCGCGCGCCGCTCAGGGTGCTGGCCGTCGATCGCATCGAGCGGCCTGCCGAGAATTAGGCCGGAGGCCTCCTCAAGGTCGGTCCTCGCGAGAAGGAACAGTTGCTCGGCGCCCTTGGTCCGATGAAGACCGACATCGTCGAGCGCCGCTAGCGGCTCGCCCCACATGCGAGTCTAGGGCCTCAGGGCGCGGTCGGCTTCGGCGCCGAGCCGCGAGAGCAGCGGCAGCAGCGCCTCGACGTCCGCCTGCGACGTCCGGAAGTTGACGATGCAGGCGCGCAGGGCGAAGCGGCCGTTCACCATCGCGTTGGACAGAAAGGCGTCGCCGCTGCGCTCCACCCGCGACAGCAGTTCCTGATTCAGGCGCTGCAGGTAGTCCTCGGCATCCGGCGAGTCCGCCAGATCGCGCGGCACATAACGGAACGTCGTGATGCTGAGGTGCTGTGTCAACGCCTCGAAATCCGGGTGCTCCCGCACGAGCGCGTGCAGGTGTCTCGACAAACGCATGTCGTCGTCGATCATCTGCCGGTAGCCGGACCATCCAACCTGCCGCAGCGCCAGCCACACCTTCAGCGCCCTGAACCCGCGCGAGTTCTGCGGGCCGTAGTCGAAGTAGTTCGTCACCTCGTGATCGAAGTGGTAGTAGCTCGGATGGTACGAGAACGCGCGCAGCAGATCGCCGCGCCGCCGCACCAGCGCGCAGCCGGCCTCGAGCGGCGCGTACAGCCACTTGTGCGGATCGACGGCCACCGAATCGGCCTCGCTCAGCGCGCGCAGATCGGCTGGTGCACCGGGCACGCGCGCCGCGAGCGCGCCGTAGGCGCCGTCGACATGGAACCAGACGTCGTGACGGCGGCAGACGGCCGCCATGTCGGCCAGCGGATCGACGACACCCGTGGAGACGGTTCCGGCCGTGCCGACGGCCAGGAACGGCAGCGCGCCGGCATCGCGGTCGGCGGCGATCCGCCGCTCCAGCGCGCCGGCGTCGACGCGCTGCGCGCCGTCGACGTCGATCCAGCGGATCGCATCGGTGCCGAGGCCGAACAGATCGGCGGCCTTCTGAATCCAGGTGTGCGTCTCGGTGGACGCGTACACGTGCAGCGCCGCCGGCGCGCCGCGCAGGCCGCCGGTTCGTACCTCCGCCGCCTTTGCCGCCCGCGCGGCGAGAAAGCAGACGAAGTTCGCCATGTTGCCGCCGCTCACCAGGATGCCGTCGCCGCCGGCGGGAAATCCAATCAGCTCGGCAATCCAGCGGATCGTCTGCGCCTCGATCTCGGTGGCGGCGGGCGACAGGCGCCACGCGCCGACATTCTGGTTGACGGCCGACGCGAGCAGATCCCCAAGAGCGCCAATCGGCGCCGGGCTCGACGTCACGTAGCCGAAGAAACGCGGATGACCGTTGAAGAGGGAGTGTTGAACGAGCAGGTGCGCCGCGTCCTCGACGAGCGTCCTGGCGTCGCAGCCATCCTGCGGCAGCGGCTGCTCGGCGCCGACCGCCGCGCGCACGGCGGCTGGAGACTCGTCGTGCACCACAGGACCGCGCGGAAGATCCTCGAGCCAGTCGGCAATCCGGTCGACGAGGTCGTGCCCCGATGCACGGAACTCGGACGCGCTCATGTCGAGCGGCGCGGCGCGGCGCGTCATCTCGATATCCTTTGTCGACATCAGCGCAATCCGTCGAGCAAATCCGACTCGTGCGCGCGTCCGCCGTTCACACGGCTGAACGCACGACAAAACTCCTGCACTCCCCACAGCGCGCGGTGCCGATCAGGCGTCAGCTCGTAGAGATGCCGATAGACGCTGATCTGCGTGCGATGGCATTGCACCGCATTCCACACGGTCTGCCAGACGGCGCTGGCATCGATCCGAGTGGTGATGGCCCAGTCCGGCGCCGGCACGGTACGCCGCTCGATTCCGTCAACTTTCACGCTCAGCGTCTTCAGGGCTCCCTGGTACGCGGCCCACGTCGCGGCGCTCCAGGCGATGTAGTACAGCTTCGAAACCTGATGCCCCATCGTGGCGGCGCGGACAACGGCCGCCGTCGTCAGCTGCGAGATGGCGACGTGATCGGGGTGGCCGTATGCGCCGTCGGGACCAAACGTGATCACGACGTGCGGCTTCACGCGGCAGAAGTGCGACGCGATGGCCTCCTGTGCAGCCATCGGATCGACAGAGTCGAGCGTGCCGTCAGGGTAGCCGAGGACGGCCAGATCGCGAATGCCCAGGATATCCGCCGCGGCCCGCAGCTCCGCTTCCCGCGTCCGTCCGACGACGTCCGGACCTGGCTGTTCGCCGGCGTCGCCGAACCGCCCGCGCTCGCCGCGCGTCGCGGTGAGGAGCGACGTCTCCACGCCTTCCGCCGCGTACCTGGCCAGCGTTCCGCCCGTCCCGAGCGACTCGTCGTCGGGGTGGGCGAGAACGCACATCAGTCGGAGCGTCACCGTGTGATGACCGTCTCCAGATACTCGGCGGGGACGACCAGTCCCGCCGCCGCCGGCCGGGCGCAGTCTCGCAGCAGCGTCAGGAGGTCTGATTCGAACGCGGCCTGACCGCTTGCGTCGAGGGCGCCGAACGCCTTGTGTACCGGCCCGTAGAACATCCGGAAGACCTCCACGAAGTGCTCCGGCGACTCGTACCGGAACGCGAAATCGCGAACGGTATGGTCGATGGCCGATGCGCCGGCACACAGGGTCTGGAGGTGATCGCGGGTGCCCCACAGCAACGGAGACTTCACGCCCGCCGGCGGCGGCACATGCTTCGCCACGACGCGGAACATCTTCCCGAGGAATCCTTCGGGCGTCCACGATGCAAGCCCGATCCTGCCGCCGGGGCGGCAGACGCGCAGCAGCTCGCTCGCCGACTTCGCATGGTCCGGCGCGAACATGACGCCGAACGTCGAGAGGACGACGTCGAAGCTGGCGTCCTGGTACGGCAGCGCTTCCGCGTCGGCCACCTCGAACGTGACGTGGAGCCCCTCCGCCTCGGCGCGGCGGCGGCCGGCATCGAGCAGCGCGGGCACGTAGTCGGTGGACGTGACGTGCGCGAACCGGCGCGCCGCAGCCAGCGTTGCGTTGCCGTTTCCGGCCGCAACGTCGAGCACCCGCTCGCCGCCGCCGACATCGACGGCCTCGCACAGCAGCTCGCCGACGATCTGCAGCGTCGTGCCGATCACGGCGAAGTCGCCGGAGGCCCACATCGCCTGTTGTTTGGCTTTGATCGCCGCGAGATCGGGCGCCGCCACAGGTGTGTCCTTCGTTATCGTGGTCATTGCTTTCTCCTGATCCCTGATCCCTGCTCGCTGCTTTTACGACTGAACCGTGCGCCGCAGGCGAGCCAGATGGTGATAGCTGTGCCGCACGGCGTGGTCCTCGAGAATGAACTGGCAGGTGACCGGCGCGTCGCTATAGAGCGATGCCGGGGCAGCCTGGGCAAGTTGTTCGTCGCTGAGCTCGCGGATGGCGGCGGCCGCCGCGGCGCTGTTGGTGCGAACCAGCTGGATCGCCTGTTCCTTGGTGACGGCGGCGTAATCGATCGCGTGCTTCGCGTTCATCGCGTGCACGTCGTCCATGGTCACGCCGGTGAGCGGTTCGCCCTTGGCGAGCGGCCGCGAGATGTCGATCTCGATCGGATAGACGAAGCCGACGTGGTGCACGATGACGCCCACCGTGCGGCCGTCAGGCAGGCAGCGGGTCGTCCATTGCGCGTCCGTCAGCGAGGCCGCGAAGTCGGTAAGCGCCCTTGCGCCCTGTTCGAGGCGGTCGGCGAGGGCATCCGCCCGGCGGCCGGTCAGGACCGAGGCGTTACTCGGGGTCGTAGATGTCTGTGTCATGACGGGGGACTCTATCAAGGCCGCCCGCCCGCGTGCTTCGCCGGATCGGGTCATTTTGCGGGGGCCGCCGAAAATGGCCCATTCGGGCCATTGGACAGGCCTAAGGCCGAAGGCCCAAGGCCTAAGGGCTGGTCTAGGAGTAAGGGGGCCTCTGGCTTCGGGTTTCAGGCTTCGGGCTTCGTTCTTCTCTTAGGCCTTAGGCCTTGGCCCTTATGCCTATAACAGCCCGAGCTTCGCGGCCTTTGCCACTGCGGCGGAGCGCGAGGGGACACCGAGTTTCGACAAGGTATTGGCCACGTGCCGGTGCACGGTGTGCTCGCTGATGCACAGGCGTTCGCCGATGGCCTGATTGCTGAGACCGCTGGATATCAGCTGCAGCACTTCCATTTCCCTGGCCGTCAGGCCAATCGTGTCCGCGGGAGCGTGGGCCGGCTTCGACGGAGAAGCGAGTCGCTGGCGGATGGCGTCGGCGGCCGCGAGCTCGAGCCGGGCGTCGAGGCGCGTCAGCTCCTCGCGTGCCCGCTCGACCTCGGCGAGTGCCGCATCCGCGCGGCCGAGCCGTTCGAGCACGCCCGCGAGCCGCACACGGGCCTGCGCGGCCTCGAACGGCGCTCCGCTCCGGCCGAACAGATCAACGGCGTCTTCGAGCCGGCGGCGCGCCGTTTCGAAGTCGCCGGCGACGTTCGCGACGAGGCCGGCGGAGAGGTTTGCCGACGCGATGAGGGGCGGCGTCTTCGCGCCGGACGCGATGTCCTCCAGCTCCTCGAGGGCCGCGCGAGCGCGATCCAGGTTGCCCGCGTGCAGGGCACCCTTCGCCGGGGTACCGGCGTCCAGGGCGAGCGCGCGAATCAACAGCTCCAGTGCCGCCGCCCGTTCCGTTCGGTTCTTGAGCGGCAGTCGCCGCAAGTGGCGCTCGGCGAGTTCAACGGCGCCCTGAGGATCGTTGCGGTCCAGCGCGATGGCCGCGCGGCCAAGTGAGGCGACTGGGTGTCCGCCGCTGCGTTCGAAGAGGGATGCCGCCTCATCCAGTCTTCCCTGACGCCGCCGGAGCTCGCCGAGCCGCGCCAATCCGTCCGTCGTCATACCTGGGCGGCAGACGGCCAGCTCGTCGCAGGCGCTCGTCAGCTCGCGCTCGGCTTCCTCCCAGGCACCGCGCCACATGCACACCGAGGCGTACTGCGTCCGGCAGACGGCGAAGAGCGGCTTCAATCCCCATTTCCGGCTGTGTTCCTTGACGCGGTCGCACCACTGCACGGCGCGTCCGTGGTCGCGGGCACGATCGCAGGCGCCGATCAGATAACAGCCGGCCAGCGCGATCAGCACACGGTCCGTCAGCTCACCGGCGAGGATCGCGGCGCTGACCTCGTCGAGCTCGCGCAGGCCGTCGGTGACCTGTCCGCGCGTGATGAGCGCGAAGCCGAGCAGCGCCCGCCCGACCATCTCGTAGTCGATCGCGCGCAGCGTCTGGGCCACGCGAATGGCTTCCCGGGCGAGCGCCTCCGCGGCTTCCGGATCGCCGTCGTCGAGCAGTGTGAACACTGCGTCGCGGGCGGCGAGGAACGCGTGTTCCGGCGATTCCGGCTGGCCTTCGAGGAGACGCCGCGCGCGCTGCAGCCAGCCTTTCGCCACGCCTTCTTCGCCGCGGAAGGCAGCGCTGTCCCATGCCATCCACACCGCGACACGGGCGGCGGACACGTGATCGCCCCGGCTGCGATAGCCGCGGAATGCACGTTCACGCGAGTCGAAGACGATGTCGGCGCGATCGAGCCACCAGGCCGCCAGACCAAGACCCTCGAGCGCCTCCGGCGTCTCTTCGATCTCGAGCGAACGCTCGAAGGCGCGCTGGGCGTCGCGCCATGCTCCAGCCTCGAGCGCGGTGCGCCCCGCTGCGAGATCGTCGACGGAATGGGAAGGCGCCACTGGCCGCGATTATATCGGGCTGAATCCGGGGACGTTCGAGGACAACCCACTCTCTGAACGGGGCTTGTCATCGCGCGCCGCTTCCGGGAGACTAGTGGCCTCATTCAGGAGGCTTCTACGTGGTGCATTGGGGAATCAGGATTTTTTCGGCGATCGCCGTTTTCATAAGTGTCTCGGTGACTGTCGGCGCGCAGTGGCCGTCGTATCCGACGCCGGATGTGCCGCGCGATCCGAAGGGTGTGCCAGTGCTGACCGGTCCTCCTCCACGCACGGCTGACGGCAAAGTGGACTTTTCAGGTGTCTGGAATGCGGGTCGCGGCCGCCGTGGTGGTGGCGCCGGCGGCGGTGGTGCCGCAGCTCCGGCAGGCGGCGCAGCAGCTCCGGCCGCGGGCGCAGCGGCGCAGGGTGGTGGAGCGCAGGCGGCTGGGGGCGCCGCAGGTCGTGGTGCCGGCGGTGCCGGCGGCGGCGGCGGGCGTGGCCGCGGGCCGCAGCCCTGCATGCCGAACCCCGATGGCACGTTCAACTCGGCGTTCTTCGAAGTGGCTGGCAACGCCAACTGCCTGCCGCCGATGCAGCAGTGGGCGCAGGATCTGAAGAAGAAGCGGATGGCCGACAACAGCAAGGACAACCCGGACGTGTGGTGCCTGCCGATCGGCCTGATGCAGTACCACAACCACCCGCAGCCCAGTCAGATCGTGCAGACGAAGAACCTGATGCTGATTACCTACGAGTCGAACTACGGACTGCGCTACGTCTACCTCGACGGGCGGCCGGCGCCCAACAACGACCCGCAGCCCTGGTGGTTTGGCTACTCCCGCGGACGGTGGGAGGGCAACGACACGCTCGTGGTCGAGACCACGCACTTCAACTCGGAGGAGCGCGCGTCGTGGCACGATGTCAACGGCACGCCGTGGTCCGATCAGCTCAAGATGACGGAGCGCTTCACTCGTCCGACGTTCGGCCTGCTCCAGGTTGATGTCACGATCGACGATCCGAAGGTCTTCGCGAAGCCGTTCACCGTGCGCGTGTATCGGAACCTTCTGGTGGACCAGGAGATGATTGAATTCATCTGCAACGAGAACGAGCAGTCAACCGACCATATTCCAAAGCCGGGTCAGCCGGGATTGCCTGCAGCCCCGCCGCCGGCGAAATAGCGTGGGGCGGGTTCCGCTGGAGACGATCCCGCGAAGCGGACCCGCCATGGAGGTTGTCATGAGTGGGCGAACGATCGTTGCTGTTGCCGCCGTTGTCGTGCTCGGTGCCGCACCCTCGCTGGCCCATCACGCCTGGCCCATCGACCGATCGAAAGAGGTCACCGTCAAAGGGACGGTGACCGCCTTCAACTGGTCCAATCCGCACGTGATGATCGACCTCGAGGTCAAGACCGACGCCGGGAAGATCGAGAAGTGGAACATCGGCGGCCCGAGCACCGAGCGCATGACCGGAAACGGCTGGGACCGCAACACCCTCAAGCCCGGCGACGTGATCACCGGCATCGGCTACCGCCACAGCGACGGCTCCAACGTCGTGCAGCTGCAGAAGATCGTGCTCGCCAGCGGCAAGGAAATGCTGCTGTACGGGCGCCGGTAGACTGCATCCGATCAACTCAAGGGACGCTCCGAGGACGGTTCGCTACTTGAGGTGTCGATAGACGATCTCTTCGACGCCCGCGTACAGCTTCATCGACGCGTCGTCGTAGAACGGCAGCGTCTGCATCATGACGACGACGCCGATCCCGCGGGCCGGGTCGATGAAGAAGTGCGTGTTGAAGATGCCAGCCCAGGTACCGCTGCCTGGCGTGCGCATGTTCGGACGTTTCGCCCTGGCGAGCTGGAAGCCGAGCCCCCAGGTGTCTTCGCCCGCTCCAACCGGGAAGTCGCGCGACAGCGCCGGCGCCGCCGAGATCTGCCGCTGCACGACGACTTTGCCCGTGTGATTGTCGAACATCGACCTCGCCGACTTCTCACTCAGGATGCGCGTGTTGCCCAGACGGCCGCGGTTGAGAAGCATGCGCAGGAACAGTCCATAGTCCGCGGCGGTGGAGTACAGGCCGCCGTCGCCCTGGACTGGAGACGCGATCGTTGCCGGCATCGGACGCTCGACGAACTTCCCGTCGTTGCCGCGGGCGCTCACGGCGACGACGCGCGTGTTCTTCGACTGTGGCACGGCGTAGCTGGTGTCGTGCATCCCGAGCGGCTTGAGAATCCGCGAGTCGAGGAACGCGTCGATCTTCTGCCCCGAAATCGCCTCGACGACGTGCCCGAGCACACGCGTGCTGGCCCCATACGCCCATCCCTCGCCCGGATCGAACAGCAGCGGCAGATCCAGCTCGGTCATCTTGGTCTTCTGCGAGAGCGCCGTAACCGTCTGGCTGGCGAAGCCGTAGCCGATGCCCGAGGTGTGTGTCAGCAGATGGCGAATTGAGATGGGCCGCTTCGCCGGCCGCGTTTCGTAGGTCGCGTCCGCGCTGTTGAACTTGCTGATGACGAGTGGATCCTTGTACTTCGGCAGGTACTTCGCCACGTCGTCGTCGAGCTTCAGCTTGCCCTCGTCGACGAGCATCATGATGGCGACGGACGTCACCGCCTTCGTCATCGAGGCGATGTTGAAAATCGTGTCCTTCGCCATCGGCGTGTTGCGCAGCGTGCTGCTCTTGCCGAAGGCCTCGTGATACAGCAGTCCGTCCTTGCCCACGACGGCGACGACAGCGCCCGGCACGTCGCCGCGGGCGGTGGCATCGGCGAGGAACGTCGACAGAGCGGCCGTTCCCTGTTGGGGGATCGCCGGCGCGGCGCTCAGCGTGGCAATGACGAGGACGGGGAGAATCCAGAACAGCTTCTTCATTTGCCGTAATCTTAGGACGGATGGCGGCAGAGGAGCACGCGGATATCCGGATGCTCGAAGCGGCGCTGGATGTCGTCGACGATGACGCACGGAAGCTGATCGACGGACTGACCGCTGAGCAGGGCGTGTGGCGGCCGGCGCCCGGGTCGTGGAGCATCGCCCACTGTCTCGATCACCTGGCAACCGCCAACCGCGTGTACCTGCGTGCGATGGAGCCGGCGGCGGCCGACGCCGCCGCGCGTGGCCGCCGGCGCAGACGTCCGGCCGTGCCCGGCGTCATCGGCGGCTGGTTCGTGCGATCGCTGGATGCGCCGGTGAGGCCCCGCTTCAAGATGAAGGCGCCGGCGCAGATCGTGCCGCGCGAATCGCCGTCACTCGCAGACGCCGCGACCCAATTCTTTGCAAGCCAGGAGCAGGTGCGGGCGTTTCTGCGGAAGTACGCGGAGATCGATCTCGCCGGGGTGCACTTTCCAAACCCGTTCATTCCAGGCGTGCGATTCAGCCTGGCGACCGGGCTGCACGTCATCGCGGCGCACGACCGGCGCCACGTGTGGCAGGCGTGGAACGTGCGGAGGGCACTGTTGTAGTCGCCGTTCCGCCTCGACCCCGTAGCTTCCGCCTCGACGCTCTCACTGCGGCAAATTCATCCGCGCGAGGAATGAGCGAAAGCGCGGCGTCGAGCGGATCGCGGTCCAGACTGGATCCGCGGACGGCAGATAGAACCCTGTGTGCCGTTCCTCGACGGCACGTTCGAGCCAGTCGAGCGCGGCCTCGCTGTTTCCGAGCGCGAGCTCGATTTCGGCGATTGGAAACGCCGGGTAGTAGCCACGGTCCCGCCTTGCCTTCAGCTCCTGAAGAAGCCGCGCGGCTTCGTCGCGCTGCCCGCCGGAAGCCAGCGCGAATCCGAGATCGCCGAGCGTAAACGGCACCGATCCCATGATCTCGTTCGACTTGCGCAAGTGCTCGATCGCTTTCGGAAAATCACCGCTTGCCAGATAGGCGCGCCCCAGGAAGTGGTTGCCAAGTCCGAACTGCGGTTCGGTTTCCAGCGTGCGCCGCTGTTCGAGAATGGCCATCGCCGGTGCTCCGGTGATCGTGTGGAGATTGGCAGACAACACCGGCGGCTCGAGCCAGCGCGGTGAGACCGCCTGCGCGCGTGCATAAGACGCGCGTGCCTCGTCGAAGCGGCGCATGTCGGTGAGGAAGTCCCCGTACCAGCTGTGCGCGACGGCGAGTCCGGTCAATTCGATTCCGCGCCGGAAGTGCGCCTCCGCCGTGCGGTGATCCCAGTCGACGTAGTGACTGACCCAGCCGAGC
>JAICQE010000198.1 GCA_025938035.1 Vicinamibacteria bacterium
CGGCGGCGTAGAGTTCGAGGTTCCGCGGTTCGTCGAGGACGCGCTCGCCGAGCGCGTCCCGCAGTTGATGTACGAAGCCTTCAGGAAGCGGATGCGCCGTCAGCGTGCGCTCGCCTTTGCCGGTTGCAGCGAGTCGGCAAACCGCAGCATGCGGTCGGCGCCCTCACGCAGCCGTTCCATCGACGTCGCATAGGAGATGCGCAGATAGCCCGGCGCGTCGAACGCTTCGCCCGGGGTGACGACGACGTGCTCCTTCTCGAGCAGCTGCGAGGCAAATTCCAGCGACGAACTGACGCGATCCGTCAGCAGACCGCTGATATTCGGGAACAGATAGAACGCGCCCTTCGGCTTCAGGCACTGAATCGCGGGGTTCGCGGTCAGCCAGCCGTGGATGCTGTCGCGGCGGCGGCGGAACTCGTCGCGCATCGTGGCAACGGGCTGCTGCGATCCCGTCAGCGCGGCGACCATTGCCTTCTGCGTCACCGACGTGATGTTCGACGTCGTCTGTCCCTGAATGGTGTTGAAGATCTTCGTCAGGCTGGCAGGCGCAATCGTCCACCCTGCCCGCCACCCGGTCATGGCGTACGCCTTCGAGGCGGAGCACGCCAGCACGGTCCGGTCGCGGTGGCGATCGAACAGCACCTTCGGCAGGTTGTGCGGCACGTCTTCATAAATCAGGTGCTCGTAGCACAGATCCACGACGATCCAGATGCCCCGCTTCGCGGCAGCATCGGCAATCGCGGCAGCGGCCGCTTCGTCGATCAGCGCACCCGTCGGGTTGTTCGGGGTGTTGAGAATGATCGCCTTGGTCTTCGGCGTGATGGCAGCGAGCACCTTATCCGCATGAACGGCGAACGAGTCCTGCCAGTTGGTGTGAACAATGACCGGCGTGGCCTCGACCAGCTTGACCTGTTCGGGGATCGTCGGCCAGAACGGCGCGTGCGTGATGACCTCGTCGCCCTTGTTGAGCAGTGCCAGCGCCGCGTTGAACAGCGCCTGTTTGCCGCCGAACGTCATCAGGACCTCGGCCGGCGTCACGCCGATACCGTAGTCCTCCTTGTATCGCGCGCAGATCGCTTCCCGCAGCTCCGGAATTCCCGCCACTGCGGTATAGCGCGTGAAGTTCTGGTCGAGCGCGTCCTTCGCCGCCTCCTTGATGTGGTCCGGGGTCGGAAAATCCGGCTCGCCGACGCTGAAGTCCACGACGTCGTGTCCGGCGCGGCGAAGCCGTTCGGCTTCGGCGGCCACTTTCATGGTGGCCGATTCGGAGACCTGCGCTAACCGTTCTGCGAACATCACCCTAGTCTCTCCTTGGGCTTACGCCCCCTGGACTCCTACTCCCTGCTTCTTCCGCATCCACTCTTCGACGATCGGCGGCACCAGGCCGCGGACTTCCCCACCGAGACTGAAGACCTCTTTGATCAGCCGCGAGCTCAGATACGTGTACTGCTCGGCCGGCATCATGAACACCGTTTCGAGCGTCGGCTCGAGGTGGCGGTTCATCAAGGCCATCTGGAATTCGTACTCGAAGTCCGACACCGCTCGAAGACCACGCACGATCGCGCTGGCCCGCTTGCGCCGGGCGTAGTCGACGAGAAGCCCGGCGAAGGTGTCGACCTCGACGTTCGGATACTCGCGAAACACCTGGCGAATGATCTCGACGCGCTCCGGCGGCGTGAAGAGCGGGTTCTTCTCCGGATTCACGAGCACGGCGATCAGCACCCGCTCGAACAGATGGGCACTGCGCAGCACGATGTCGACGTGCCCGTTGGTCAGCGGGTCGAATGACCCGGGAAAGAGCGCCAGCCGCCCGGTCGGCGGATCATCCCTGCGATCGAATGGCATCTGCAGATCCTGATTTTAAGCTGATGGCACCCCCGGAGGGGGCCCTATGAGACCGACCGGGTGAAAAAGGTGAGCGTGCTGTCGCCGGACTTCACGTCGCGAATGCGCGTCAGCGTTGGGGGAACCGCCGGCTCGCGGCGCGTGGGACGTTCCAGGACCACCAGGCCTCCGGGCGTCAGCGCCCCGGCGGCTGCGTCGAGCGCCTCGTAGCTGTCGTGGCCGTACGGCGGGTCGAGCCAGATCACGTCGAACGCCGCGGTGTGTCTCCGCAGCACCGTCGCGACGTCGCCGGTCTCGATCGTCACGTCCGCCGCCGCGCCGCAGGCGCTGACGTTGGCTGCGGTCAGGGCGGCCGCGCGGCGATCGTTATCGACGAACGTGACGTGGGCAGCGCCCCGGCTGAGCGCTTCGACGCCGACGGCTCCGGTTCCGGCGAAGCCATCGACGACTCGCGCGCCCTCGATGCGCGCCGCGAGGATGTTGAAGAGCGTCTCGCGAAGCTTGTCCGAGGTTGGCCGCAGCCCTTCCCATGTTGGAGGTTTCAGTCGCCTTCCCTTGAATCGACCGGCGATCACCCGCATTGAACCGTCACCCCACCTCGATCAGCCCGAACTGATCCTGCCAGCGCTCCTGCACGAACGACATCAACGCGGGCGTGAGACCGCCGGACTCGACCAGGTGCCGCGCTTCGCGGTGCGCGTCCTCCATGAGGTCGCGGTCGCGGACCAGGTCGCCGGTGCGGAGCCTGGGCATCCCCGACTGCCGCGTTCCGAAGAAGTCGCCCGGGCCGCGCAGCTCGAGATCCCGTTCTGCGATGACGAACCCGTCGCTCGTAGCGGACATGGCTTTCAGCCGCTCCCTCGCGTCGTCCGTCCATGGCGCCTGGTACAGCAGAATGCAGTGCGATTCCCACGGTCCGCGGCCGACGCGTCCGCGCAGCTGATGGAGCTGGGAGAGGCCGAAGCGTTCGGCGTGCTCGACGACCATGATCGACGCGTTCGGCACGTCCACCCCTACCTCGACGACGGTCGTCGAGACGAGAATGTGCAGCTGCCCCTGCGCGAACGCGTGCATCACGCGCTCCTTCGCCTCGTCTTTCATGCGTCCGTGCAGCAGCGCCACGCGATACGCGGGAAACACGTCCGCCTGCAGGTGGTCCGCCATTTCGGTGGCGGACTTGAGATCGATCTTCTCGGACTCCTCGATCAGCGGATAGATGATGTACGCCTGCCGGCCGGCGTCGAGCTGCTCGCGAATCAGCTGATAGATCTCGTCGCGCCGCGATTCCGGCTTGACCCAGGTGCGAACCGGCTTCCGGCCCGGCGGCAAGTCCGTAATCTTCGACACATCCAGCTCGCTGTAGTCGGTCAGCGCCAGCGTTCGCGGGATTGGCGTCGCCGTCATCAGGAGCACGTCCGGACGCAGCCCCTTGGCGCGCAGCGCTGCGCGCTGCGCCACGCCGAATCGATGCTGCTCGTCGATGACGACCAGTCCGAGCTTGTGGAATTTGATCTTCTCCTGCACCAGCGCATGGGTGCCGACGACCAGATGGGTCGTGCCGCGTTCGATGTGCGACAGCAGCGTGTGCTTGTGCAGTCCGGGAGTGCTGCCGGTCAGCAGATCCACACGGAAGCGCGATGAGGCCAGCAGCCGCGCGATGTTGCCGTAGTGCTGGGCCGCCAGGATCTCCGTCGGCGCCATGAATGCCACCTGCAGGCCGTTCTCCATGGCGACGATTGCCGCCAGCAGCGCAACGATCGTCTTGCCGGCACCGACGTCGCCCTGCAGCAGCCGATGCATCGGCGGCGGGCGGAGCATGTCGTCGACGATCTCCTTGAGCGAGCTTTTCTGTCCCGCCGTGAGCTTGAACGGCAGCACCGCAGCCGCCGAGGCGCGAATCCGGTCGTCCACCTTCGGCACAAACGGCTTCAGCTCGATGCTCCCGGCCTGCCGCCGCCACGCGTGCCCCAACTGGTAGAGGAAGAACTCTTCGAAGATCAGCCGGCGCTGCGCCGGCGTGCGGAACGCGTTCAGCGTGGCGACCGATTCTTCGTTCGGCGGAAAATGTGCGGCTTCGAGCGCGACGCGGCGCGGCGCAAGGGCCGCGCGCCGGCGCAGTTCCTCGGGTAGCGCATCCGGTATGTCCTGCGGGAGAAGGTCGAGCGCCTGCCGGACGAGCCGCCGCTGCATGTTCGGCGTCACGGTGCCGCTCTTCTCGTAGAACGGGACAATCCGTCCGGTGTGGATGCTGCCGAGCGAATCTCCGGCGCCGTCGCCGGACACGATCTCGTATTCGGGATTCATGAAGTGGAGTCCCGACGAATCGAGCTTCACGTCCCCGAAGACGACGATCTGCAGGTGCGGCTTGAGGATGTCGGCGAGGAACGCCTGGTTCATCCACGTGCACCGGATGGCGCCGCTCGAATCGCCGAGCACGACGTGAAAGATCCGGAACCCGCGGCGGCGGGTCGTTGCCAGGTTGGCCGACTTGATGTCGCCGAGAACGGCGGCCTTCTGCCCGGGCCGCAGCGAGGCGATCGGCTGCATGCGGCTGCGGTCTTCGTAGCGGAACGGAAGGCGGTAGAGAAGGTCCTCGACGGTGACCAGGCCGGCGCGTTTCAGATCCGCGGCCTTGCGCGGGCCGACCCCTTTCAGGAACTGAAGCGGGGTGGCAAGAACGTCATCGCGCACTCACAGCACCACCCTCATTGCATGATGAGGGCCTGCCCCTGGCCGACGTCGATCTGCTTGATGTTCGCGGGCAGCGCGAAGGGCTCGTCCAGCCGGATGCCGTTGGGCCGATCTTCGTTGCGCGTGTAGTGCGTGACGATTTCCTGGACGAGAAACTTCGGCACCGGTACGCCGGAGATCTCCGCGGACTGCAGGTCGAACTGCCCGCGTCCGTCTTTCGTGCGCAGCACGCCGCTCAACGCGATCGGCATCGTGCCGCCAAGAAGCTTCCACAAGCCGGTGCGGCTCTTGGCGATGTCGTCGAGATCGACCGTCACGACGCCCAGCATCTTCCCGTTGCCGACTGCTGTGACCTTCGGATTCTTCACGCCGGCCGGCAGCAGGACCGGCGCCCGGTAGACGAACCACGAATTGACCTCGCCTTCCGTCACCGTGGTCCGGCGCGACGACTTGGGTGATTCCGCCGCATGCTGCTTGATGATGGCCAGCTTCTTGGCGAACGAGTCGGCCTGTGGCCGGGAGGTGTTGGCGGCCTCAGCCGTAACGAGCAAAGCCAGCAGCGCACAGGAGGTGATGGCGGTGAAACGCAGGGAAACGCTCATATACGGAGTCCCCCAGGGGCCGGCTTTTGTGAGTCTAACAGGTTGTTCTTCGCCTTATGTTCGCATATAGTAGCGCCCGGCTCTGCTGATTACGCCACCACGGCGTATCCGGGTGCACACACGGACAACGCAGCGGAGGGAGGACTGCGGTGCTACCTCTGACAAAACGACAGCGGGAAATCCTCGACTATCTCAACGAGTTCATCCAGCAGCACGGCTACGCGCCGAGCCTCGAGGAAATCGGCCGTCGCTTCAACCTGTCGTCGCTCGCAACCGTCCACAAGCATCTCACCAATCTGCAGGAAAAAGGATTCATTCGCCGGGCCTGGAACCGGAGCCGATCGGTTGAACTGGTGCCGGCCCGCACCGGTGGCCGGGCGCTCGACCTGCCGCTGCTCGGCTTCGTCGCCGCCGGCGCGCCGATCGAAGCCGTTCCCGGCACTGAAACCATTGCCGTGCCGGAAGCGCTGGCCGGCAAGCGCGACAGCTACGTGCTGCGCGTCAAGGGCGATTCGATGATCGACGAGCAGATCCGCGACGGCGATTTCGTCATCATCGAGGACCGCAAGTCCGCCGATAACGGCGAAATGGTCATCGCGCTGGTTGGCGGCAGCGACGTCACCCTCAAGAAGATCTACCGGGAGAACGGGCGCGTCCGTCTCCAGCCCGCGAATCCGACGATGCAGCCGCTCTTCGTTGACCCGGACCAGGTGCAGGTACAGGGTGTCGTCGTCGGCGTTATGAGAAAGTACTAGGCATGGCCGATCAACCGGAGCGCAAGCAGATCAACTTCACCATCGTTCCCGACGAGCACCCCAACGATCCGCGCACCTATGCGAACTTCTGCTCCATCGCGCACACACCGTTCGATTTCACGCTGACGTTCTGCGAGGTGATGCCGCTCTCCGAGAAGGAACTGCGCGAAGCCGAAAGCGAGCACGTTGTCCGCGCGCCGGTGCGGGCGCGCGTTGTCGTGCCGGTTCAGTTCGTGCCAAATCTGATTACCGCGCTGCAGGAACACATGCGCGTCTTCTCGGAGACGTACACGAACGTCGGGTGGTCGAAGCAGGGGCCGATTCACTAAAATGCAAAATTCAAAATGCAAAATGCAAAATGGACGCTGGCCGTGCGTTCTGATTGCATCTTGAATTTTGCGTTTTGCATTTCATGAAGTCCGCCGCCGCTACGCGTCGCATCATCGAAACGCTCGCCGAGCAGCACCCGAACGCCGACACCGAGCTCCACTACCGCAACGCGTTCGAGCTGCTCGTCGCCACGATCCTGTCCGCGCAGTCTACCGACCAGCGGGTCAACATGGTCACGCCGGACTTGTTCAGGCGCTACCCGGATGCCCGGGCGCTCGCCGGGGCTGCGGCGCCCGAGCTCGAAAAGCTGATTCTCTCGACGGGCTTCTTCCGCCAGAAATCCAAGGCGCTGATCGCCGCGTCGCAGAAGCTCGTCGCAGAGCACGCCGGCGAGGTGCCGGCGGACATGGCCGCGCTGACGACGCTTCCAGGCGTCGGCAGAAAGACCGCGAACGTGGTGCTCGGCCACGCGCTTGGTGTGCCCGGGCTGCCGGTCGATCGCCATGTCCTGCGCGTCTCGAATCGGATCGGCATCGCTGAAGGTGACGATCCCGTCATCGTCGAGCAACAGCTCTGTTCGAAACTGCCGCCTGAAATGTGGACGCTCGCGTCAGACGTCCAGATCCTCCACGGGCGGCGTATCTGCCGGCCGAAGCCGCTTTGTGAGGAGTGCGCGGTTCGCGACGACTGTGATTACTACCGTCACGTGGTGTCGGGCGAGCGTCGACGGCCGGCGACAAGGAGCACGAAGGTACCCACAAAGAACACGAAGAACACCAAGAAAAAAAAGAAATGACCCGCGAGCAGTTCCGGCGCCTCGTTCTCGAGGCGGTGACGCTCATCCCGAAGCGCTTCCGGCGCGAAATGAAGAACCTTGCGCTGGTGGTTGAAGACGAGCCCGCCCCCGAGCTGCTGGCGGAAATGGAAATCGAACCGCCGGACTCGCTGTACGGC
>JAICQE010000024.1 GCA_025938035.1 Vicinamibacteria bacterium
CGAACTGACTATCTGGCGCAACTTCACTACCGAATGGCCAGACGGCTCACTGAGCAGCCCCGTTTGCAGCTACCGAGCAGCGCTTGTCTACCGCCGACAGAAAGTAGCCAGTGAGGGCGGACAATCAAAGTAGCCCACTACCCGCCGGTCACTCCGCTTTCATCGTCTCCATCGGAGCGATCATCGCCGCGCGACGCGCGGGGACATAGCTTGCGATCGCTGCGGCTGCGAGGGTCACGCCGAGCGCAGCGACATAGGCCGGGAGATCCATCGGGCCAATGCCGAACAGCAGCGACGACATCACGCGTCCCAACGCCAGAGCGGCAACCAGCCCCACCGCCGCGCCTATCCCGCTGAGCGTGAGCCCGTACCGCAAGAACATCTTCTCGAGCTCCCGCGGCTTGGCGCCAAGCGCTGACCGAATCCCGATTTCCCTGGTCCTCTGAGAAACGACATAGGCGATCACGCCGTAGATACCGACGACCCCGAGCAGGAGAGCCATGCCGCCGGCGATCGCGAGCATCACCAGCGTGAACGACGTGCGTGCGAGCGAGTTGGCGTAGACGTCCCGCATCGTGCCTTCACGGGTCATCGGGATGGTTCCGTTCACCGACCTCACTGCTTGCCGAATCTCAGTCATGAGGCCGACAGTGCCAGCGCGACGGCTGCGGATGACGAACGCGACGTCCGTCCTTCCGAACAACCTGTTCGAAGCGAGCACAGGCCAATACACCATGCTCGGCGGTTCCTCGTACAACCCATCCTGATGCACCCGTTGCACGACACCGATCACCTCATCCCATCCGGTCCGATCGAACGATAACCGGAGACGTCGCCCGAGCGCGTCTGCAGGCTCTGTTGCCATCTCACGCGCAAAATCCTCTGAGATCACGGCCACGCGCCTGCCGGTCTCGATATCGCTCCACGTGACGTCGCGTCCTGCGATCATTCGCGTGCCCATCGCCTCGAAATAGCCGGGCGAAACGAAGTTCCAGCGGCGCGACGGCGGTGTTTCGCCAGCCGCTATTGCCTGGCCCTCGACCACGACGGGGCCGTTCCATTCCCCATCACCCATCGGCAAGTCGTTCACGAGGCCGACCGACGCGACGCCCGGAAGTACGGCGAGCCTGTCGAGAATCTGTCGCTGCAGCGCCGTCACCCTCGCGACGCGGACGGCTGGCTCGGTACCGGAAACCAGTGTGGACGGCAGCGAAATCCCCGCCGTTTGAATCGTCGCGGGGTCCGAGAATCCGGGATCGACGTCTCGTAAGGCGTCAAACGTCCGAATCATGAGCGCCGCGCTCACGCACAGCACAAGCGCGAGGGCTACCTGCACGACGACCAGAGCGCTGCGGGTGATGCTGCGCTCGCGGCTCGCGCTCGAGCCACGGGGGGAACCGCTCAGCGGCGTATCGACGCGCAGCGCATGCTTGAGTGCCGGAATCGCGCCGAACGCGAGCGCCGACGCGATCGCGATGGCGATGGTGAACGCCAGCACGGGCGGATAAACGGCGACCTCGTCGAGGCGCGGCAAGTTGCTCGGGCCGATCGCACCCACAAGCTGTAGTCCAACGTACGCGAGCCCCAAGCCGAGCACGCTCCCGCCGGCGCCCACGACCAGGCTTTCGACCAGCAGCTCCCTCGCGATTCTCGCCGGTACCGCGCCGAGCGCAGCCCGCACGGCGAACTCCTGTCGTCGTGCATCGGCACGCACGAGCATGAGATTCGCGATGTTGGCGCAGGCAATCAGGAGCACTGCACCGATCGCACCCATCAGCACCCATAACGTGCTCGCGACGCCGCCGACCAAATCGTCCTTCAACGGGCGAATGACCGGAGTGATTCGCCAGTTCGCGATCGCCGCTTTCGGAGAGCCGCCGGCCCAGATCGGCCATGTATCGACCCAAACCGGCAAGATCCGTTCGAGATCGGCGGCGCCTCGGCAGCCGTGGCACCGGGCGCGAGTCGCGCGAGCGCGTCGTAGCTGAAAGAATTGATCGTCTCTTGTGCAGGGTTGAGCCGCATCGCGACGATGACGTCCGGCTGCGGTGCCATATCGAGGAATCTGAACCCCCTCGGCATGATGCCGACAACTTGCCACTGCCCCGCCAACGGGCGAGCGCGGCTGCCGGTTGGCGCCTCCATCGAGAGCTCGCGCCCGAGCGCCGCCTCGTCACCGCCGAATCGCCGTTGCCAGAACGCATAAGAGAGAATGACGCGCTCCGGCCCGTCGGCCGCTGGCCCGTACTCTTCCTTGGTAAACCAGCGCCCGCGCATCGGCTGCACCCCGAGCGCCTGCAGAGTGCCGTCCGCAACTCGAAGAGCGCGCACCTGCACCGGCTCACCGCGGTCGATCAGCGTCGCCCGCCGTCTCGTGCCACAGACCGATGCTGGCAAATGTCCGGTTCTCCTCCCGATAAGTGAGGTACATCGTCTCCGAGAAGGACCGCTCGCCGTGGATGTCGCTATGCCGGATCCTGACGAGCTCGTCGGCGTTCGGATACGGCAGCGGCTTGATCAGCACAGAGTAAACGACGCTGAAGACAGCGGTCGTCGCGCCAATGCCCAGTGCGAGTGTGGCCACCGCGGCTAGAGCAAATGCTGGCCGGCGGCTCAGCTGACGTGCAGCGTGCCTCAGGTCGGCGCCGACGGTATCGACGACGTTCTCCCATCCGTACGCGCGTACCCGTTCCTGAACGTTGTTGGCATGACCGAACTCCAGTCGAACGGCGCGACGTGCGTCCTCGGCCGACAGCCCTTTCGACCGCAACACCGCGGCCGCCTCATCGAAGTAGTGCTCGACCTCGTCGGCGATGTCGCGGTCGGCCGCCGATCGATTCAGCAGCGAGCGGAGACCACGCGTTACGTGTCGCCAGGAAGGCATGCGGCTACGCCTCGGATTTGAGAATTCGCGCGACCGCCGCCGCGCGGCGCGTCCAGTCGGCCGTCTCCGCTTCGAGCTGTCGTTTGCCGCTGCGGGTGAGCGCGTAATATTTCGCCCGCCGCGAATTGGCGGTCTCACGCCATTCGGAGTCGAGCCACCCGGCGCGCTCGAGGCGGGTCAAGGCTGTCAACAGCGAGCCGGGATTGACCTTGAAGACTCCTCGCGAGATCTGCTCGACCCTTCGGGCAATGCCAAATCCGTGCATCGGCTCGAGGCTCAGCGTCTTGAGAATCAGCATGTCCAGCGTGCCCTGGATCACGTCGGTGTTGGCGTCCACGGCATGGACGACACGTCTGATTCATCTTGACTGTCAAGATGTGATAGTCAATATGGGACGACCAGGGAGAAAAATAGCGGCGGCGGGAGGAGCCCGTTCGCTATTCGAACGGTTCGAACGACTCGAACGACCCGAACGTTCTAGCTGACCCGCGCCACGGCGGGAACCGTGCGCGGCGTGTCCACGGTTTCAGGCACACCGTCAACGAGCGTCCAGGCGTCGGTCTGCGCCAGCACCTGCGCCGCGAACGCGGTGTGCAGCGCATGGCCGCCGCGATGCGCGACGAGATGCCCGATCATCGGGTGCCCAATCAGCGCCATGTCGCCGATCACGTCGAGGATCTTGTGGCGCACGAACTCGTCGTCAAAGCGCAGCGCGTTGTTGAGGATGCCGGTATCGCCGATGACGATGGCGTTTTCGAGCGAGCCGCCGAGCGCGAGCCCCTGCTGACGCAGACGCTCCACTTCGTTGAGAAACGTGAAGGTGCGCGCCGGCGCGATTTCCTCGACGAAGATCTCCTCGCTCAGCCGGATCGTCCGCGACTGGTGGCGCAGCATCGGATGGTCGTAGGCGATGCTGTAGGTGACCTTGAAATGATCTGACGGATAGATGGCGATGCGCTTGTCGCCGCGCGTCAGCGACATCGGCCGGAGCACCTTGAGGTAGCGGCGCGCCGCGCTCAGCGGCTTCACGCCGGCTTCCTGAATCAGATAGATGAACGGCGCCGCGCTGCCGTCCATGATCGGCACTTCCGGCGAGTTCAGCTCGACGATGACGTTGTCGATGCCAAGGCTGACGAGCGCCGCCATCAGATGCTCGACCGTGTCGACACGGACCGCGTCGCGGGTCAGGCCGGTGGCGTAGTTGATCCCGCCTACGTGCTCCGCCGACGCCGCGACTTCGAGGCCGCCGAGGTCGGAGCGGCGAAACCGGACGCCGGAATCCGCCGGCGCTGGCTTGAGGGAAAGCGTGACCTTGTTGCCGGAATGGAGACCGATTCCGGCACAGGAAATTGATCGTCGAATCGTCCGCTGTGACTGCATCAGGTCGACCGCATACGGGGCAGTGCGTAAGAGGAAGCAAGCCCGATACCTGACTGGACCTTTAGTGCCGTCAGCGGCTTAAGTCGTGTTCTGCAAGTGAGTTGCAGTCTGTGGTCTCCTTGCGATCACCGTTCAGGTAACGTCCCGCTGTGTGAGACGAGCCACAAATCGAACCGCCGAATGTGTGGCTATTTTACCACGGCCACGATCAGCCAGAACGATTTCGTGATCCAAATCAGCCGTATTCTCCGCGCGTTGTGAGCCGCGCGCTGGGGTTAAGCCTTGCCCTCGCGACCTTCATTCCTGCCGCGGTTTCCTCGCAGACGGCCGGGTTGCAGCGGTTCGTTTACGGAGCGCTGGTGAATTAGCGCCCAACGTCAGGCCGGCCGCGATTTTTTCGCCGAATCGAACAGCGCCCGCAGGAATTGCCCGGTGATGGACTTCGGATTGGCGGCCACCTCCTCGGGTGTCCCGGCCGCGATCAGGCGCCCGCCCCCCGCCCCTCCCTCGGGGCCGAGGTCGATCAGGTAGTCGGCGCACCGGATCACGTCGAGGTTGTGCTCGATCACGACGACGGTGTTGCCCTGGTCGACGAGCTTGTTCAGCACGTCGAGCAGCTTGCGCGTGTCCTCGAAATGCAGCCCGGTGGTCGGCTCGTCGAGGATGTAGAGCGTCCGCCCGGTGCTCCGGCGCGACAGCTCGCGCGCGAGCTTCACCCGCTGCGCCTCGCCGCCGCTCAGCGTCGTCGCCGACTGGCCCAGCTCGATGTAGCCGAGGCCGACGTTCTGCAGCGTGCGCAGTTTGTTGGCGATCGGCGGGAAGTTCTCGAGCAGCGGCTGCGCCTGATCGACGGTGAGGTCGAGCACTTCGGCGATCGACTTGCCGCGGTACTGGATGTCGAGCGTCTCGCGGTTGTAGCGCCGGCCTTTGCACTGCTCGCACGTCACGTAGACGTCGGGCAGAAAGTGCATCTCGATGGCGATGACGCCGTCGCCCTGGCACGCCTCGCAGCGGCCGCCCTTGACGTTGAAGGAGAAGCGTCCCGGCTTGAAGCCGCGGGCCTTGGCTTCCGGCATCATCGCGAACAGCTCGCGGATGAACGTGAACATGCCGGTATAGGTGGCCGGGTTCGAGCGCGGCGTGCGGCCGATCGGCGACTGATCGATCTCGATGACCTTGTCGATGAGCTCGACGCCTTCGATGCGGTCGTGTGCGCCCGGCTCGCTGGCCGCGCGGTAGATCGTCTTCGCCAGCGACCGATAGAGGATGTCGTTGACGAGCGTTGACTTGCCCGACCCGCTGACACCCGTCACGGCCGTGAGCGTGCCGAGCGGAATCGAGACGTCGATGCCCTTGAGGTTGTTTTCGCGTGCGCCGCGAATCGTCATCTCGCCCTTGAGCGCGGGACGGCGCGACGGCGGCGTCGGGATGGACCGCTCGCCGCGCAGGTAGGCGCCGGTCAGCGAGCCGTTGGCATGATCGAGCAGCTGCTCCGGGCGGCCCTGGAAGATCAGCTCCCCGCCGTGCTCGCCGGCGCCGGGACCGAGGTCCACCACGTAGTCGGCGGTACGAATCGTCTCCTCGTCGTGCTCGACCACGACCACGGTGTTGCCGAGATCGCGCAGGTGCGACAGCGTCGACAGCAGCTTCCGGTTGTCGCGCTGGTGCAATCCAATCGAGGGCTCGTCCAGCACGTAGAGCACGCCGGTGAGGTTCGCGCCGATCTGCGTCGCCAGGCGAATCCGCTGCCCTTCCCCGCCCGACAGCGTGGCGGCGCTTCGATTCAGCGTCAGATAGCCAACGCCGACATCGTGCAGGAAACGCAGCCGATCCTGGATTTCGCGCAGCACGCGCGCGGCGATCATCGACTCGCGCTCGGTCAGCTCGAAGGTGTCAAATACCTCGCGCGCCGAGCTGATCGGCAGGGTGACGTAATCGGCGATGGGCCGGCCCTTCATGCGCACGGCGAGGCTCTCCGGCTTCAGCCGCTGCCCGTGGCACGCGGGGCAGTCGCGCAGCATGCGGAAGACCTCGAGATCCTCCTGCACCGCCCATGAGCCTTCCTCGTAGCGCCGCCGCAGATTCGGAATGACCCCCTCGAAGCCCTTGCCGAATGGATCGACGTCGGCCCCATCGCGGCGCCGCCGCGACCGTGGCAGCTCGAACTCCTCATCGTATCCTTCGTCGTCTTCCTGGTCCTGCGGCTCGCTGTCGCTCTTCGCGTCCTTCGCGCTCTTCGCGGCCTTCGCGACTCCGGCGGGGCCAAAGAGCAGGACGTCGCGCTGCTTCTTCGGCAGCTTCCCGAAGGGCACGTTCGGATCGATCCCGTAAGCCTGCGAGATCGCGGTGATCGCCTCCTTGACCATCTTGCGATCGCCGGTCGCCCATGGCGCAATCGCGCCGCCCAGCAGCGGCTTGCGCTCGTCGGGCACGATCAGGCGCGGATCGAAGTCGTAGGTGGCGCCCAGGCCCTGGCACTCGGGGCAGGCACCGTGCGGCGAGTTGAAGGAGAACGCGCGCGGCGTCAGCTCCGGCATCGAGATGCCGCACGTCACGCATGCCAGCTTGCGCGAGAAGAGCTGATCGCCGCCCTCGAAGGTGTTGACGACGACGATGTCGTCGGCGAGGGTCAGCGCGGTCTCGAGCGATTCTGCGAGACGCCGCTCGATGCCCGACTTGATGATCAGCCGATCGACCACGACTTCGATCGTGTGGTTACGGCGGCGATCGAGCTTGATGTCATCCTCGAGCGCGCGGAACTGTCCGTCGATGCGCGCCTTGGTGAAGCCGCGCTGGCGCAGCGCCAGCAGCTCCTTCTTGAACTCGCCCTTGCGGCCGCGGACGACCGGCGCCATGACGTTGATGCGGGCGTCGGTCGGATAGAGCATCACCAGATCGAGGATGCGCTCGAGCGACTGTGAGGAGATTTCGCGCCCGCAGTTGTAGCAGTGCGGCACACCGATGTTCGCGAACAGCAGGCGGAGGTAGTCGTAGATCTCGGTGACGGTGCCGACCGTGGAGCGCGGGTTCGAGCCGGTGGTCTTCTGCTCGATGGAGATCGCCGGCGACAGCCCCTCGATCAGGTCGACGTCGGGCTTCTCCATCTGCTCGAGGAACTGCCGGGCGTAGGCCGAGAGCGACTCGACGTAGCGCCGCTGCCCTTCGGCGTAGATGGTGTCGAAGGCGAGCGAGGATTTACCCGAGCCGGAAAGGCCGGTGATGACGACGAGCTGGTCCCGCGGCAGGTCCACGTCGATATTCTTGAGGTTGTGCACGCGCGCGCCGCGGACGGAGATCCACTCGTTGGACATACCAATGGTCACGAATTTCGGGAAACTCTGAAACGAGCATTTTACTGCACGGAGGCGTGCAGTCGGTTATCACTGATCGAATGGCCGGGCCAAGAGCGTCGGGGCGCAGGCGCCTGAGCGCATACGTCTGCATGACGCGCTGCTCGCGAAACCGAGACGCATGACTGTCTCTGGTCTACGGCCCCAGCCGTAACTCGACGGTCGCCGCTTGCGCGTCCTCGAGCGTCACGGCCGTCGCGCCGGCGCGCAGCCGCTCCAGCGTCTTCGGATCACGTTCCTGTCCCGTGGGAAGGTAGTCCACTGCCGCAACGAGGTAGCTGCCGGGTGGCAGGCCGCGGATACTGAAGCGTCCGTCCTGATCGGGGCGCACGCTGCCAATCATCCTCGTCAGCGGCGTCCACCGCCGCGAATCGGCGGGAAACGCAACGGCCACGTAGTTGGCCACAGCGCGGCCGGACGCGTCGGCCACGCGCCCGCTGATTTCTGTCGCGGTCTGCGTCACCACGATCTCCAGCGGCTTGCCCTGGTAGCGTTCGAAATCGAGCACGGTATCGGTCACATCGCGGCCGTCGAGGAGCACCGCCTTCATGAACCATCCGCGCGGGAAGTTGGGGCGGAGCACGCCGCTGCCGCTGAGCGGCGGAATCTCGAACGACCAGTCGGACTGTTTGTACTGCGCGACATACGGCAAGCCACCATATTCGAGAAATTCCGGCCGCAGCACGAACGCGGTCTGGGCGATGCCGCTCGGCGCCGGTCCTTCGAACCTGATCCGCCCGCGGAGGGATATCGCCGGCCTCATCACGAGCGCCAGATCACTGATGTCTTCGCCGGTCACCACGAACCGTGTCGTGCCGACTTCCTTGGCGGTCGTTGCAGTCATCAGGTATTCGGCAGGCGTCAGATTCACAGCCGAGAAGCTGCCATCAGACGAGACGTTGACGTCCATCATCGTCGACCCGTTGGGACCGCGGCGCTCCAGCCGGACCTGCGGGCGGGCGCTGCCGCCGCTGATCGTGCCGCTGACGCGCGCGGCTCGCGCGATCACCATGTTGAACACCACGGCAACCTCTTCGCCGAGTCCGACCGTAATCGCCTGGGCGTCCGCATCGGCGGCGGTGCCCGGATAGTAGGTCTGGACTTCCTGTTCCTTCGCGGGCGCAGCGGTCGGGAGCGTCGGCCCCCCTCCGGCGCTGACGAAGTACTCGCCGGGAGCAAGACCCGACAGACGGACCTCGCCGCGATCGTCCGTGGTGGTGGCGAAGCTGCTGATCTGCACTGGTGCGAGCGCGCGCTGACCGGGACCGAACTTCGTCTGAAACAGGTTGACGCGAAACCCGATCGCGGGATCGCCAAAGCGATCGCCGACGCGCAGGACGATGACGCCGCCGAGCGGCAGCGTGAAGTCAACGCGCTCGACACGGCGTCCGCCGGCCACCTGCACTGGCCGGCCTTGTTCGCCCGCCCGTGTCTGTCCATAGGGCATCGTCATGTAGCGGACCTTCGACGCCACGAGCGTGTAGTCGCCGTCGGGCAGGCCGGTGAACTCGTAGACGCCGCGGGCGTCGGTAAACGCGCCGCGCGCAGCCGCGCGAAGGTCCGTTCCGGTCAGACGAATATCGACGCCGCGCAGCGGCATGCCCGTATCCGCGGCAATCACGACACCGGTAATCGCGCCGGTGCCGGTGACGTTCTGCGTCCGGGGCAGATCGCGAGGCGGTGACTGCGGCGCCTGCGCCACGACCGCCCCTGCAACGACCAGTGACAGAACGATTGACAGAGCGACAGATCGCCCGTTCATCGCGCCAGCCTCAGCGTCACCGAGCGGGTTTCCCCTTCGGGGATGTCGAGCTCCGTGGCATCGGGCCGCAGCCGCGACAGCACCTCCGGGTTGCGTTCGTCCCCTGGCTCGAGATACTGGACCGCCGCAGCGAGATAGCGCGCGGGTGGAAGATTGGCGATCCGGAAGCGGCCCTCCTGGTCCGGCCGGCCGAGCGCGAAGTACCGGCTGGTCGGCGTCCACTGCGCTTCGTCCTCGGGAAAGAGCACGACGACGTAATCGGACACCGGCTGTGTGCGATCGTTCGTCACCGTGCCGTTCAGTTCCGCGCGACGCTGGGTCAGCACCACTTCGACCGGCTTGTTGGTGTACGCCTCGCCGAAGTCGAGCGGTGTGTCGGCCACGTTCTTCCCGTCGAGCATCACCGCCTTGAGCATCCAGCTCGCGGTGCGGACGCGCATCACTCCGACGCCGCTGATCTGCGCCTCGAAAGTCCACTCCGTCTCGGCGGTCGCAGGAATCGAGCTGACACCGGCACTGGAACGAAGGAACCCGGCCGACAGCGCCATCATCGGAGGCTCGCCGGAAAACGCCACACCCAGCTCAATCCGGTCTTTCGGTGGATCGCCGCCTTCGAACCTGACGCGCCCACGTACGTGAGCGCCCTTCCGCGTCGTGACAATTACTCCGTGAACGTCATCATCGAGCAGCCGCAGCCGCACGCTCGCGTACTCGGGCTCCTGGACCGTAATGACCCATTCGCCGGGCGCAAGGCCCGATTCGCTGAAGGTGCCGTCCGTCGCAACATTCAGGTGGCGCGACGAACCGCTCGACAGTTGCGGGTGCGCCAGCGACACAAAGGGCGCTGCCAGCGGTCCGCCGTCGGATCCGACGATCCTGCCGCTCAAGCTCGACAGCCGGGCGCGCAGGATCGGAAACGTCGCAAACGCTTCCTCACCGACGCCGACTTTGATCATCTGTGCCTGCCTGACGTCGAGGGTGCCCGGATACAGCGTTTCGAGCTCGCCGCGCCAGACCGTCTGAAAGTCAGGTGTCGCGGCAAGGTAGTACTCGCCGGGTGCCAGACCGAAGATGCGCGTCTCGCCTCGGTCGTCGGTCACGCTCGCGGCGTATCCGCCAGCCTGTTGCAACTGACGGCGGCCGTTCACAAATCGCGGCAGGTACGGCCGCACGACAACGCCGCGCACCGGATCGCCGAATTGATCGATGACCCGCGCGACGATGACGCTGGCGCGTGGCAGCGAAAAATCGACCTTGTCGAGCGGTATCGCCTCGACGAGTGTCAGCGGGCGTCCCGGCTCGCGCGCACGGAGCTGTCCATAGGCGAGCGTCATGTACCCGGGCTTCGAGGCGGACAGCGAGTAACGAGCGGCCTTCAGGCCCGTTGCCTCATACCGGCCCTTCTCATCCGTGAGGATCGAGCGGGATTCCGGCGGCGTTATCCCGACGCTTTGAATCCTGACCTCCGCCCGGTGGATCGGCCTGGCGGTGTCGGCGGCGTGCACGACACCTCTGATCACGCCTTTCCCGGCAGTGGCAGCCGCTGGTGAAGGCAGGCCCGGCTGCTGTTGAGCGGCTACCGGCGCAATGAGGGCAAGGAGAACGACCGCAACGGAGAGACGCATGACTGTCTCCTTGGACGTGTGATCGCGCTATCAGGTCGGCCGTCGCAACCGGCTATGGCGATAGCCGTACGCGACATACAGGACCGTGCCGATTATCAGCCAGATGCCGAACCGTTCCCACGCCTGGTACGGCAGCCCGGCCATGACGAAGAGGCACGCGAAGATCCCGAGCGGTGCCACGAGCCAGACTGCCGGCACGCGGAACGCGCGCGGCCGATCGGGTTCCTTCACGCGCAGCACGAGCACACCCGCGCACACGAGCGAAAACGCGAACAACGTCCCGATATTCGTCAGGTCGTAGGTCTCCGCCGCATCACCGATCAGTGAACCAGCCGCCACTGCCAGACCAGTCACGAGCGTTGTCGTCCACGGAATCCGCGACTTCGGATCGACGCGCGCGGCCCAGGCCGGCAGCAGCCCATCGCGCGCCATCGAGAAGAAGATGCGCGGCTGCCCGTACTGAAACACCAGCAGCACCGCCGCCATCGACACCGCCGCGCCGAGCGCTACAACCCAGCCGACCTGCGAGTAGCCGGCGAGCTCGAGCGCCTTCGCCAGCGGATCGGCCACCGCCAGCTGGCCGTACGGCACGAGACCGGTCAGCACGGCGCCGACGATCACATAGATGAACGTGCAAATGGCCAGGCCACCGAGGATGCCGATCGGCAAATTGCGTTGCGGGTTCTTCGTCTCTTCGGCCGCGGTGGAGATCGCGTCGAAGCCGATATAGGCAAAGAACACGATCGCGGCGCCCTGATGGATGCCGGTGAAGCCGTTCGGCGCGAATGGCGTGTAGTTGTCGGCGTTGATGTTCATCATGCCGACGCCGATGAACAGCCCCAGCGCAAGGAGCTTGACGACCACCATCACGTTGTTGGCGGTGGAGCTCTCGCGCGCGCCACGCAGCAGCAGCCAGGTGATCAGCAGCACGATGCCGGCTGCCGGCAGGTTGACGACGATCGGAATGCCGGCAAGCTGCGGCGCGGTGTCGAGCAGACCGTGAACGTCGGGATTCGAGCTGAGAAGCGCCGTGCGGTAGCCGGTGGTCAGCCACGTGGGCAGCGAGATGTCCACGCCGCGCAGCAGCGTCGTGAAGTAATCGCCCCAGGAAATCGCGACCGCGACGTTGCCGACCGCGTATTCGAGAATCAGGTCCCAGCCGATGATCCACGCCACCAGCTCGCCCAGCGTCGCGTACGAGTACGCATAGGCGCTCCCCGCCTGCGGAATCATCGACGCCAGCTCCGCATAGCACAGCGCTGCCAGTGCACAGGCGCCGCCGAGCAGCAGGAACGAGAAGACAAGGGCCGGACCGGCGCCATAACGAATGACCGCACCGTCGGGACCGACCTGCCCGGCCGCGGCGGTGCCGATCGCGCCGAAGATCCCGGCGCCAATCACGGCGCCGATGGCGAGCATGATCAGATCGCCGGCGCCGAGGACGCGTTTGAGTGAATCAGGACCGTCCTGCGGCTGCAGATCGGCGATGGGTTTGCGCGCGAAGAGGTGCATTCGCGCCCAAGTCTAAATCAAAGATCTGGGCGTTCTTCGCGATCTTCGTGGCCTTCGCGGTTACTCGAAGCGATACACCGTTTCGTTCGACGCGACGACCAGCTCGCCCTTCGGTCCGAAGGCGACGCCTACCAGCGCGCCGCCGGAGACGACCAGTTCCGGCTCGGCATCCGGAGAGACAAACCGGTACAGACCGCTCGCGCCCGCCAGCGCGTCGATCACATGCAGCGAGCCATCCGGCGCGAACGCCAGGCCCTGCGGGCGGCCGAACGACGTCGGCAGCCGCCGCACGTCCCCGGCCGGCGTGATGCGATGAATGTGGTCGTAGGTCCCGAGCGTGGGACCGCTGACGAACAGCTCCCCATCGGGGCTCATCGCCAGGTGAAACGCCGCCACGCTCGGAGGCAGCACGGCAAACGCCGTCGTCTTGCCGTCGCGCACCTTGAAGATCGTTCCGGATCGATCGCCGACGTACATCGATCCCTCGGCGTCGAACGTCAGCCCGCACGCGATCCCCAGATCCGATGCGACCTGAGCGTGCGTCCCATCGTGACCGATCCGGTAGACGGCGCCTTCGAACCGGCTCGAGACGTAGAGCTGCCCGTCTGGACCAAACGCCAGCGACGTGGCGTTCACGATGCCCGACACGAAGGGTTCGCGCGTCCCTTCGATGGTCACCCTGAAGACCGAGACCGGCGCTTCCTGCCCGCGCGACCCGCTATACGTGACGAACAGGTTGCCGTCGCGATCGAATACCGGGTTGTCCACCTGGTGCAGCCCCGTGGCCCACGCGGCGCCGACGGACAGATAGATCGTCTCGCCGGGAACGTTCGCGAGGCGCACCGGCGTGCGTCCACCTTCGGCGGACGGCGGCAGGTCAACGACGATTTTCGAGGGGCTGGCGAAGAGCGTGCGGGCCGGCTCGTCGCCCACGACCACCGACGGCACAGCGTCGGTCGGCAGATCCGACCCGGCGAGCGCGACTCGTCCGCCTTCAACGACTCTACTGGGAATAACCGAGGTGATTGGCACTGTTAATCGTACGTGGAGTCCGGCGTCAGCCGGGTAACCGTCGCTTCCGCCTTGAGGCGGAAGGCGGATCTAATCTTCCTCGTCCAGCTCGACGTTCCAGTACAGGTAGTCGCGCCAGCTGTCCGGCGCCTTGCTGATGCCGAACTTGATCGTCATGCGGAGCGCGGGCGCGGAATCGGGCCGGCGCGGATGCCGCTGCAGCTTCATACCCGCCTCAGCCGGGGTGCGGCCGCCCTTCCTCCTGTTGCAGTTCACGCAACAGGTGACGATGTTCTCCCAGTCCTTGCGGCCGCCGTGGGCGACCGGGACGACGTGGTCGAAGGTCAGCTCAGCCGTCGGAAACGACTCGTTGCAGTACTGACAGGTGTGGCCGTCCCGTGCGTAAATATTCGCGCGGGAAAACGGGACGTAATCGAAGCGGCGTTTGATTTTGACGAACCGGAGGAGGCGGATCACGGAGGGCAGCTTGAAGGAAAAGGACACTGCCCTTATTTCGCGGTCTGGATGGACCGCGATCACCTCTACCTTCCCCTGGCACCAGAGCGTAACCGCCTTCTGCCAGTGAACGACCTTGAGAGGTTCGTACGACGCGTTCAGAAGGAGCGCTTGCTCCATGACTGTTTCCAATGATGCCGTCCGACGGCTGGGCTGTCAAGGCGCTGACGCCGTAAAGGGTAAGTAACGCAGCAGCTTAGGCCGATAGAAGAGCTGATGAGCCCATCCCCCCTGACGCTGGCCACCATGGTTGTGGCTGTTGCCCTCGCCACCGGCTGCGCCGCCAGAGGTCCGACGGTCGCAACCCCGAGGCCCTTTCCGGGAGCTGCCGTGCCGGCGCGGCCGGCACCAGCGCTTCCATCGCCGGAGCCGTTGGCCAGTGAAGGCGCCATTCATCCTGCCGTCATCTCGCTCGCGCTCGCGCTGCAGGGAACGCCTTACCGCAACGGCGGCAGCGATCCGTCGGGATTCGATTGCAGCGGATTCGTCCAATGGGTCTTCGCGCAGCAGGGACTCGCGCTTCCGCGCGAGGTGCGGCAGCAGTATCTCGTCGGGGAAGAGATCGAGAGCGACGAGGTCAGGCCCGGCGATCTGGTGTTCTTCGAGACCGTGTCGAGCGGCGCATCGCACGTCGGGATCGCGCTTGGCGGCGGCGAGTTCGTGCACGCGCCGAGCTCGCGCGGCGTGGTCCGCACCGAGCGGTATACGAGCAGCTACTGGGCAGGCCGCTGGGTCGGCGCGCGGCGGATCGCCCTCAAGGGCGAGCCCGCGTCCTGACGCCGGCTGCACGTCGTCTGTGCAGGCGCCGCAGAGCGCCGACGCCGTTTCCGAATGCCACCCAGAAGTTCGCAAGCACACACACCACCGCAGCACGCGAGGTCCGCTGACGTGGTTTCGCGATGACAGCTTGGTCTGACTGGAGCCGCGGCGGGGTCCGCTCGAGGTGCGTGTCATCGACGCCGTCGAGGAGCCCGAGGAGAACTGACGTCCCGGATCAGCGCTTCGTGCGGTGAACGGCGTAGTACCGGCGTTCGATGGACGACGCCCTGAGCGGCGCCTGATTCGCGTTGCGATATCCCAGCGCGTTCAGCTCCCGTGCGACGTCGTTGAACGCCCGCTTCAAGGGTCTGCCTTCTTCGATCGCTTTGCGCACCCGGTAGTACGCCTCCTGGCTCAGCGACAGCGAATAGACGAGTTCGACCTCGCTGGCCGGGCGCGGCTGTCTCGTCCTCGGCGCCATCAACTGCCCGACCTGCTGGCGTGGGTTCCGGGCCGCCCTGCCGAGAAACTCCTTCAGCCATTCGGCCAGCGCCGCGCCGTACAGCTCAGGCTCCTGATCGCACCGGGCGATCGCGCGGCGCACCAGTTCGCGCGCGGCCGACAGACTCCCGTTTCGCGCCAGTTCGGTGAGACGCTCGATTTCCCACCTGGCATGCGTGCTCCTCACTTGCTCGGCGCCGAAGGAGGCTTCCAGGGAAGGATCCGTCATGGTGTCCTGCATGCCAGTTACGTGAATTTGACGCAATCGGGTGCGGACCGGTTGGTGATCAGATTGTTAAATCTGGCGTGATCCCGCGCATCAGGGCTCGCAGCCCGGTGCCTGCAGCGTCGCATCGACCCGCACGAATACCTTGCCGGCGAAGTCGATTCGCGCCACCGCCCGCTCCTGGTAGAAGACGCAGAACGACGCCGACTTGTTCGCGCCACCAGAGCGTCTGCTAATACGGACGTCCTGGACGGCGCCGTGCATGGTGAGTCAGCAGCCGCCCGATGATTCTCACCGGGCCGGGGAGTCTATAGGGATAACAAGGAGTTCACGACCATGAAACCAAAAAACACGATCTGCCTCTGGTTCGACAGGGACGCGGAGGCGGCGGCGCGCTTTTACGCGGCCACGTTTCCCAACAGTGAAGTGACCGCGGTTCGCAAGGCGCCCGGCGATTATCCGGGCGGCAAGGCGGGCGATGTGCTGACGGTGGAGTTCACCGTGTGCGGCATTCCCTGCCTGGGTCTCAACGGCGGCCCGGAGTTCAAGCACAGCGAGGCCTTCTCCTTCCAGATCGCGACGGACAATCAGGAGGAGACGGACCGCTACTGGAACGCGATCGTCGGCAACGGCGGCAAGGAGAGCCAGTGCGGCTGGTGCAAGGACCGCTGGGGTCTGTCCTGGCAGATCACCCCGCGCGCGCTGACCGATGCGCTGGCGGCCGGCGGCGACGAGGCCAGGCGTGCGTTCGCGGCGATGATGCCGATGAAGAAGATCGATGTTGCCACGATCGAAGCCGCCCGGCGCGGCTGACCCGCGCGTCGACTGCCTTCAAACTGCCACTCTATCTTTCAGCTGGCAGACGCCATGCAACTCACCGCCTCGATGCGCGTGCCGAAGCAGATTGTCGACCGTATTCGCGCCGAGTACCTGGAAATGCCTGGGCTGACGCTGAAGGCCGAGCAGGTCGCACGATTGTGCGGCGTCGATCGGACGCTGTGTACGGCGGCGCTACAGGCGCTCGTCGATGCGAAAGTCCTGATCGTCAGACCTGACGGTACCTACACGTTGTTCTCAGCCGTAATCAGGCCGTAATCAGACAGCGGCGGCAAACAGCTGGCGTGAGGACTCGATTTCAGGGCGCATGGGCGACGGTCAGCAGGGAAATCAGAATCAATACGTGCTGCGCGTCGAAGCGGCGATGGGCGCAGACGCTGCCGGCCGCGAGATTCCTATACTCGTCCGCCAGGCGGCCGGAGCGGCGGGGAGATGAAGGACTGTCCGGCGAGCACCTGCTGAACGGCCGGAAGCAGGTCCGCGAAAAGACGATCCTTGGCAACGAACCCGATCTCGCCGAGGACGAGCGACTCGTCGATGAACTGGCGGTCGCGCAGGTTCGTCACGAAGACGACCTTCGCCGTCGAGCCGCGTTCCTTGAGCCGCGCCGCGGCTGCGATGCCGTCCAGTCCAGGCATCGCGATATCGACGACGAGCAGATCGGGATCCAGCTGCTCGGTCCGCGTGACCACCGCGATCCCGTCCATGACCGCAGCCACGATGTCGTAATCGCGCCCCAGCATCCGCACCAGCGTGTCGAGCATGGCGCGGTGATCGTCGGCAATCAGCACCCGCGGCCGGCTTTTCGCGAGCTGATTCATGCTTCGTCCTGCTCAATCATCGCCTGAGCAGGCGCCGTTCGACACTCGGAGTACTCCCGGATTCGGCCCCATAGGATCCGCCGGTCCGCCGGTCGTCAGTTCGTCTAGTCGGGCGTCGGGCGCTCCAGCCGATCGACGACGAACACCTGAACCGGTCCGGTCGTCGCCTCGAGCTTCAGCCCGAGCTGCTCCTGCAGCGCGGTGAACAGATCCGGACGGTTCGCGTCCGGGGCGACTCCGGGCGGCACCGGCGCGGGTGCGTACTCCACGTGAAGATCCCACTTGCCGGACAGACCCGTGCGAT
The DNA here is from genome assembly GCA_025938035.1 of Vicinamibacteria bacterium. Next base: position 17,489 of record JAICQE010000024.1, read on the forward strand.
CGAGAACGGCCCGCCCGGTCTGCACGCTCAACGCGGACAGGAACTCGGCGAACCCGAATCCTCCGGACGTGATTCGACCGGAAGCGTTTCGCAGTCCGCACGCGACGTAGGTGGACGTGTTCGGCGGGTACGGCGAAGGCTTTCCCTCGCGGGCCGCGACTTCCGACTGCAGCCGCAGCGCATCGCAGTCTGCCTGCGCCGGCCTGATGTTGGGACCCAGCTTGCGGTCGGGGCGCGCCACGACGAGCGCGTAGACCGGAAGCTGGCGTGTCTCGCGGTGGAACGTAAGCTGCGCGCGCTCGACGAGCAGACGACGCAGCGCCAGCGCCCATGTGGGCGGGTGCCCATCAGGCTGCAGGCGGCCGGCGATCTTCGGGTCGAGCTTCGCGAGGATGTCGTAGCGTTCATCGCGAACCCACGACGGCGCGCCAACCAGCTGGTATGGCTGCAACTGATATGCGCCATACAGCAGCGTCGTGAAGGGGATGTTGATCAGCGTGAACTCCCCCGTCGGCTGAGGCCGCCAGACGACGTTCGCGTCGGCGTTGACGTTGCGCTTGAACGACGCCACATCGAACGAGGCGTCGAGGATAGGCTCCCGGTCCTGTGCCCCGGCGACGGCAAGCGCCAGCGCGAACAACGCGGCGACCGCGGAAGACCGGGTGAACTGCACCAGGTGACTGACTCTCTCCAGCATCACTTCTCCCCGGTCACCTGTTCGACGCGGTCGATGACGAGAACGTTGACGGGCCCGCGTGCGGGCTCCAGCTTCAGACCAAGCTGCTCCTGCACCGCGGTGAGGAGCGGCGGCCCAGCCGGATCGACGCCGGGAGGGGGTGTCGCGCCCGGGCGTTGTGCGAGCGCCTCGGCGGAGAACGCCGACGGCGTGTAGGTGAGGTCGACGTCATACCGTCCCGTGAGTCCCGTGCGGTCAATGACCATCCGGCCCGGAGACGTTCCCATGAACGCGGCCAGGCCGGGCATGTCGAGTCCGCGCGCCACGATTCTTCCTGCACCGCCAGGCAGCGTCCCGCAGGTGCCTGTCTCGTTCGGCGCGCCGTCCGGGGCTCGTGCAAACCCGCCCGGCGTTCCGACACGTTCGCCGCACCCATCATTCCTCTGAAGCCTCGGACCCAGCCGGCCCGGATTGGCAACGACGAGCGCAAACACGTCCATCTCGCGCGGCTCCCAGTGCAGCGCGAGCTTGAAGTGCTCCGCGAGCAGCGGCTGCAGCATCCGCTGCAGCGTCGCGACCGGCGCCGGCGACGCGGCTTTGGCAATCACGTCCACGCGCTGCGTTTGCGCCCTCGGCGCGAGATTCCAGCGTGAGATTCGGTACGTCATCCCGGTCTCGCAGGAGGCCAGCTGCGTCACGAATACTACGCCTTCTGGGCGTGGATCAGTTATCAGTTATCAGTTATCAGTTGTCAGTTGTCAGTCGGCCGCTCCAGGCGATCGACGACGAGGACCTCGACGGGTCCCCGTCCCTCCTCCACGCGCAGGCCCAGCTGCTCCTGCAGGACGGTGAACACCGACGGGCCTGAGTCGGGTCCGCCATCCGGGCTTGTCGCAGGTGAGAGCGGTGGCAGGTCGATCTGGATGTCGAAGAAGCCGGTGAGGCCGGTGCGATCGACGACCGGACGGCGGAAATAACCCGCCAGCGCCTCCGCGATGCCGCGCGTATCAATCCGTACGGCTGACCACGTCATGTTGGGAGGGTTGATGCGGCCGGTCAAGAGGTTGTTGCCGCAATTGGGACGCTTCTCACTGTCGGGCAGTGAATTCCGGTTCGCCGGCGATCGATTCGTCTGGTCGAACAGCCTCGTCGTGGTGAGTTCCCGCCGTTGGCGATTCGGCCGCTCGACGCCCGTAATCGTCGCCTCTTCGAACGACGGCTTCGGCGCCTGGGCAGACGGGTGGCCTGCGGAAACCGCCACGAGGACGATCGCGAGCAGCCGGCGCATGGCTGGATTGTAGCGTCAGGAGTCGGGAAGGCGGTCCTCGAGCGCAGCGGCAACGGTGTGAACGTCGGTCTCCTTGACCAGCTCCTCCAGCCGGTCGTCACGAGCGAGAACCTCGACGCCCTGTTTCTCACACAACCCCTGGACCATCCGCAGGATCGCCGTCAGTTCCTGTTCGGCCAGCATGTCTACCTGCAGATCGAGGTGCGCCCGCTTCTCCGCCTGGCGTGTCATGCGGTTCTGGGACATCAACACGAAGACGGAGAGGAAGATCGCTTCCAGGGAAACGATCAGCGTCAGGAAACTGAAGGGAAACGGATCGAACGGTTCAATGGACAGAATCCGCACATTGAGCAGGATCCACACGCTGAAACCAATGATGTGGAACAAGACGAACGGTCCGCTGCCGGTCGCACGCGTGATCGCATCGCTCATACGATCGGCCGCGCTTCGCTGATGCAGGGCCCGCTGTTCCAAATCGGCAATGGCGCGGATGTTCTTCCGGAGCACGGTCGCGTGTTCGTCCATCACCATCGCCGTCGTAGTCAAAACACCTGCCAACTCATCGGGCTGGAGATAATCAATTCCGTCAAATGACGGCCTACCGGTATGGGCAATGCACTTTCGTGCCTCATGCCGACTCAGCCGGTCGTCGCCGTCGTCAATGCGAACCCCGATCTGGTCGAACTTCTGAGAATAGAAATCGAGAAGGCAGGGTTCGTTGTCCTGGTCATCCATATCCAGGACATACGCCAGGGACTCGACGTCGGCGCTGTGCTGACGCAGCACGACCCGCAGGTGATCGTCTATGACGTCGTCTTTCCCTATGAAAGCAACTGGCGGTTCCTGCAGCATCTGCGCGAGCCGACCTTCAAGGGGCGCCGGTTCGTCATCACAACGCCGAACGAGGCCGGCGTCCGGCAGCTGGTCGGAAAAGACGAACGAGTCTACGAAGTGCTCGACGATCGCGCGGATACGGACACCATCGTCCAGGCTGTCAGGGAAGCCGCCCGCGCCAGGCCGACGACGTGAACGCCCCCGCCGAGCTAAGGAACCGGGAACGCGCCGGTTGAATACAGGACGAATGAACCGTTCGTCTCGACGTGACGCAGGTCAAACGCGTGCGTCACCAGCGCCTCGAAGTCCGGACTCGTGCGGGTCCGATCGACCACGACGAAGCCGATTCGTTTGTCGCGAATGAACGCCGGGCCCTGGTGCAGGAGCGCCGCCTGTTCGTGCTCGGTGAGCGATCGCTGCTCGCTCAGGATTGCCAGGGCGCGGTGCACCGGATTCATCAGGACCTCCTCGACGCGGCGTCGCGCAATCCGGGAGAGGAATCCACCCATGACCGCGCGGCCATGCGCGGTCTGGTTGAATTCGGTCCTGGCAGTGAATGCACCCAGACTCGACACGCCATCCGCAACGCCAGTTGGAATCTCCAACAAAACCGTCGATTCGGGTGCCGCGGCGACGTGGCGATAGAGCGGCGGGATCGCGGCGGAATACAGGGTCAGAGGAACGGGAATCAGTTCGGCCACAAGCGCGATGCTCGCGACACCGAGCACCACGCGCCGCCGGCGAGGATGCCCATGGCTCAATTCGGAAAGGGCCCGGGCCACGAGGATCGCCACGCAGAGCGTAAACAGAATCGCGAAACGCGCCGGTGTATGGACAAATCCGATCAGCGGGATGTAGCGCAGCAGGGCCCAGGGCCCGGGCACATATGTGTTGAGGCCGGCGATATGGATAAAGGGACCGAGCGCAAGCACGCCAAACATCGCAGAGAGGCCCACCCACCATCGCGAGGGACGCCACCCCGCCCGCCACGCAAAAAACAGGATCGCCAGCGCAGCGTATGGGAGTGAGGCCACGTTTTCGATGTACGCCTGCGGACGTTTCGTCAGCCACTGCGCGAGGGCCTCAGGGGCCAGCGGATGGTTCGGATTCGGAAGCACGAGCGCGAGCAGATCGATTCCTGGTGGGCTGCTCCGCCAGAAAATCGCCGGCGTGTCGAAATCACCCCGGACAAGCCGCACCACGGCCGCATACAACAGCGGCGAGGCAAGCACTGCCGTTACGGCGGCCGTGATCGCTGTCAATCGCACACACCGCCGGACGTCCGCACCTGTCAGATCGACAACCCGGAAACGAAGTCTGCGCACAACGTGCACCAGGGCCAGTACGGTCAGAATGAGAACAGGCGTGTAGAGCGTCCGCGAGCGTATGGCGACTCCACCGACGGTTACCTCCCCGCCGCCGCTGATTGCGATGAACGCGATCACGGCCACCAGGCAGAGCATGACGACGTTCAAGGCGCGGGTGGAAGTTCGGCGCTGTGCGGATGCCGGACGCGCTTCGACGGAGACGACACGGCCGAGCACGAACGCGATCCCAATCAGGAGGCAGAAGACAGCGTAGTACACGTCGGTCATCGACGCCCAGGCGATCGTCGCGCCGAGCGCGATCGCGTCGCGGACGCGCACGTGACCATTGGCCCGGACGAGCAACAGAAGGAATATCGCCAGGGGCGCCGTGCCGATCAGGCTGAAATGGCCGGTTCCGCGCGTGACGATGATCGGACTCCAGCCGAACAACAGGCCGGCGAGCCACGACGCCGCGGCGTCGCGCGTAACCTGATGCGCGAGCAGGAACACGGCATACCCGCCGAGAGCCATCAGCAGCAGATACACGACGTTGAATGTCTGGATGACGGTCAGGAACGTGCGGAGCGGGATGGCGATCAGATCGGCAAACGTCGTGTAGTTGTGGAGGCTGAGATTCGTTTGTCCGACGCCGCCGAAGAGCGTGTCGGTGAAATAGGGAACGCGCCCCTTTTCAATGAGCTCGCGGTGGAAGACCCACTGATTCCAGACGTACACACCGGTATCGCCTCCCGGTTCACCTGTCAGGCTCGTTCCAAGATGGAGAGGGAGCGGCAACGAGAACACAACGGCGACAGTCGCATAACCGATCAGAGCGACTGCATGGGTGCGCCACGATCGTGGCATTCAGGGCGATTCGGGATCGCTCCGCCCCGCGGCGGCGTTTGGCATCGCGCGCCGTTTTTAACATCTTTTTAACATCGTTGACAATCGCCCCCGAGGAGGATGATTCCCAAGTCGATGAGAGCGTGGGCGCTTCCCCTATTGCGTTGTCTCGAATGTTCGGGCAGGACGCTGGAGACGCGAGCCGCCGACATCCGATGTTGCTCTTGTGGAAGGACTTACGCCAGGCGAGGCGACATCGTCGACTTTCTGCATCGGCCCCATCCGGCTATCGTCCGGGAACGGGAGGCGGTCCACAAGATCGATCGGGAGGCGGGCGCGCCGGAAGACTGGATGCGCGCGGCACTGGGACGATTGAATCGCGACGAGCTCACCCAGGACGATCTGGCGAGCTCCGCCCACATCCGCGCGATCGCCGAATCCCGGGCGCAGGTACTCGAGTTGTTCAGCGAAGAGCGCCTCACGCCTGGCTCCGTGGTGCTCGAACTGGGGGCGGACGTCGGTTGGGCCAGCTCCCTCCTGCTCGCCGCCGGATGCCGCGTCATCGCCACCGACATCACCGACCATCTCTTTCTGGCTGTCGATGGCGAATCGCCCAATCTCTGCCGCCTGCTTGCGGATATGAATCGCGTCCCGCTTGCGGACTCAACGATGGACGTGGTCTTCGCCGCCTCCTGCGTTCACCACTCCTGGGATCTCGGGCTCACCTTTCAAGAGATCGCGCGGGTTCTGAAGCCGGGAGGAACTGCCTACTTGACCGGGGAGCCGCTGCCGTCGTGGCTGCGCTATGTGATGGGCGGGCAGTTCGGTCGCAAGGAGCGTGAGCTCGGAATCAACGAGACGTGGATTCGACGGAATGTGTGGCTGCGCGAATGCCGCGCGGCCGGCCTCGAGCCGCGCATTGTGTTTCCCAACCTGAGCGATCGGCAATTGAAGGAACGGCTTGGTAAGCGGCGGCTGCCCGGATTCCTTGGCGGCGCGCTGCGTCCGCTGATATCTACACTGCAGGTCTCCGTCCACCTGAGAGTGCGCAAATCGCCCCGTTCGAAGCTGTAAACGTACCGCGAGCTGCGGTCATCCTCTACGTCTCTGAGTGCTCATCGCAAGGCGGGATCTGCCGCCCCACCGTCCTCCGGTATTCCCACTGTTTGACCGCGTCGACCGCCGCCCGGGCGAGCAGGAATCCTCCGACTCATGCCGGTCCTGTGGCGTCAGTTCTCAGTGGGACGGTCGATGGAGTCGACGACCAGCACGTCGACGACTCCGCGCGACGCGACGAGCTTCAGCCCGAGCTGCTCCTCCAGTGCCGTAAACAGATTAGGCCGGTCGTCAGGAGGAGCACCGGCTGCGCGAGGTGGAGCTCCGGATGGACGGAACACCAGCTTGAAGTCGTAGTTGCCGGTCAGTCCGGTCTTGTCGAAAATCCGTCTGCCGTCTACGGATGCCGTGAAGAACGTCGCGAGCCGCGTAATCGGCACGCCAATCCCTCGGACGCCGTCGCGGCCCGCCGAGACGCCGCACGGTGTAGTGCCAGAGCGTCCACATTCGTCCGGGTGCGGCTTCAGGTCCGGTCCCAGCACACCATCAGAACGCGCCACGACCAGCTCGAACACCGGCTGCGTCTGTCGCTCCATGTGCGCGCGGAGCTTGAATCGGTCCTCCAGCATCGACCGCATCATGATCCCCATTTCTTCCCGAGTGGCCTCGCGGCCGGCGTTGGCGAGGATGTCGAAGCGTTGGGAGAATATCCAGTCGGGGCCGATGATGTCGCCAAGCGCGGCGCGAATGCCCGGGTAAGCGCCGCTCAAGAGCTGGCTCACCAGCACGTTGCTCGCAGTGTAGCGGCCACCTGGCAGGTAGCGGATCCCGCCGCCCTCGACAGGCCCGGGCGGTTTCGGCTTGATCGAGACGACGTCGAACGAGAGCTTCGGCTGGGCCTGCGCACCGGAGGACTGGGCCGAGGCGGCGAGTCCGCAGCCGATAAGAACCAACCCAATGGCGTTTTTGATTGTGGCCATGCCGCCCCCTGATGATTTACCTGCGGTGCCGCGGCTAAGACGAACCGGCTCTGTTCGGCGTTCTCTCCGGTGATTAGATACAGTACCCGAACCGGTCCGCAAACTCGGCAAACGTCAGCCGATCGAATCGTTCGACGCTCCTCTCTCGAGCGAATCAGGCGCTGGCGCGAACGGCCTTTACCGCGCGCCGCGGGCCGGCGCCGCCACGGCGGCGGGCCTCGAGCCGCGCATCGTCTTTCCGAACCTGACGATCGGCAATTGAACGAACGTCTCCGCAGGCGAAGGCTGCCGGTTGTCTTCGGCAGCGTGCTGCGTCCGCTGATGTCCACACTGCAGGTCTACGTGCACTTGCGAGCGGACGAAGTGTCGCGTTATTGACCAACGGAACACGACAAACCGTACGGCAGATGTTGAATGGCAAGACAAGCGATTCGTCCGTACTATTCGACGCACGCAGGAGCGATTTGTGATGTCACAATTAGTGCGTCGCGTCGCGTTGCGCTGGTGCCGTTATTGGGCTTCCTCGCGTTGGAAGCCGGCTCCGGTTCAGGCGGGAGCTGTGATTGCGAAACCCAGGTCGAGGATCCGCCATGCCTGCGAGCCGTATGAAGCGGGAGCGTACGTTGGCCTGTGGTGCTCGTAAGGGCCGCTGACGACGGGCCACGTAGCTATTGGAGATCGAAGAGTGCGGGCAGGTGCCATCTGCATGATCAGTGCGCTCCTCGGCGCATCCGTCGCCGCCCAACAACCAAAGCCGCGATTCGAAGTCGCATCCGTGACGCCGGCCGAATCACTGAAGCCTTTGCGAGCGCCCGTACCGCGGGTTCAGCCCGGCGGGCGATTCAGCGCAGGTCTCGCCACCGTCGAGGCGCTCATGTCGTTCGCCTACGATTTGAAGCCATATCGAATCGCCGGCGGGCCCGATTGGGTGCGGCGGGACAGATTCGAGGTCAGCGCGAAGGCGGAAACCGATGCACCCGCCGATCAGATCAGGCTGATGGTGCAGTCGCTGCTTGAAGATCGCTTCAACCTGGTGACACACATCGAGCAGCGTGAGATGCCGTTTCAGGCGCTCGTCCGCGCGCGGTCCGACGGATCTTTGGGCACCATCCGTTCCCAGTTCACGCTGGTGACGGCCTTGTTCGGCGTTTACAACAACGATCCGAACCTTCCCGCGCTGTCCACCGCATTGCAGGAACAACCCGGTCTCAAGTTGGAGCCGCGACGGGGCCCTGTGGACGTGCTCGTGATCCACTCGGCGCAGCACCCGGCGGAGAACTGAGGAACAGACCAGGCCGATCAGGTACGCTGCCCTATGCCCACTTTGGTCCCCTGTCACATCCGCCGGGTGGCGGCCGTCGTCGCCACGGCATATGTCGCCATCCAGCTGTCGCCTGCGCAAGCCCAGGACGGGGAACGGTTCGACGTCGTTTCGGTCAAACAGAACATCGACGGTGGCGGCCTTCTCACCGGCGGCTTCTGCAACGGCACCGACTCGAGCGTTGCCCCCACGAATGTCACGGTGGCACCGAATGTCGGTGCGGCACCCGCGGGCAGCGACCGCGCACCGGTATCTCCCGGATCCTGCCGCTTCGGGAAGACGACGCTGAAGGAGATCGTCGCCGCCGCCTACGCAATCCCGCGCCGGGATTTCGAGCGGCTGATCGTGGGCGGGCCGAGCTGGATCGGTTCCGACCTGTTCGACGTCGAAGCCCGCACCGAGAAGCCGCGATCGCAGGCGCAGCTCGAACGGATGCTGCAGACAATGCTCGCGGAGCGGTTTGGCCTGCGGACGCATCGGGACACGCGTCAACTCGATGGGTACGCCCTCACGGCCGTGGCTGGAGGGTCACGGCTGAAAGCGGCGGAACCCGATGCGCCGAGCCGCATCAGAACGGTGGGCCGCGTGTCGCTGACGGCCACGGCGACACCCATGGAGCGCCTCGCACAACTGCTGACCCTGCAATTGGGAAAGCCGGTCGCCGACGCGACGGGCCTCCGCGGGCGCTATGACTTCACGTTGAACTGGACGGCGGGGCCCTTCGAGGCCGGGCCGTTCGGGCCGCTGCCGCCGGTCGTCCAGCCGCCGTCGCCGCCGGCGGCTGAGTCGACCGGTCCGTCCATCTTCACCGCGCTGGAAGAACAGCTCGGCCTGCGCCTGCAACCGCGACGGATCCCGACGGAAGTGCTCGTTATCGACGCGGCACGTCACCCGCTCCCGAACTGAACGGCGGGGCGCGCCGTCGGTCATCGGCGTACTACGACGCGCAGGTGTACTTGCCCGTGTTCCCGCAGTCCCAGCACGCGCCGATGCAGTTCCAGCCGACGGTATCGCACCCTGAGCCCGAGCACGAGTCGCAGAAGTAGTACCAGATCTGACAGTCGCCGCAATAGAAGGGACAGTTCGCCGCGTACGCCGGCTTGGCCGCGCCCAGGTAGAACGCGACGGCGCTGACGGCAAAGAGGATTCTGTTCACGATTTTCAGTCTTCTCATCACAACGCTCCTCGGAATAACACGTGTCCGTGATCGATTTCAGGGAGTCGGGGATCTCCTGCTACCGGCGCGCCTGCCGCGTCGTCCGCAGCTTCTCGACAGCCGATTCGAATTCGTCGAACGGCCGGGCCCCGTTAATCTTTGTGACCAGATCGATCGTGCCGTCCGCCTTCACCGTGCCGAGGAAAAAGGACGGCGTGGAGTTCACACCCAGGCGCCGCGCGATTTGCATGTCCTGACGGATCCGCTCGGCCATCTCGCCGCTATCGAGACAGCGCTGGAACGCCGCTTCGTCCAGCCCGATCTTCCTGGCCCGGGCCGACAGATCGGGCAGGTCCAGCGCCGTCGGCTCGGCGAACAACTGCTCGTGCATCTCCCAGAAGCGGCCCTGTCGTGCGGCGCATTCCGCCGCCTCGCTTGCTTTCGGGGCGCGCGGGTGAATCGGCAGCGGGAAGCTGAAGAACACCTGGGTGACGTCTCCCGAATCAAGCCATTCCTTCTTGATGCTCGGTCCGGTCTCCTGCGTGTGTTTCGCACAGTACGGACACTCGTAGTCGGCAAACTCCACGAGCGCCACCCGTCCGTCGCCCCGTGCGTGCGTGATCTCGTCGGCGGCGATGGTCAGTCCCGACACGCTTTCGACGTTCGGCCGCGCATTGCCGCCGGGACGCTGCGGCGCCGGCTGCATCAGCTTCCAGAGCATTGCCGACGCCACGACGCACATCAGGACCGTGGTGAATACGTCGACACCGGGTTTCACATATCGCCACATTGCGTCCTCCCTACATCGCGTCACGCGCTGGCGCGAACGGCCTTCGCCGCGCGCCGCGGGCCGGCGCCGCCGCGAGCGGCAATGGATGTCGCCGCCTCGAGGGTCAGCGCACCGAGCAACAGCTGCTGCACGGTGGCGCGCGGAGCGTGCGTCACGCGATTCAGCAGACCGACGCTGTCGAAGCGCGACAGCCGTCCATCCAGCTTCTTCGCCAGCCGTTTCAGGAATTCGATTCGCCGCAGTCGATCACCGGGAAGATGCGGCCGCAGAATCTCGCCAAGCGGCGCGCGTGCCTTCTGTTGCGCCTGCGGCAGCAACGCCCGGGCGATTTGGACATAGGCCGCCTGGAACGGCGGCCCGCCACCGAACGACAGGTCGACGACCATCTCGGGCCGCCACATCAACGGTGCATGCAGCTGGCTGAGGAGCACCAGCAGCGGCCGGAAATTGCTCGTCAGCCGCATGACGGTCTGGTACGAGACCTGTTCCATCCCGGCGCGAACAGCAAGGTGCGTGATCGCGTTGATGGCCAGCAGGAAATCCGGGAGCGTGCGCAGGTCGACGAGCGTCGATCCGTCTCCGGGCTTCCGGAAGACCATCTGAGCCCGGAGCGTCGGAGTCATCGCCATCATCAGCTGAAGGATCCGCGGATCGTCAGATGGATCGTGCGTCGTCCCCAACACGTCGTCGATGTCGCGCCGCAGTTGTTGACAGGCGGCCGTGTGCGCCGGACGGTCGGCCGGGCGTCCCCCGGTCGCCGCGATGACGCGCTCGGTGACCTCGCTCTGCGCCGCGGCGAATGCTGCGTACGTCCCGCCATGCGGCTGACGTTCGGCGAGGCGGACGATCTGGCGCTCCAGATCGATCACGGCGTCGTCGGTGAGCGCGAGCGGCCGAAGCTCCTGCAGATGGTCATCGACACCGTACGACTCCAGCGTCCGGAGCAGGTCGTCGTGATTCGAGCATGCGCTCGCACCAGGGGGCACCACCTCCAGTGGGCACAGCTGGGAATGTGGGACGACGAGCAGATGACGGCCAACGCGTGCGAGGGCGTTGAAGGGAAAGAACCGGCACGTGCCGGGCTTGGCGCCGAAGCCGTGTTCGATCTGAATCCGGCAGCGCCCGTCGGCGGTCAGAAAGAAGCATCCCGGGGCCAGGTTTCCAACGTGGTAATGCGTGGCGAGCGCGTCGCACGGGTCGAGGAAGAACCGGACCTCCGCGTGCGTGGCGAGCTGGGGCTGCAGCTCGCGCTCTCCATTGATCGTGTAGCCGTGACCGCGGCAGCACTGAGCGCCACACGACACGCAGTCGTAGCTGAATACGCCGCTCGGAAAAGCGAAATACACCCGATCGGCGGCGATGTTCACCGGTGGACGTTCGGAGTGGATGGTGATACTCACGGCGCGTAACCTTAGCGCGTCGCTCGACCGGCTCTGCTCACGGACTGCCGTACGAATGTGACCGCGGGAGTGATTCCATCCGTACGGCGATGTGTACGGCGCGGTCCGGCGCCGCCGGAGTATCGTTCGCGCGGCATGCGCCGATTGGCCGCGGACTCCAATGACGATTCACCCGCGTGTCGCCGTCCTGCGGCAACTGCTCACAGGTCGCCATAGCTGTCGCGCGTTCCTCAGTTCACCCGTGTCGCCGCCACTGGTCAGCCGGATTGTCGAGCTGGCGCAGCGCGCGCCGTCCTGGTGCAACGCGCAACCCTGGCAGCTGCTCGTGACCTCGCCGGAGGCGACCGAGCGGTTCCGCCGCGCACTTGCGGCGGCGGCCGGGCGGGCGCCATGCCCTGACCTTCCTTTCCCGGTTGCATACCGCGGTATCTACCAGCAACGGAGGAGGGCGTGCGGGTACCAGTTGTACGCGAGTCTCGGCCTCCTCGAGGCAGGGCCGGAAGAGCGCCGGCGGCAGGAGCGGGAAAACCTGCGCTTCTTCGGCGCTCCACACGTGGCCGTTGTCACGACGGAGGCGGCCCTTGGCGTCTACGGCGTGCTGGACTGCGGTGCCTTCATCGCCAGCTTCATGCTTGCCGCTGAGAGTCTCGGCGTCGCCACGATCGCGCAGGCGTCAATCGCCGCGCGCTCGGACGTCGTGCGGGCGCACTTCGCGCTGCCGTCCGATCGACGCGTCGTCTGCGGAATCTCGTTCGGCTATGAGGACAGCGCGCACGCGGCGAACCGGTTCCGCACCGATCGTGCGCACGTGCGAGAGGTTCTCAACTGGATCGAGTAGCCGACGACATCTTCCGTCAGTACGGCGGTCTGTGTCTTTCCCTCGGGCGCGCGTTCCAGTACACCGTGGCCTGTCCCGCGCCGCGTCGACAGCGGCGCATCAACTCCGGAGGTATCGATGCTGCGCCACATCAAGTCCGCACTCGACGTCGTCAGCACTGTTGCCGTGATTGCAGCGGCCGGCGCCCTTCTGTGGCGCATGTACAACCCGCCGACGCCGCCAGGCCAGCGCGCGCCAGTCGAGACGGTCAAGGATCTGAGTCTGCCGGCCAACAGCATCAGGCATGTGCGCGGGAACGGACCGGTGGCCGTCATCGCGTTCTCGGACTACGAATGTCCGTTCTGTGCGAGGCATGTCCAGGAAACCGGACCGGCGATCAAGAGCAAGCTCCTGGATGCCGGCGTGATCCGCGAGGTGTACCTCAATTTCCCGCTGCCGATACACGCGAAGGCGCAGAAAGCCGGTGAAGCGGCTGAGTGCGCCGCCCAGCAAGGCCGCTTCTGGGAGATGCACGAAGCGCTGTTCGAGAACTCGAAGGCGCTGGAGATCACGGACCTGGCGAAGCACGCGGAGCGGCTCGGTCTCGATCAGGCGAAGTTCGGGAACTGCCTCGAGAGCGGCGAGACCGCGGCAGCCATCCAGCGCGATCTCGCAGAGGGAAAGCGATTGGCGGTGAGCGCGACGCCGGCCTTCTTCATTGGTCTCGTCCGTGACGATGGGACCGTCGACCTGCGAAAGCGCATCAACGGCGCCCTTGGATTCGAGGACTTCGAAAAGGTGGTCACGGAAGTGCGGCCGGCCCGCCGCGCCGGCGCGCCATTCGAGTGGTGGTCACCGCGGCCGGAATTCCAGCGGGCTGCCGTCCGCTAGCTGTTAAGGTCAAACACGTTGTTCAGCCGGTAGCCGACTCCACGGCGGTTGACAGTTCAAAGCCGTGTGTGGGCGTCGCCGATTGTAGTACTGCAGCCAGGGTTTGAGCGCCTTAGATCGTCTCGGTGAATCCAGATAAGCCGTCGCGTACGCCCATTCCTGGAGGAGCGTCTGAATCAGGCGCTCCACTTTCCCATTCGTTCGCGGTGTGTACGGTCGCGTCCGGAGATGACGGACGGCGGCACGAGCCAGGGCGACGCGAAAGAGCTGCGAGCGATACGCGCTGCCGTTGTCAGTCATCACACGACGGATGGTCACCCCGCGCGCGCCAAACCACGCGAGCGCTCGTGTCACGAACGCGACCGCCGCCTCCCGATCTTGCGCCTCGAGTACTTCGGCGTACGCGACGCGGCTGTGATCGTCAACCGCTACATGCACGTACTCGCGGCCGATGCCGCGCCGCATCTGCCGGCGGTCGCCATGGATCCGGTGGCCGACCCCCGCGATGCGCATTAAGGCCTTGATGTCGACATGCAGGAGATCTCCCGCCGCCGCCCACTCACACCGGAGGACGGGCACGGGACTCGTCAGCCGCGGGAGTCGATTCAAGCCCGCTCGCTTGAGCAAACACGTTACCGTCGAGCGCGGCATCCCTAGCGCATGGGCGATGCGCCACCCCGGCCATCGCTGCTGTCGCAGGGCCACGACTTGGGCCTGCACCGCGACCGGCGTTTGACGCGGCTGTCGCCGCGGCCGCGAGGAGGCATCAGCCAGAAGCGTATCCCCGGCGCGTTGTCGCCGTTGCCACTTGTATCCACTGCGTGTGCTCAGTCCGATGGCCGCCGTCGCCGCCGTCATCGTCCAGCCTTCATTGACACGACGAAGCAGCAAGTGTCGCCCTTGAGCAGTGGTCTTCGCGTTACGATGAATCTTCATCCGGAGCCTCCTCTTGAGAACGGAACGTGTGGTAACGCCCATTCTCTTGAGACCGGTTCCGGATGAACAACCTGTTTAGCCTAAATAGCTAGCGCATCCTCCGGTGCGTGGGGCGCCGATTTCGTGGGCGAGCCTTTCAGCGAAAGGCTCGCCTCGCGGAACAGAAGGGTGTGCGTCAGTCTGGAC
>JAICQE010000203.1 GCA_025938035.1 Vicinamibacteria bacterium
CCCGCGTTCGCGGCCGCACGCACGTCCGCCCCGACGATGGAAGCCGACGTGCCGATGCCGAGCGGTCCGGGGCCCCGCCCGGCACGCGTCGGCGGCGACGACGTGATCAAGACCGTCCGTCGTGAGGAACCGAAGATAGGCCGCAACGATCCCTGCCCGTGTGGCAGCGGCAAAAAGTACAAGAAATGTCACGGAGCAGCAGCCTGATGGAAGTAAAAACGCCGGCGCTCACGCTTTCGGAGATCGACACAGGCATCGCGACGGCACTGACGTTCGACGACGTGCTGCTGGTGCCGCAGCACTCGACGGTGGTGCCGACGCAGGTGGACGTCTCCACGCGCTTCACCCGCAACATCCGCCTGAACGTCCCGCTGGTCAGTGCGGCCATGGACACGGTCACCGAATCGGCTCTCGCGATCGCGATGGCCCAGCTCGGCGGCCTCGGGATCATCCACAAGAACCTCTCGATTGCCGAGCAGGCGTCCGAGGTCGATCGCGTCAAGCGCTCCGAGAGCGGGATGATCGTCAATCCGATCACGCTCGCGCCCGAAAACCGCATTTTCGAGGCACAGGAGCTGATGAAGAAGTACCGCATTTCGGGCGTCCCGATCACCGACGACGGGAGCAAGGAAGGACGCCTGGTCGGCATCCTCACCAATCGTGATCTTCGATTCGAAACGAACGTGACGCGGCCGATCGCCGAGGTGATGACGAAGGAGCCGCTCTACACCGTGCCGGTGGGCACGACGCTCGACGAGGCGCGCGAGATCCTGCACCAGCACAAGGTGGAAAAGCTGCTCGTCGTGGATCACGACTTCCGGCTCAAGGGGCTGATCACCGTCAAGGACATCCAGAAGGGCATCAAGTATCCCAATGCGTCGAAAGACGCCCTCGGCCGGCTCCGGTGCGCGGCCGCGATCGGGATCGCGAAGGACTCGCTCGAGCGTGCAGCCGCGCTGGTGGCTGCCGGGGTGGACGCACTGGTCGTCGATACGGCGCATGGCCATTCGCAGAACGTCATCGACATGGTCCGGCGCGTCCGGCGGGAGTTCCCCAACGCCGATCTCGTGGCCGGCAATGTGGCCACCGGCGACGCGACAGAGGCGCTGATCGGCGCGGGCGTGGACGCGGTCAAGGTCGGCATCGGCGCCGGCTCCATCTGCACCACACGAGTCGTCGCCGGCATTGGCGTCCCGATGATCACATCAGTGATGGAATGTGCTCGAGCGGCCGCGTCGCACAACATCCCGATCGTCGCGGATGGCGGCATGCGCTACTCCGGCGACATCGTCAAGGCGCTGGCCGTAGGCGCCAGCTGCGCCGTCCTCGGCAATCTGTTCGCCGGCACCGACGAAAGTCCCGGCGAGCTGATCCTGTTCCAGGGACGAAGCTACAAGGAGTACCGCGGCATGGGCTCCATCGGCGCCATGCGCCGCGGCAGCCGCGATCGCTACTTCCAGGACGAATTCGATCTCGAGGGCGGCCGCGCCGCCGACAAGCTGGTGCCGGAGGGCATCGAAGGGCGCGTCGCCCACAAGGGCAGCGCCGCGGCCGTGATCTACCAGCTGGTGGGGGGGCTGCGCGCCGGGATGGGGTATTGCGGCAGCGCGACGATCCAGGAGCTGCAGCGCAAGGCGAAGGTGATTCGCATCACGCCCGCGGGCGCGCGCGAGAGTCACGTCCACGACGTGACGATCACCAAAGAAGCGCCGAATTACCGGATGGAGTAAGCGAGCCGCCGACTACCGCAACCCGAACGCGATAATCGTTGACCCCGACGCCACCGCCACGTACTGCTGGTTGTCGAACACGTAGGTCATCGGCGACGCTTTCCACAGCTGGCTCGTCTGAAAGCTCCACAGCCGGCGCCCGTTTTCCGCATCGACGGCGGCGAACGCGCCGCTGTCGTCGCCGAAGAAGACCACCCGGCCGGCCGTGCTCAGCACGCCGCCCCACGAATTGACGTTGCCGATCTGCGGCACCTCCCACGCCACCTTGCCGGTGCGGATGTCGATCGCGCGCAGCAGGCGCTGCGCCGGCTCGTTTGGCGCCTGACGGAACGAGCCGCCCATGAATCCTCTGCCCGCCGCCCATTCCTGATCGCTGCGCGTGAAGATGCCGCACTTGTCGTTCGTCTGGACGTAATAGAGGTTCGTCAGCGGATTGAACGACGACGAGTACCAGTTCGTCGCCCCGTCCAGCGATGGACACACGCGCTTCCCTTCCGGCGAGGGTTCCATTCCTGGCACGCGAATCGGGCGTCCACGCGGGTCGAGACCGCTCGCCCATGTGATGTTCTTGATGAATCCGCCGCCGGAGAGGAACTCCCCCGTGGTGCGATCGAGCACGTAGAGGAAGCCGTTGCGGTTCGCCTGCACCAGCAGCTTGCGCGGCTTCCCCTGCCACGTCGTGTCCACGAGCGCCGTCGGCTCCTGGGCGTCGTAGTCCCACACGTCGTGCGGCGTGAACTGGAAGTGCCATTTCAACGCGCCCGTCTTCGCGTCGAGCGCAACCACGGAGTCCGTGTACAGGTTGTCGCCGAGGCGGTCGTCGCCGATCAGATCCGGGCCTGGATTACCCACGGTCCAATAGACCGTGTCGAGCTGCGGGTCGTAGGCGCCGGTCATCCACGTGCTTCCACCCGGGTGTGCGATGCCCTTTCCCTGCCACGTTTCCGAGCCACGTTCGCCGGCCGCCGGCACCGTCCAGAAGCGCCACGCTTCCTTCCCCGTCGCCTGATCGTAGGCGCCCACGAAACCGCGCACGCCCTCGTCGCCACCCGATGTGCCGGTGATGACGAGATTGCCGACCGGCAGCGGCGCACCGGTCGCGTTGTAGTTCTGCCGCCAGTCCGCCATCTCGGTGTCCCAGAGCAGCGCGCCGGTGTGGCGATCGAGCGCAATGACATGGGCGTGGTCCGTGACCATGAACAATCGATCGCCGGCGACTCCAACGCCGCGGTTCACGCCGCCGGCGGCATTGCCGATGAGTCCCTTCGTCCGTGGACGTTGATATCGCCAGATCTCCCGGCCGCTGCCGGCGTCGATCGCCCAGCACTCGTTCGCGCTGGTCACATACATCACGCCTCCAACCACGACCGGCGTCACCTGCAGGCGCGACGTGTTCGGCAGGGTGAACATCCACTTCGGCGCCAGCCGTTCGACATTGCTGCGGTCGATCTGCGCCAGCGGGCTGTAGCGGCTGCCATCCGGGCCGCCGTTGTACGACGGCCAGTCGGCCTGCGAGGTGACCGCTCGATAGCGGTTGCCTTCGGGCCGCAGCAGCTGGATGCGCTGCTTGGCGTCGAGCACCTGTACATCGCCATGCGTCCGATTCAGGACCCATCCGTCGAGCACACGGCCATCGGAGAGCGTGAACGGCGACCGGACCGGCACAGTGCTCGTTCGCGGCTTCAGCGTGCGGACGAAAGACACGAGATCGGCCGCTTCGGCGTCGGAGAGTGTCGAGAAGGGCGGCATGCCTGCAGCGGGAAACCCGGCCCGCAGCACCATCCGCAGCTCGTCGTCCGTGCGGAGAATCGCTCGCGCGGCGATGGCCGGCCCAAGTTCTCCGCCGTTGCCATCCGTTCCGTGGCACGAGGCGCAGCGCGTGACGAACGCCTTCCGTCCGCTCTCGACGTTCTGGGCGGATGGCAGCGCACCGATCAACAGCGTGATCGCGCACGCCAATCCGATGCTATTCCTCGCCAATGCTGATCCTCCGTGTCGTGTCGTCCACGATTTCAATGCGAACGGGCCTCGCGCCTTCGAGCGCATGTGTCAGTCGGTCCGGCCACTCGATCGCCAGCACACCGTTGTCCACGCCCAGCTCGTCGAGCCCGAGATCGTCCGTTGCGGCGCGATCGAGCCGGTAGAGATCGACGTGATAGAGCGCCAGTCGTCCACCGCGATATTCATGAACGAGTGTGAACGTCGGACTGCTGACCTCCCGCGGATCGATGTCCAGGCCTTCCGCAAGGCCTCTGACGAAGGCCGTCTTCCCGGCGCCAAGATTTCCCGAGAGCAGCAGGACGTCGCCAGCCCGAAGGTCGTCGGCCAACGCTCTCGCGACTGCCGCGGTCTCCTGCTCCGAGCGGGTCGTGTGCACCAACTAACCGGCCTGTTCCGGCTGGCCGCGATTCAACAGCGCAGCAACCGCACCGCCGATGTGCTCGAGCAGATCCGTCGCCGTCATGGCTACCTGGCCGCAGTCCGCCTCCGCGAGATCGCCGGCCGCGCCATGCAGGAACACCGCGATCCTGCAGGCGGCTTCCGCGTCGAGCAGCTGCGCGAGCCAGGCGGCAACCATGCCCGTCAGCACGTCGCCGGTTCCGGCCGTCGCCATTCCCGGATTCCCCGTCGGGTTGATGAAGACTCGTCCGGCCGGCGTCGCGATAACCGTGCGGTGCCCCTTCAGGATCACGTAAACGCGGCGCGTCGTCGCGAAATCGGCGGCCACCTCGAGGCGATTGGCCTGAACCTCGTCGATCGACATCCCAGCCAGGCGGGCCATCTCGCCGGGATGCGGCGTAATGATCACGTCACGATCATCGCGGCCGAGCAGCCGTCCGGGTTCCTCCGCCAGCAGCGTCAGGGCATCCGCGTCCAGCACGAGCGGCACCGTCGCGCGGTCGACGAGGGCGCGTACAAACGCAGATGCCTCGGACGTGCGGCCGAGGCCAGGGCCACAGGCAATGATGTCGTGCTGCAGCTCGAGGGCACGGTCGAGCGCTCCGACGGCCACGCTGCCCTCCTTCTCCGGCAGCGGCGCGGTCATCAGCTCCGCCGCCAGCGACGCCACAACGGGCAGGCAGCTTGCGGGAGTGGCAATTGTGACCAGGCCGGCGCCAGAGCGCAGCGCCCCCATTCCGGCGAGGAATGCCGCACCGGTCTTGCCGACGGAGCCGGCGACGACCGTCACACGCCCGAAATCGCCTTTGTGCGAATCGGCGGTCCTTGGCTCGATGAGCTCCCGCAGCTGCTCGGGGGTCAGCAGCTCCACGTGCGGACCGTCCAATCCCTCGATGACCTCGTACGGAATACCGATGTCGGCGATGACCACGTCCCCGGCATGCGCCTCTCCCGGCGGCAGCACCAGCGGCAGCTTGGGCGCCGCCAGCGTGACCGTCATTGCGGCGTTGACGCAGTCGCCGGGCAGCTGCGGCGTATCCGCGGACAGGCCGCTCGGCAGGTCGATCGCAACGATCGGCAGGTCCGCGGCGTTCACATCGGCAATCACCGTCTCCAGCATGCCGCCGACCGCGGACTTCAAGCCGGTCCCGAGAATCGCGTCTACGATCAGGGTGCACTGGGAAATCTCGGAAAAGTGCAGCTCCCAGCTCTGCTCGTCGGCAATCTCGACGACGGTGACGCCGAGCCGGCCAAGGATGTCCAGATTCGTCCGCGCGTCGCCGCGCACGTCGGCGACCGCGCCGATCACGAAGACGGCGGTATCGACACCGCGCTGCAGCAGCGTTCGCGCGACGACAAAGCCGTCGCCGCCGTTGTTGCCGCGGCCACAGAGCACGGCGATCCGGCCCGACAGCTGCCGCTCGTAGGCGGCCTCCATCGCCGCCACCACCTGGCGGCCGGCGTTCTCCATCAGCACGAGCGATGGAATGCCGATGTCTTCAATTGTGAACCGATCCGCCTCGCGCATTTGCGCGGCAGTGAGAATGCGCACGCTTGCGCGGAGTGTACTACTATCAAGCGGGGATCAGGGATCAGGGACCAGGGATCAGGGATCAGATGGCAGCGACCGTATTCGTCAACGGGCAGATCAGCGGCGAGCGCGAGGCGGTCGTCTCCGTCTTCGATCACGGCTTCCTGTACGGCGAGGGCGTGTACGAGACGTTGCGCACCTACAACCAGCGGCTCTTCCTCTTCGACCGGCACGCGGGTCGTCTGCGCCGATCAGCGCACATGATCGCGCTCGATCTTCCGTTCACGGACGAATATCTGCTGGACGCGATCAGCCAGACGATGGCCCGCGCCGGTTTGGCTGAAGAGGCGTATGTGCGTGTGCTCGTCACCCGCGGCGTCGGCGAGCTGACCTATGATCCGAAAGCCACACCCACTCACAGCCTCGTCATCATCGTGAAGCCGCAGGTCGATCCACCGGCCGCGGCCTATCGCGACGGCGTCGGCGTCGCCATCGTGGACATCGTCCGCAACCACCCGGGATCGGTGAACCCGAAGATCAAGAGCAACAACCTGATGAACAACGCGCTGGCGATGCAGGAGGCGCTGAAGCGCGGCGCCTTCGAAGGCGTGATGCGCAACTACCGCGGCGAGCTCACCGAGTGCACGACCGCAAACCTCTTCATCGTCAAGGACGGGGTCGTCCTGACACCGCCGCTCGATGCCGGACTTCTGCCAGGGATCACACGCGAGTTCATCTTCGAGATCGGAAACGCGAACGGCATCAGCGTGCGCGAGGCGGCGTTGAGAGATAACGACCTCTATGGCGCGGACGAGGCGTTTCTGACCAGCACGACGCGCGAGGCAGTGCCGATCGTGACGGTTGATGATCGCGCGATTGGGACGGGAACGCCCGGACCCGTGACGCTCCAGCTGCTCGAGGAGTTCCGGCGAGCCGCGAGGTCCGCCTGAAGGCGGACACTACGTCCCTTCTTCCTCGATCGTGGGGCGCGCCTTGTCAGGCGCGCCAGGCGGACCCGACCGGGTCCGCCCCACGATCGTCTTTCTCGAACCGAGCTGTCTCTCCGCGATCCGCGAGGACGCGCCTGACCTCCTCACAGGCCAGGAGCGTGAGGACGCGCGCGTTGTCGCGAGCCGCGCGCGACTCTTTGAGGAGTGGCTCGAGGGGGAAGTGCGAGCCGGGCGAGCCAATCTGCCGCTCACCTCAGGTCCCTCGCGCATCGTCGTTCACGGTCACTGCCATCAGAAATCCATGGGTGACCTCGCACCCGCGAAGGCGCTGCTTGCTCGAATCCCCGGCGCGAGCGTAGTCGATCCCGATGCCGGCTGCTGCGGCATGGCCGGCTCGTTCGGCTACATGAAGAATCACTTTGACGTGTC
>JAICQE010000029.1 GCA_025938035.1 Vicinamibacteria bacterium
CCGGCTCCACTGTAGCAACGAAGTAACGAAGCCGACCGTCGGGCCGTCCGATGGGTCGGCGCGCGCCGCGCGCCGACAGCCGTGACGGCGGCCCATCGAACGGCCCACTGTCTCTTCGTGACCTTCGTGACCTTCGTGGTTCGAAACTCCGTTCGTCTCCGTTCCTCCGTTGCTCCTGTGAAACCGTTCCCTCCGTCCCCTCCGTTACCTCCCGTGATTTCGGATTAGCATAAGCGGATGGCATTGTGGCCGTTTGGCACGAAAGAGAAGGCAACGCTCTCGGCGGAGCAGCGCGCGGCGCTGACGGCCGTCGTCAGGAAGTCGAAGTTCGAGATCATTCCGCTGAAGGGAATTCAGGAAAAATCGGAAGCCCTGCCCGCTGGATCGACCGTGACCGTCACCGCGTCGCCGGCGAAAGGGATCGACGCGACGGTGGAATTGGCGGAATGGCTGACGCGCACCGGCCGGGGCTACGACGTCATCCCGCACCTGTCATCGAAGCTGGTTCGCGACCGGTCGCATCTCGGCGAGCTGCTCACGCGAATCAGAGCCGCGGGCATGAACAAGGTGTTCGTCGTCGGCGGCGATGGTGACGCGATCGGCAGCTTCAAGGACGGCGTCGACCTCGTTCGCGCGGTCGCGGAATCCGGCCAGCCGCTCGACGAGATCGGCGTGCCCGCCTACCCGGAAGGCCATTCCGCCATTCCCAACGACGCGCTGATGCGGGCGCTGAAGGAGAAGCAGCCGCACGCCCAGACCATGGCGACGCAGATGGCGTTCAACCCGAACGAGGTCGGGGAATGGATTCTGAAGGTTCGGCGCGAAGGAGTCGGCCTGCCGCTCTACCTCGGCGTTCCCGGCGTCGTCGAGCTGACGAAGCTGATGCGCATCGCGACGCAGATCGGGGTCGCGGATTCGGCGCGCTATCTCTCCAAGAACACCGGTCTGCTCGGCCACATCGCCTCCGCCGGATCGTTCGGACCGGACGCGTTTCTCCGCTCGCTCGCGCCGATCATCGAAGACCCGGCGGCGCGGGTGCACGGCCTGCACGTGTTCACCTTCAACGCCATCGACACGACCGCAGCGTGGCAGAAGCGGATGCTCGACGAACTGGCTGCGGAATAGGTACCTGGGGTCGCTGGGTTGCCCAGGCTACCCAGGCAACCTCAGCGTGGCTCGGAGGCCGCCGGCAGGCGACGCGTCGAGCGCAATCGTGCCCTGATAGACCTCAGCCAGATCGCGAACGATCGCCAGGCCAAGACCGGAGCCGGCCGCCTTCTCGTCGGCCCGGACGCCCCGTTGCAGCACTTTCTCCCTCATCTCCGCCGGAAGGCCCGGACCGTCATCGTCCACGGTAATCGCAAGCATGTCGCCGGTGCGCGCGGAGGCGATTACGATGCGGGCACCTGCCCATTTGCAGGCGTTGTCGAGCAGGTTGCCGAGCATTTCATCGAGGTCTTCACGCTGGACGCGAACCGCGTGGGACGGATCCACCCGCACGTCGATGGCGAGCGTCCGGTCGGCGTAGAGCCGGGGCAACGTCCGCGCCAGCCCCTCCGCGCACTCGGCGACCGACGTGCGGACGCTGGCGGTCGCACCCGATGCGGCGGCGCGCGCGTGCGCGAGGTGATAGTCGACCTGCCGGCGCATGCGGTCGATCTGCTCGCGGATGGCGGCTGCCAGGTCCGCCTGCCCGGCCGCGGACGCGCGTTCGGCTTCCAGCGCGAGCAAGGCGAGCGGCGTCTTCAAACCGTGCGCGAGGTCGCCTGCTTTCGCCACCGCGCGCTGGACGGCCCGCTCACGCTGCTCGATGAGCGCGTTCAAATCGTCGACGAGCGGCTGCACCTCCGTCGCGTAATTGCCGCCAAGACGCGATTCAACACCGTGATGGACGGCCGCCAGGCGTTCGCGCAACTGGGCGATTCCGGCCAGCCCGCGGCGGACCTGAAACGCGCCGCCGGCCATGGCGATGACCGCGGTGACGACGAGGAGGAAGGCATGCGATGACCAGATGAAGTGAATCGACCCACGCTTGCCGAGCACCGGGAGATCGGGCGCAAAGTGGAAGACCGCCGCAATGATGACGAAGGACAGCACGACGAGGCCGATCGTCCACAGAATGGCGCCGAGCAGCACGCGCGTGCGCAGCGACAGCGTCACGGCGCGCCGCCTTCGCCGCGCGGCGGCTCCGACGTGCCAAGCCGGTAACCGAGACCGCGTACCGTCTCGATCAGGGAGGAGCCGAGCTTGCGCCGCAGCCGCGCGATGAACACTTCGACGGTATTCGAGTCGCGGTCGAAATCCTGTGCGTAGATGTGTTCCGTCAGCTCACCCTGAGACACGACGCGGTCGCGATGGTGCATCAGATACGACAGCACGCGAAACTCGTGGCTCGTGAGCTTGACCGGCACGCCATGTTTTGTGACGCGAGCCAGACGGGGATCGAGCGCCACGCCGCCGCAGCGCAGCAGCTGCTGCGGGTGGCCCGCAGCACGGCGGATGAGGCCGCGAAGCCGCGCAATCACCTCTTCCATCCGGAACGGCTTCGCCACGTAGTCGTCGGCGCCGGAGTCGATGCCGTCCACCGTCTCGTGCCAGCTGCCGCGCGCCGTCAGCACGAGGACCGGCACACTGAGGCCGGACTCGCGCCAGCCGCGCAGCAGCGTCAGCCCGTCGATCCGGGGGAGACCGAGGTCGAGCAGCACTGCGTCGTACGATTCGGTTCGCACGGCAAAATCCGCCTGCTCGCCGTCCGCCGCCACGTTGACGGCATAGCCGGCGTCACCGAGAGCCCGCGCGAGGTGCTCCGACAACGCCGGTTCGTCGTCAACGATAAGGACTCGCATAGGCTCGAATTCAGAATGCGGAATTCAGAATTCAGGATGACGAACCGAACCGTCTGCATTCTGCATTCTGCATTCTGCATTGTTCGAAGCCTTTCCTGAACGCCAGCTGAACGCCGCGTTCATGGCCGGTTCAGCGGCTGACGCGTATCGTCCCCACATGTTCAACATCTTCGAGTACGAATTCGGCTACAGCTGGCCCATCGCCTACGGTTTCGCCATCCCACTGGCCATCGGCATCGCGCTCGCCGCCGTCGCAACGTGGCGCCGATGGCGCGCGTGGGTGACAGTCGTGTCGGCGGTCGTCATCGTCTGGTCGGCGGCGGCCCTGTATGTGACGAACGTCGTCTGGGGCATCAACAAGCCGATGACTCTGCCGACGGAACGCTTTCTCCAGGCCGGGTCCGGCCGCGTGCTCGACGCCGGGGCCGGGTCGGGCAGGGCGGCGGTTGGCGTGCTGCTCGCCAGGCCCGGCGCGACGGTCACCGCACTCGATATTTACGACGGGTACATGGGCATCGACGACAACACGCCGGCGCGCTTCATGAAGAACGCGCAGATTGCCGGCGCCGCGGACCGCGCCGACGTGCGCACCGGCGACGCGCGCCAAATGCCGTTCGCCGACGCCTCGTTCGACGCCGTGGTCAGCTCGTACATGATCGACCATCTCGGCCGGGAGGGACGGACGAAAGCGTTGCACGAAGTCGCCCGCGTCCTGAAGGCGCACGGCGAATTCCTGCTGCTCATCGTCAACACCGACTGGTGGACATGGCTGGTGTCGCCGCCGATGGCGCATCACTTCCGCCCGGATGCGGCGCGCTGGCGCGCCGAGCTCCATGGCGCCGGCTTCGACGTCGAGGAAGAAGGGCACCAGCCGGTCACGCTCTATTGGCTGGCGCGCAAGTCAAAAACTCCCAACGCCCAACTCCCAACGACTCAAAACCAGCAATGAAGTCCGTTTGGGAGTTGGAAATTGGAGGTTGGGAGTTATCGCGGTTTGGCCTGCTCGATGGCAATCGCGCGCATCCGCTCCTCCGCACGGGCCGCGGACAGAATGTTCCGCAGCCCGTAATTGCCTTCGTGGCACGCATACTCGAACGGCGGCTGCGACTCGTCGTGCGTCAGGTTCATCACGAACGTCCACGGCCGCGTCCACGTTCGCGGATCATCGAACGTAATCGACCACTCGAGCGTGTCCGGACCGATCGGCGTGAAGCGCTCGACAATGCGAAGCTGGTCGCTGGATCCGCGATAGGGCACCCGGTCGTTGAAGTTGACCGTCTCGACGACGAGCGTGTTGCCGTCCCAGCGCCCGCGGGCGTCGCCGAGATACTGGCGGATCTTCGATGAGAGCGGCGGACGGTTATCGAGCGGGATGACGCGCGTGTCGTGCACCATCTCGTAGGTAATCGTCACGACGCCGGGACCCTGCTGGATCTGATACGAGTTGCCATAGATCGCCGGCATCATCGACCCGGGGACGCCGCGCGTAATGCAACGGTCGTACAGGCTGCGGTCTTCCCATGAATCGGCCGGACCTCTCCCCTTTCGTGCGGCGGCGCGATCGGCCGCCCGCTTCCGGCCTTCGTCCGTGACCGGGGGAACCTTGCCGTCGGGCGGGTCGGAGACGAGCCAGGCCCGGCTGTTGGCGGCAAAGTAGTTCTCGAACCAGTGCATCGGGCTCGTCGCGCCGGGAAACTCGCTCAGCCCGGGCGCGCGTTCGATCGTCTGCTGCTGCCGTTGTTTGGTCAGCGCTGCGAGCTCCGCCCTCGTGAAGTCTTCCAGGCGGCGGCCGGCGAATTCTTCGGGCCGCTCGAACGGAATTCCGCTCTCGTCGCTGTTGTTGTACGCGCCGGAGATATCCGGATCGCCCCACGGCGTGCGCGGCGGCTTGTAGGTTCCGCGCGGCGGGATCGACGCGGGCCGCTTGCGCGCCGGGACCTCCTCTGCCTTGATCGGATCGGCCCGTCTGACGGTTCCCGGAGAAATGCCTCCGCCGCCTTGCGCGTGCATGGCCAGTGGCGCGGCGACCGCGACGGCGACGACGACCGAGGCGAGCGATCGCACCTACTTCCTCTCGGCGGCGCGCGCGGCGCTCAGAATGCCCCGCAGGCCCTCGTTCCCCTCGTGGCAGGCGTACTCGAACACCTGCTGCGAGTTGTCTCGCGTCAGGCGCATCCCGAAGGTCCAGGGCCGTACCCAGGTTGACGGGTCGTCGAACGTCGCCGACCACTCGATGGTGTTGCGGGAGGTGGGACGAAAGCGCTCGGTGATCTTGAGCCGCTCGGAGGCGCCGCCAAACGCCGACGCCTCGATCAGGTTCGTGGTTTCCACAACCAGCGTATCGCCCTCCCAACGCCCGCGCGCGTCGCCCATATGCCACGTGAGCGCCGGCGGCGCGTGAGCGCGCCCGTCGAGCGCGATGATCCGTGTCTCATGAACCATCTCGTAGCGGATGGCCACGAAGCCGGGCGCCTGCGTGATGTCGTAGGAGTTGCCGTAAATCGCCGGCATCATCGACCCGGGGAGTCCACGCGTGATGCAGCGGACGTACAGCGACAGATCCGACGGCTTGTCGAACGGACCGACGTAATAGCCGTCGCCGCCGCGGCGGGCAGCGCGCACGGCCGCCGCACGGCGTTTCGCATCCTCAGTCTGCGCTGGCATCCTGCCATCCGGCGGATCTGAAATCATCCACGCGCGACTGTTCGCGGGGTTGTAGTTTTCGTACCAGTGCGGCGGTCCGGCGCCGGTGTCGTTGTCCGTCGTGCCGCCGATGACCACGGCGGTCTTTCGCACCTGCTCGGCGCGCTGGGCCATCAGCCGCGCGAGATCGGCCGGCCGCACTTCTTCGAGCCGCTTGCCGGCGAACTCGACAGGCCGCTCCATCGGGATGCCGCTCTCGTTGCTGTTCGTGTAGGTCCCCTGAAGATCGGGATCGCCCCACGGCGTCCGCGGAATCGTCTGCGCCGACAGAGTGATCACGAATGTACATGCGGCAGCCAGGCTGGCGGCGGCGGGAGTGCCTGTGCTCGTCTTCATACGTCCCTCACACCTGGATCCGCTACCGGCGGCGGAGGAAAACAAACCACAACAGGAAAAGGCCGCCGCCGATCATCGCCCACTGCGTCGGGGTCGCGTTCTCGACGAAATTCTGGATGCCCTGCACGATGTCGCGGACGGTCGACGAATCGCCGCCCGAGCCGCCCTTCTGACCCACGAGCATCCCGTACTCGCCGAGGCCTTGCGCGAGGAGCATGATGTGGGAATCCTAACGCAGCCGCCGGAAAAACGCGCCGGGACGGTTACAGCGACCCGGGCAGCAGCCGATAAACAGAATGCGCCACCGTGCGCAACCCTATGACACTCCTCTTCGCGGCAGCCATGTTCGTCAACGCGCTGCTGCTGTTCCTCGTGCAGCCGATGTTCGCGAAGCTGCTGCTGCCGCGGTTCGGCGGCTCGCCGGCCGTGTGGACCACGTGCATGCTGTTTTTCCAGTCGGCGCTGCTGGCCGGCTACGCCTACAGCCATTCGCTGGTCAAGCTGCGAAAACCGTGGCAACAGGCCGCCGTGCACCTGATCGTGATGGCGCTGCCGATCGTCACCCTCCCCATCGCGGTGGCCAATATGTCGCCGGAGGGCGAGCCGATCTCGTCCGTCCTCCGGCTGTCCGCGATTTCGGTGGGGGCGCCGTTCTTCGTGCTCGCGACGAGCGCGCCGCTGCTGCAGCGGTGGTTCGCGTCGGCCAATCAGCGCGCGCCGGTAGACCCGTACTTTCTCTACGCCGCCAGCAACGTCGGCAGCCTGGCGTCGCTGATCCTCTACCCGACCCTCATCGAACCGGCACTGGCGCTCTCGACTCAGACGCGGGTGTGGAGCATCGGCTATTCGGCGGCCGTCGTGTTGACGGTCGTGTGTGCGATTGTGATGTGGCGGCGCACGGCCGGCGCGGCGGCACCGGCGAGCGCGGCGGACCCCACCGAGGACGTGACCTGGGGGCGTCGCCTCCGATGGATCGCGCTGGCGTTCGTGCCCTCGAGCCTCATGCTCGCCGTCACGGCCTATCTGACAACGGACGTCGCCGCGGTTCCTTTACTCTGGGTGATTCCGCTCGCGCTGTATCTGATCACCTTCGTGGTGACATTCAGCACGTATGCGACGCGGTTCGTTGCGGTCTGTAATCGCTTCTTCCCGTTGGTCCTGCTGTATCTGGTCTGGCTGCTCGCCAGCGAGGCACGGCTGCCGCTGCCACCGATGGCGGCTTCACACCTCATTGCGTTCTTCGTGATCGCCACGCTCTGCCACGGCGCCCTCGCCAGCGATCGTCCGGCCACGTCGCGCCTGACAGACTTCTACCTCTCGCTGGCGATCGGCGGGGCGCTCGGCGGCGTGTTCAACACGCTGGTCGCGCCGGTGCTGTTCGACAGAGTCATCGAGTACCCGCTGGTGCTCGCGTGCGGGATACTGCTGCTGACGTTCCGCGACGGAGTGCAGCCGCTGCTGGGCAGATGGCGGTGGTGGATTCATCCCACGCTCGTTGCAGTGATGACCATCGTCGCGCTCACATGGCCGGCCGGCGACGGCAGGCGCCTGGCGATGGTGACCTGGGGCTTCCTGCTGGGCGCCGTGCTCGTGAGCTTCAGTATTTCGCGCGAACGCCGCCGGTTCGGCATCTGCGTGCTGCTGATGCTGGGGCTTTACGGCGTCATCGGCGGCCGCGGCCACGGCGACGTCGCCTATGCGTCGCGCACGTTTTTCGGGACCTACAGGGTCATGGCGGAAGATGACCCGCGCGCCTACACCCTTCTTCATGGAACGACGGTTCATGGCAGGCAGCACATCGGGTCGCCCGAACCGCTGACGTACTACTACCGCAAGAGTCCG
Source organism: Vicinamibacteria bacterium (assembly GCA_025938035.1). The sequence continues at coordinate 7,728 of JAICQE010000029.1, forward strand.
ATCGGCCAGCTCCTGGAATCCCGGTCCGGCAAACGGGATCAATCCGTCGGCGCCGTCGGCCTCGGCACGGGAACGCTTGCCTGGTATGCGCGATCAGACCAACGATGGACCTTCTATGAGATCGATCCCGAGGTCGAACGGATCGCTCGCGATCGCCGGTACTTCACCCATCTTGCGACGTGTGGCGCGACGTGTCAGGTCATCATCGGCGATGCGCGGCTGACGCTGCAGCAGCGCTCCGACATGCACGACGTCATCGTGCTCGACGCGTTCAGCTCGGATGCAATCCCCATCCATCTGCTGACCCGTGAAGCCGTCGAGGTCTACCTCTCGCGCCTCGAGCCGGACGGCGTCCTCGCGATTCACATCTCGAACAATCACCTGAATCTGCAGTCGGTGGTCGCGCGCGTGATGCGCGAGCTCGGGCTGGTCGGCCGTGTCCAGCTCCAGCAGGAAACCAGGCAAGAAAAGGGAGAGTTCGCATCGCACTGGGCGGTGCTCGCGCGTTCCGAAACGGCGCTCGGAACGGTGGCCGCCGACAAGCGATGGGCGACCCTGCGCGCGGACGACGGGCGGGCGTGGACCGATGACTTCTCCAACATCTGGAGCGTTATCTACTGGCGCCGTTGATCCGCTGGCTGGAGTTCTTACCTCCTACCTCCTACCTCCTACCTCCTACCTCCCGTATACTTCCGCCAGGCTCTCGAGCTGACCCGGAGGATGCGTATGCGGAGTTCCAGCGTGCGGACGGCGGTCGGCGTGGTGGTGCTGACGGTGTGCGCCGGCGCAGCGTCGGCGCAGACGATGGAGAAGGTGGACTACTTCCCCGACTCGATTGCCGAGAAGGATGAACACCTCCTCCGGTTGAATGGCGGTTCGAGCTGGCTGCTCGCCAACCGCACGTCGGCCCTCGTTGCGGCGGACGTGCTCGTGGTGATGCGGGACGTGGACGTCAACGGTCAGCGGGTGTCCGCCGCCTGGTTGTTCGTGGGCGGTGAAGAGATTCCAGTCAAGCACGTCGAAGGCGTCTATCCGAGGAACCCGGCGTACCTGACGCGGGTCGTCGGCGCAGAGGGGGGCACCAACCTGCGTCTCGCCGACGGGTCAACGGTTGTCGTTCCGAAATACGATCGGTTTTCCATCAGCCGATGGACGCCGCCATACAAGGCCCTGCTGACCGGCAACCGCACATACTTGTACAACCTGAAGCAGGGCCGCCGCGTCTGGGTGCAGCCCGCGAAGAAGTAAATCGAATCAGGAACCAGCGAGGCCGCACACCGACGGCAGGGCCGCAATGTGCGGGATCGTGTATGCCGGGTTCAGTGCGCGGCAGCTTGCACGGTGACCGTAGCCATACTCGGCCCAGCAACTGCGCGCGCCTATATTCGCCGCAAACCGCAGATCGATGTCGGTATCCCCTACGACGAGCACACGGTCGCGGGCGGGATCTCCGCACACCGGGATGATGTGGCGCTCGTACATCGCCCCATGCGGCTTCGCCGCCGTCACGTCGTCTGATCCGAGCACGACGTTGAAGCACTGCTCGATGGCGAACTGGACGAGCGCCTGCGCCAGCGTTCGCCTCGCCTTCTGACTCACGAGGGCCAGCGTGATGCCGGCGCTTTCGAGCGCCGAGAGCATTTCCCGTGTACCCGGAAACAGGGTCGTCGCGGGCGCCGCAACCGTCGGATGCAGTTCCCGGTAACGGACCGCAACGGCGTCGATGTCGACGTCGCGGCGATCGCGGATCAACTGGCGAATCGCTTCCTCCAGGCTCAACCCTATTCGCCGGCGCACCTCGTCGGGCGGCGGCGGCTGGAGGTCATAGGATTCGAAAGCCGCGCTCAGACAGGCGGCGATGCCGCTGGCCGAATCGGCCAGCGTGCCATCGAAGTCGAAGACCACCAGGTCGAACGCGCTCATTCGTCGGGCGGCACGGGCAATCCGGACGGCCCTTCCTGGCACGCCGGACAGCGGCGGATGTCGGCATCGATCCCATATGCGCCGTACTCATGACCGCAGACCGTGCATCGCAGCACGAAGATGCGCTGTCCCTGCGGTCCGCCGGCATTCGTCTTCCGGACGATCTGCTGCCCTTCGGGATTGCGGTAGCCAATCCGCGTGATGTGTTCCCAGGAGGTCGGCTTCGACGTCATGACCGCGTACTTGCGGCGCGCCGCCGCCAGCTGGTCGTCGATCTCGCGCGACGAAAATCCACGATGAAGCAGCGCCTCGCGCACCCCTGCCTCGTCGAGCTGCGGCTGCTGCAGCAGCTGCGCGAAGTTCTCCATCCACCGCTCGCGCGAGACCATGCCAAGCGTCTGAAACAGCTCGTGACGATCCATCATCACGAACCGCTCCGTCTTCGCCGGCGCTTCGGCGGACGAGCCCGGATCCTGTTCGGGCAGCTTGAGGAGCACGATCTCCGAGGGCCGATCGGTCATGTGGCGGTCAGGATGCGCTGAACGAAGACGAGATCGAGCCAGCGGTCGAACTTGAACCCGACCTGCCGCAGGCGCGCGGCGCGGATGAATCCCAGCCGCTCGTGAAATCGCAGCGACGGCTCGTTGTCGGCATCCACGCCGCCGATCATGACGTGCTTGTCCTGTTCGACCGCGCGCCGGATCAACGCCTGCATCAACGTCGTTCCCACACCGCGGCCGCGCTCGTCGGCCCGGATATGGACGGTATGTTCGACGCTGAAGCGATATCCCGGCCAGCTCCGAAAGTCTCCGTAGGACGCAAACCCGAGAATGCCGGAATCACCGGCGGCAACGAGGATGGGATACCCCTGCTCGCGACGGGCGTTGAACCACTGCAGGCGATCGTCGAGGGAAGCCGGATCCTCGCGGTACACCGCGGTCGATGTGGCGATGACGTCGTTATAGATGGCCAGGATTCCTGGAACGTCCTGTTCGAGAGCCTCCCGAATGACGAGGCTATGCGCCGCCATGGAACGATGGTAATCGCAAATCGCGCATCGTTCTGAAACCCGGCGCCGCCGCGATCACCGCCGGAATCGAATTCACGGCCATCGACGCGGTGGCGATGTCGCCGTGCACGCCGCCCTCGATGCGCGAATGAATCCGCGGGGATCCTTCGATCAGCACTGATTCGTACGATTCAGGGGCGCCCAGATAGGCCTCCAGCCGCAGTCGGATCAGCGGCTCGCCGCCAACGTAGCCGGTTCCACGCTGAATGAGGCCGCACACCTGGCCGGCGCGGACCGACAGCAGCTCGCTCGCCACGTCGGTGTCCGCGATCTTCGGCTCGATGTCGTCGGTGACGCGGTCAAGCTTCCAGTTCATCGCGTCCGCGATCATCTGGATCGATTCGGTGAAGCCGACGTGACGAACGGTCCCGGCGGCGACGCGGCGGGCAAACTCCTCCGTCGTGAGGCCGGCGCCGATCTTCTGCTGGAACGGCAGACGACGGACGCGTGCGTCCTGCACGCGCAGCACCTCGATCGACGTGACGCGCTCGCAGACGGCGGTGAGCGCGATCGGCAGCGCGTCCATGGTGAAGCCGGGGTTGACCCCGGTACCAAGCACCGCCACCTTTGCCTTGCGCGCCGCCGCGTCGAGGCGCGCGGCCAGGCGGCGATTGGACCGCGACGGATACGCCGCCTCTTCAGTGGTGGTGACGATCGGAACGCGATACTTGAGAACTTCTTCGAACTGCCCGATGACCGATTTCAGCGACGAGCTGGTGCACAGCACGGCGACGTCGGGCCTGGCCGACTTGATTGTCTTGCCGATGTCGCTGGTCACCTTGACGCGCAGGGTCTGTTCGACGCCGATCACGCTGCCTGCGTCCAACCCGGCCTTCGCGGGATCGATGTCGACAGCTCCAACCAGCTGGAATCCTTTGCGCGCAACCACCTGACGCGCGATGCTGGCACCGATTGGCCCGAGGCCGACGACGAGTACGCGGATGCGCATGAGCAATTATCGTGCACTCTTCCGCGTGCTCAGTTGCGCGTTCGTGTTCTGGGTCGGTTCGACGTTCCTCTTTGGCGGTTCCGCGTTCGAGGTTCAAATGTGAAGACGCCTCAGCGCCGCTCGACGTAGCTGAACTCGCCTTCCTCCAGCCGCAGCCCCAGCCGTTGTTGCCATTCCGCCGCTGTTCGTACCTCGCGTGCCGGTGGTGCGGCGTTGAAATCGACGATTTCGATGCGCGTGGGCGAGTCGAGCAACACCGCGACCCTGCTTCCATCCTCGTCGAGCACGGTCATCGCCGCCCCGAAGCGTGCGCTGGACAAGCGGCGGCTCCCCTGAGCACGCAGCCCGCCATCGGTGACCATCAGACGGTGAACCCATTCATGCGTCGTGGCGATGACGGCACCGCCATCGGGACTGAACTGGATGATCGCGCTGTCCAGGCCGTCACGATCGGGCAACGCCCGGGAACCGATTGGCACGGGGATGCCGCGCGGCTCGGCGCGCTGCTCCCGCAGATCGACCAGCTGCACTCCCGTTTCTCCCGACGCCACCGCGAGGCGTGGATCGCTCGGGTGGAACCGCACCGCCGAGACCTGCCGCTGCGGGAACGGTAACGCCGATCCCGTCTGCACGTCGAGGAACCGCAGGCGCCCGGCCTCTATGGCCATCAGGTACCTGCCATCGGCGCTGAACGTGGCGGAACTGACGTCGCGCTCTGTCAGGCGCCGGGAACGAATCGGCGACGACAGCGTGACGAGGTAGGCGCCGTCCGCGCCACGTATCACCAGCCTGTTGCCGTGGCGTCCGACGACTGCGCCTGGTGGAACCTCGCCGGGCACGCGGCGTCCATCGGCGACCGAGTACACCTCGGTCGGCTGACGCCCTACCGCAAAGATGACGAAATTCGAATCGGCGCTGAAGCTGATGCCGCGGACGAGCGCCACGGTGCTTGCCAATCGCGGTTCGATACGGCTCACCAGACGTCCGGCGCCCGTGAACAGCCCGACGGTAAACACTGTGCGCGAAGTGGTGGGACGACGCCAGACGAGCAGCTTCGACGAGTCCGGACTGAACAACACCAAGGGGACCAAACGGCCGCCGGACCACGCGAGCGGAACGCCAACCGTTTCGCCCGACGCCACCGTCCAGATTCGCACGTCATCACCATTGCCCACCACCGCAGCCGTTCGGCAGTCGGGACTGACGGCCACCGTGCGTACCGTGAGTGGCTTCACGGAGCTCATACGCCCACTCGCGAGATTTCTCACCTCTACGCCCTGAGCCCCGACGTAAGCGGCACAACGGTGTTCGGCGCCGAGCATGATGCGCGGCCCCTCCCCGCCAGGACCCAGCAGGCCCGGGTCGATCTCTCGAAACGCCGCGGCACGCCAGAACCGGACGCGGCCCGACGATGACCCTGTCACCAGGTACGCGCCGTCCGGCGTGAACGCGGCGGCGGTCGTCTTCTCGGCAATGAATGGCTGCTGGAGCCGATGCTCGGCCGCATACACCCTCGACTCGTCTGACCCCGGAACCACAAACTGACCGGTCGGAGACACGTGCGCGGGGTCGCCGGGAAAAGCTCCGGCCGCGTCCCGGACCGCGACGCCGGTGACGGCGTCGAGCACGCCGCTGACAGTATCGAAGTCCACTGCATAGGCCCGCCCGCGGCTGAATACGATCGACTCGCTGCCGTCCATCTTGTCCACCTCGGCGCCAATCCGGCGGCCCGAAAAATCGTACAAGCGGAAAGTAGCCAGGAAGTCTTCATCGGGATCGGGATCCGGGACGATCGCGGCGATGCGCTTCGTCGGCACATCGATTCGAACGGACGTCGCCCCTTTCACGACGCAGGGTCCCCGCCGGAACGCAGCGCGAACGTTCCAGACGCAGACATCGCCGGCGTCTGTCGCGGCCAGGATCCGCTCGCCGTCGGCGACGTAGATCATGTCGGAGATCGCGGAGGCCGCGGCAGCTCTCGGCGTGCGTGAGGACGTGATGAACGCCGGGGGGGCGTCTTCCAACACCTGCACGGCGACAGGCGCGTCAGCCTCACAGTCGTCTTCTTCGGCCTTTTCCACGTCGAATCGCTCGAGCTGCCCGTTCCGCGCCAGGATCACGCCCACCGGGGTCTCGACATACGTCGTCACGGAGGACGCGCAGACGGTCTCCTGCCACTCTCCGTCGGTCGAACCAGGTCGCCACCATCTCAACGTCCGATCCTCGTCACCCAACGTGATCAAGGTATCGTCGTCCAGAAACGATGCCGCTTTGAACAATCGTGGTGTGGCGTCCACGTCGCGGTTCAGGAACGCCGCGGTGGACGGGTCGCGCAGCGTCGCCATCTCGCGCACCCGCGTCACATCAGTCGTGTCCAGGACGTATGCGGTTCCGTTGTTGGATGCGACGAGCATCCGCCTGCCATTGCGGGCCAGGAAAAACGCGGTCGGCGTTCCGGAGACGTTCACCGTCGCAGCAAGCGCGTCCTGGTAGTCCCCACCGGCGATCAGCAGGGCTGCGTTCTGCCGCTCGCTCGTGGGTCTTGCTTCCAGCGCAGTCGCCCGCAACAACAGGGCGCGGTCGCGATCCTCGCCGAGCTCGGCCCGCGCGGCACGGCGGTCCCAGTACCGCGCCCACACTTCGTCGCTCAACCGCTCGATGTTGCTGGGAATCAGGCCTCCCAGCGATAGCGCGCGTTGCAGTCCGTTGTAGCTGCGCCAGGGATAGTCGTCGGTCGCGTTTCGAATGGCCGTGAAGTTGGTCCAGGCCCGTACGCCAACGACGCTGAGCAGGACGACAGCGCCGACGGTGAGCCAGAGCTGCACGCGTCGATGCCGCGCGCGCCCCGCGTGATACCCGCGCTTCCATTCATCCAGGATCAGCGCGTACATATCGTGATAGAGCTCGTACCACGAGGACTCGTCAGGACCAGGGAAACGCCGCAGCAGGCGGACTCCCTCGTTGCTGAGCGCGTCGAGCACCGGCTTGAGATCCTTCCTCTTCACGTCCATGTGCTCGGCCAGCCGATCGAGCTGGTACGCCATCTTGGCGCCGTCGCGCGTCATCAGGAAATCGAAGGCTTTGGCCGCCAGGTCGCGGGCCGCGGTTGACTTCAACTCCTTCAGTTGACGCTCGCAGAACCTGTTGAGGATCACGGCCGGCGCGGCGTCGCCGGCGCGGTGGTCCGTGTATTTCGCGAGGAATGACGTCGTCGCATCCGGGTCGCGCGTCCACAGCTCCTGACACACGATCTGCAGGTACGGCGGCACCACGAAATCCCGATCGACGCTGGCGACCTGCGGCTTCCGCTGGCGCCCGATCGGCAAAAACGCCTCGAGCAGGCGCCGGCCGCGCCTGGCCCACCTGTTCCGCCAGGTCCGCCATCCCGACGGTACTTTGGTGTCTTCCCGCCGGCGGCTCGTGGCGGTCTTGTGGGTCGCCACAGTCCGCCGGAACACGGCCAGGTCGTCCACCAGCGCACGCAGGCCTGCGGCGTCCACGCCGCGCGGCTCCGCCGTCCGGGCGATGATCTCCATCGCCTGCGCCTTGGTTGGCGATTTCAAGCGGTAATAGTTGTTGAAGAGATCCGGAACCTGGTTGTCGAAGACCGACAGCCGACCGAGGAAATCGTCGCGCATCGAGATGATGATGCGGACGCGCAGCTCGGTGGAATTCATGATCTCGCTGAGCTGCGCCACAAACGCCTTCAGATCGTCGCTGAACGCGTAATGCTGAAAGACCTCCTCGAATTGATCGAGGACGAGCAGGAATTCGCGCGTCTGCACCCGCGGTGGCCGCAATTCGAGCGCGGCGTCCGGCGAAGGCGTCGCGCGCTGCGGCCTCCGGTACGATTCCAGCGCGGACGCCAGCGTCGCGTCCGGCGCCAGCGTGACCGTCAGCTTCGCCGCAATCGAGCCGAGCACGGCGTCGAGCGGCGGCTTGCCAGCCCAGTCGCGGTGATAGCAGGTGTCGAATTCCTCTCCGTCGATCGCCTTCAGCAGGCGCGCGCGCAGGAACGACGTCTTGCCAACGCCGGAGGCGGCGAAGAGCAGGGTTGTGTTGCACGAGTAGAGCCGCTCGCGCATCAGGAGGAAATCCCTGTCGCGACCGTAAATCGCGTCGCCTTCTGCGAGCGGGTCCAGCCCCCTGAATGGATTCACGGCCGGCGCCTGATCAGATGTCATAGCGCGCGGCAACGGTCTCATCGAGCTTGGCACTGAATCGCGACAGATCTTCGTGGAGAATCCGGATGTTGTACTGTTTGAAGAACGTCACGTCGAGCGGTCCGAAATTCCTGATCACGCTGTAATCGCCGTAATCCTCGTCGTCCTCGCGCCCGGCTCCCGCGCGTTTGGCGCGGACCCCCTTCAGCATGCCGCGTACGTTCCAGTCGCGCAGGCTGTAGCCGAGAAAGAGAAAGTACGGACGCCGCCGGCTGCTCAGCACGTCGGCAACGCATGCGGGAATGACGCCGTCGTTGTCCGAGAACTTGGAGATGTTGGTGACGTAATCGTTGTCGGAGATGACGATGCTGTCGCGCCCGTCCGGCCAGTCAGTGATGCAGCCATGCACCTTGTAGAGCATCGCCAGGCGCAGCCCGCCGGCCGAATGGCTGGCGCCGGGTACGCTTCCCGGTGCCGGCGGGTCGAGCGTGAACTGGCGTGCCTTCCGTGGTGGATTCGCCGCGACGAGCGCCTGCTCGACCGCGGGATCGACGTTGCCGAAACGCGCGTGGATGGTCGAGTCCTTCTGGCTCATCGTCAGCACCACGTACGGCACCGTCAGCGCGCACTCCATCAACCGGTCGTAGTTCGTGGTCATGATCAGGTAGTGGCCTTCGCCGGCAGGAACAGGCCGGTCGGGGCGCCGCGTCCGCGGGGCCATGAGATGCCAGCGCGCAGCCCGGGCGATGATCCGGTGCGTTGGCGTCGGCTGCTCCTTGTTCTGCATGATGTCGCCCAGACGCTCGAGGAGCGTTTTGCGGCTGCGGACGGCCTCGAAGAACGCGGAGAGTGCCGGCAACGATGCCGGTGCCACACCGGCCAGGCCGGCAACGGCGCGAAGCAGCGTGAGCAGATCTCCCCGGTTCTGCTCGTCGATCTGACGCTCCAACCGCGCCGACACGCGCGCCAGTACGTCCTCGAACGAACCGTATCTCGCGCTCCGTGAGAGCCACTCCGCGAGTTCTGCTCCGGACGGGGGGTAGGTCTCATCCTTGAGGCGATCCAGGAGCTGATCGACGGTCACCGCCGCCGCCGTTTCGCGCGTCTGCTGGATGAGGAACGCCATCTCGAGAGCGATTTCGGCATACAGCCTCGTCGCCTCGTCGAGCGTCACACGCGGGCGACCGGTGGCGTCTGGATAGCCGGATCCCGATGCGCTCAACACCCGGAGTGCTTCGCCGATTCGCGGGTCCCGCTCAGTGGCCTGGCCGCGGTTGTCGGGCGTCGTCCGTGCGGAAATGGATACGCCGGCGCCGAGAAACGGGATGACTTGCTGGGAGCCGCCCTCTGTGAAGCAGTCGGTGCGCAGGTCGTCGTACGGAATGTTGTCGGGTTCAATGATCACCGGCTCGCTCCAGGTGTCACGTGTATTGGAATCCGGACGGGCTGATGCCGACTGTCGCCGTGCCATTGTCCACTCGAACGTCGACGGCGCCTGGCGCCTTTTGCGGCGGCGTCTTCGCCGTGATCGTGGTCGGGTTGGTGACGGTCACGTCGGTGGCCAACGCCTGACCGAACTTGACCGACACGCCGGCAACGAAACCACTGCCGGTGAGTGTGACCGGCGTGCCGCCAGCCGCAGGACCCTGGTTCGGACTGACGCCAGTGATCGTTCCGGTGGGCGCGGTGGTTCCGGTGGCCCCCGGCGTTCCGGCGGCCGCGGTGTAGGTGTACGCGTCTTTCCGTACGACCTCCGGCGCGCCGCTCGCCGTGACGCCGACGTCGACGACGCCGACGGTCTTCCCCGCCGGAACGACAACCGTCAGCGTGTTCGCGTCCTTGATCGTGACGCTCTTCGCAGGCGTGTCGCCAAAACGCACCGAGCACGGGAGGCCAAAGCCGCTGCCGGCGATGGTGACGGTGTTTCCGCCTGCGAGCGGACCGGTCGCAGGTGTGACCATCAGCACGGTGGCAGTGGCCGTCGTCGAGGCTTTGAGGGTCGCCGAGTCCGGCCCACGCGGGGCTTCGGTGAAAATGCCTTCCGCCACCTTCTTCAGCTTCTCGCTGGCCTGGGCGCTGAACATTCCGACCAGCGCCGCCAGGCCGACGAGCAGGTACGCCGTACCGCCGCTCGGCTCGTAGAGTCCCGCGCGAATCACCAGGTAGAAAACGAATCCCAGCGCGGACGAGGCAAACGGGATCAGCAGGTACATCGGCACCCAGTTCCACACGAGCTTCTGCTCACCGACGTACCAGAAGAACGAGCGCAGCGCATGCACCAGCCCGCCGAGCGCTCCGGCAAACAGCACGAGCAGGACCATCATCCCGTCGGACGGAGCCGGGCACTGAAAACTAAATCGGCCGGGGAGCGAGCTCACGTTCTCCTCGTTGCCGACGATCACGCTGACGGCTCCCGCAGGGTGCATCGGCGTCACCGCCGTGATGAACCGGGAACCGTCCACGTGAACCGATCGTGCAGGCGATCCGCCGAAGCGTACGGTGGTTTGGGGTGTGAAACCGGAGCCAATGATCGAGACCGCTTCGCCGCCGCCCGTGCTCGAGGTCTCCGGGTCGATCGTGCTGACCACCAGCGGCGCCGGGGCCGTTCGGGTCTGAACGAACTGCAATCCTGCCGGGAGCGTCGATGTGCCGCTATCCTGCTGCACGGTCACATCGACGACGCCCGAGGCCTGCGCCGGGGCGGCCAGCACGAGTTCCGACGGGCTCACGAACTGCGCCGCGGCCGGCTCGGCCGCACCGATTTTGACTCGAGCGCCGGCAGTGAATCGCTCTCCGCGAACGCGAACCTGCTCTCCGCCGGTAATCAGGACCTGCGCGGGCGTGACGCTGGTGACAACGGGTGCTGTCGGGCGCTTCTCGACGAACTCGAGCCCGCCGGGTACCGTGACAGCAGGAAGACCCTCGCGCTCGACGACGACGGCGACCCGGCCAACGGCGTGCTTCGGCGTCGTGACCACGATCTCCAGCGGGCTGATCACCGCCGCGGCCAGCGGTTTCGTCTCTCCGATTCGAACCGTCACTCCGAGTTCGAAGCCTTCCCCACGGATGCGGAGCCGCTCACCGCCAGCGGTCAGCACCTGCGAAGGCGTCAACTCGGTGGCAATCAGCCGCCTGACGTCGCACGGCGGAACGACGTTCCAGATCGAAATGATGACGATGAGTGCCAGAACGACCAGATAGCCGCCGAGCCCCACAATTCCCGCAGCGCCAACCGTCAAGTCCTTCTTCTCGTCGGCCACCGTGCTTCTCCTCGCTACGACCTTCGCGGCCGTTGGCCCTCACCTGTGCGCCGGCCTGCCGATGATGGGAAACAGAAAGGCTTCCCGTTGTGAGAGAACGGATTTCGGGACCGGGTATTCAGCGGATCGACGTGGGTAATTCGGGCCTGATTGAACTCGCTGAATGAAGCGCGGATCTTACACAGCCGAGCTAGGGTGTCAATGACCTTTTGAAACGCGCAGGAGGCGGTTGCCAATCGAGGACGAGTCTCAAAAGACAATAACTGCCACAAGACGACACAAAGGACACAACACGTGCGGTTGCCGTTTGTTCGCCACCGGAGGTAACGCCTCTCGGTACGGAGGCACCGCCTCTCGAAGTCCGGGGGCACCGCCCCTCGGCCGCCTGACAGCGTGCGTCGATTTTTCTACGCTTTGCTTCGTGTTTCGAATGCGCCGGATCGCCTGAAGCGCCAGGCAGAGGCATTCCGCCAACGTAGCCACGCGCCGTCACGCGGGAGTCGAGGAGCACTTAGCGACGCTTCGGTACGGAGGTTCTTCTTCGGCAGGGCGTCTGAAGACAAAAGGAAGAGCCCCGGCCAATGGCGCGGGGCCCGTAATGATGCAGCAGCATAAGGCGCAAAGCGATCACACGCTCAACCGATCATCGTCAATCGGTTGAGAACTCCTAACGAACGTGGCGCCGAACGGCGAACCCTGCATTTCGGAAGCCGAACCGAACACAGAACACGGACAGGGCACCAAGCACCCGGAAGAGTGAACAGTACTATGCCTTCACGTGCTGCGCGACGATCTGCCGCAGCCGATCCGAATCCACCGACTCGACCTCGAGCAGCTCCTCCGCCAGCACCTTCACCGCCGGGCGCTGCCGTTCGACGATCTGACGCGCAGTCTCGTATCCGCGCATCACCAGCGCGCGAATCTCGTCGTCGACGCGCCGGGCCGTCTCCTCGCTGAAGCCGGCGGCACGGTTGTCGCTGTCGAAGCCGTTCGCCGGGCGGCGGAAGTGGACCGGCCCGAGCGGCGACATGCCGAGCTCGCACACCATCTTCCTCGCCAGCTCGGTGGCGCGCTCGATGTCGTTGGAGGCGCCGCTCGTCATCTGCCGCAGGAACAGCTCCTCGGCGACGCGCCCGCCCATCAGGATCGCAATCTGCGATTCGATGAACGGCTTGGAGTGCGTGTAGCGATCCGCCTCCGGCAGCTGCATCGTCACGCCCAGCGCGCGGCCGCGCGGGATGATGGTGACCTTGTGCAGCGGATCGGCGTCCGGCAGCAGCGCCGCGACCACCGCGTGCCCCGCTTCGTGATAGGCGCAGGTGACGCGCTCGTGGTGGCTCATCGCCACCGACTTGCGCTCGACGCCCATCAGCACTTTGTCGCGGGCCGCATCCAGATCCGAATTCCCGATCGTCGTTCGGCCGCCGCGCGCGGCGATGAGCGCCGCTTCGTTGACCAGGTTGGCCAGGTCGGCGCCCGAGAAGCCCGGCGTGCCGCGCGCGATCGCCCGCAGATCGACGTCGGCGTCGAGGGCAACCTTCCGCGAGTGGACGCGGAGAATCTGCTCGCGGCCCTTCAGGTCGGGGTTGCCGACGGTCACCTGGCGATCGAAGCGGCCGGGACGCAACAACGCCGAGTCGAGGATGTCCGCCCGGTTGGTGGCGGCGACAACGATGATGCTGTCGGACTGGGTGAAGCCGTCCATCTCGACGAGCAGCTGATTGAGCGTCTGCTCACGCTCCTCGTGGCTCAGCGAGTTGCCGCCGCGGCTGCGCCCGACGGCGTCGAGCTCGTCGATGAAGATGATGCACGACGCGTGGCGGCGTGCTTCCTTGAACAACTTGCGCACGCGCGACGCGCCGACGCCGGCATACATCTCGACGAAGTCGGACCCGCTCGCGGAGATGAACGGCACGCCGGCTTCGCCGGCCATCGAACGCGCGAGGAGCGTCTTGCCGGTGCCGGGAGGGCCGACGAGGAGGATGCCGCGCGGAATCCGGCCGCCGATGGTCGCGAAGCGCGCCGGATCTTTCAGGAAATCGACGATCTCCTGCACCTCGTCCTTGGCCTCGTCGACGCCGGCGACGTCCTTGAACGTCACCGTGACCGCCTCAGGGTCGATCGTCCGCGCTTTTTCGAGCGTCGGCACGCGGCCCGTCATCACCCGGAAGAGCGCGAGACCAGCGAAGCCAAAGAAGATCAGGCCCAGTGCCAGCGCGCCAAAGCTCCCGACCCGTGACGGCCGGACGGAAGTCACGTCCACGCGAATGCCGCGGTCAACCAGTGATGAGATCGAGGTCGGATTCGCGGCGAAGTAGCCCTGCGGCGCGACCGTTGCGAACCGTCTGCCGTCGCGGTGCTCATACGTGGCCGCGTCGCCCTCGATGACCACGGCCTTGATCGACCCGCGGCCGACCCCGGTGAGGAAATCGGAGAAGGGAGCCGGGGTTGGCTCAGCTGTCCCGAACATCCGCAGCCCAACGGCCGCGCCGATGACGAGTGTGACAAAGAGCACGCCGGTGCCCATCCAGAACAGTCGAGTACGGGGCAGCTTGCCTGCGAGCACCAGACACCTCAAGCCGACGAAGGGACCGCCCTCGGCCTCGACTGTGCCCGCCGACATTCGGAGGAGCGCGGTAGAAACGAAAACGGCCCGGATTGTAAGGAGGAGCGTCAGGGTTGCGGCGGGTGACCAGCAGTCTGACGCGTTAGTCATTCTATCGGACGCATCCTTGCCTGTAAATAGATGGTGGCAATGGATTTAACGCGGCGGATACGGCTGGGCTGCTCGGGCTGGCAATACCGACACTGGGGCGGCGATTTCTATCCAGCCGAATTGCGGCAGAAGGATTGGTTCGCGCACTACGCGCGGCAGTTCGACACCGTCGAAATCAACAACAGCTTCTACCGGCTGCCTCCGCCCGAGACATTCGCGAAGTGGCGCGACCAGGCGCCGCGAGGCTTTCTCTACACGGTCAAGGCAAGCCGGTTCCTGACGCACATGAAGAAGCTGAAGGATCCCCAGGAGCCGCTGTCGCGCTTCTTCGAGAACGCCACACATCTTCGCCCGCACCTCGGACCGGTGCTCTATCAGCTTCCGCCCGGCTGGAAGGTCGACGTCGATCGGTTCGAGACTTTTCTGCGCGCGCTGCCGAAGGGCTACCGTCACACGGTCGAATTCCGTGACACGAGCTGGTACGACGATCGGATTTATGCGCTGCTTCGCCAATACAACGCCGCGCTCTGCCTCCACGACATGCACGGCTCAGCGACCGGGAAGATCATCGCCGGACCGTTTATCTACGTGCGTTTTCATCACGGTACGTCGAAATACGGCGGCAGATATCCCGACGATCGCCTCGACGAGTGGGCGGACTGGCTGGCAGAGCGTGCCGCCGGTGGGCTCGACGTGTTCGCGTACTTCAATAACGACACCGGCGGACACGCCCCGCGCGACGCCGCCCGGCTGCGCGATCGGCTGTGGGTCAGGCTCCAGGCCGCGTGATTGGGGTGGCGCCGAATGATGATCTGAATCACGGCGACGAACAAATGTCTGGAGGTTCTGTGCAGCACGCGGATTCTGTTGAGAGCCGGCGGCTACAATTGTGATCGTGGCTGGCTCGGGCCATCTGGCCCTCACGCCCGAGATCGACGAGTTCCGGCGTCAGTTCGAACGGCTCGCCGACGAGGCGGACGCGCTCGTTGCGCCGCTCACTGAGGAGCAGTTCATCTGGCAGCCGTCGCCGGGATCGTGGTCGGTGGCGCAGTGCATCGACCATCTCAACGTCACCGCCCGCATGTACCTGCCGCGCCTGGACGAAGGCATCGCGGAAGCCATGCGCCGCGGGCTGTACGGGGAGGGGCCGTTCGCCCACGATTTCATCGGCAAGCTGTTCGTGCGGACGATGGAGCCGCCGCCACGGCTGAAGGTCAAGGCGCCGGCGACCTTTCATCCAGCCCCCCAGCGATCCCGCGCCGAGATCATGGCGGCGTTCCGCGCCTACCAGGTGCAGTTCGTCGATCGGCTGCGGCAGGCGAGCGGACTGGACCTGCGCCGCGCGAAGGTGATGTCTCCGGCGAGCACGTGGATCAAGATGTCGCTGAATTCAGGCTTCGCCCTGATGACCGCGCACGAGCGCCGGCACCTGTGGCAGGCGCAGCAGGTCATCGCGGCGGGGGGATTTCCACGGTAAGGCAAAACGCAAAAGTCAAAAGGCAAAAGGCAAAAGGCAAAAGAGGCGGGTAGGTAGATTTCTGCGTACGCGCCCCTCCGCCGAAGTTGCGAATTCTTCATTCTTCCGTCGCGCAGCCGCAAAAAATCAGGTGTTTTAACGGGGAACGTAATCTGCTTCTTCGATCTGCATGCCATACGTGCCGCGCGAGATCGACGAGCGTGCGTTCAGGTTTTTTTGCGGCGTCATCAGATTCGTCCGCACTATCGAGTACGAACCAGGGATTCGCCGTCTCGCGGATCAAATGGTGAGCGCTGCGGGGTCGGTCGCCGCGAATCGCGAAGAAGCGACGAGTGGTTCGTCGCGGCGTAATTCATCCGGTACAACGAAATCGCGCTAAGAAGCGCGAAAGAGAGCGTGCTGTGGCTGCGAGGATGTGAGGAGACGGCCATCGGCGATCGTGCCCAGTGTCAAACACTGCTCGAAGAATCACGTCAACTTGCGCGAATCCTCGCGGCGATCGTTCTTAGTGCGAAACGGCAATGACTTCGGCGACGAGCTCTTCTGATCTTTTCTCTTTTGCCTTTTGCCTTTTGCCTTTTGCCTTTTGACTTTTGCCTTTTGACTTAGGGTCCTTTTACCGCCTTCACAATATGGCGAGCAGAGATGCCGTAGTGATCGAGCAGCTGGTCCGGCGTGCCGCTCCGCGGGATTTCAGGCACTGCCAGCCGCTTCACCGTGAAGCCACCGCCGGCCACCGCTGCCGCGACGGCATCGCCGATGCCGCCGGTCTGGTAATGATCCTCGACCGTGATGAGCCGCCCCTGTGTCTCCTCGGCGCACTGGATCAACGCCGCGGCGTCGATCGGCTGCAGTGAATAGAGGTCGACGACGCGGATGCTGACACCGCCGGCCTGCAGCTCCGCGTGCGCTTTCAGCGCTTCGAACACCGTCACACCGGCGCCGATCACGGTCGCGACGTCGGCAGCGCTCCGGCGCAGGACCTTCAGGCCGCCGACCTCGAAGCGCTCGTCGGGACCGTAGATCACCGGCGTCTTCGGGCGCGACGTCCGCATGTAGACCGGGCCGTGATGATAGGCGGCCTTCTCGAGCAGGCGCTCGGTGCTGACCGCGTCGCACGGATACAGCACGGTGATGTTCGGCTGCGCGCACATCATCGCCAGATCCTCGAGGGCCATCTGCGAGGGGCCGTCTTCGCCAATCGAGACGCCGGCGTGCGATCCGGCCATCTTGATGTTGACGTTGCTGATGGCGGCCATGCGGATGAAGTCGTAGGCGCGCGTCAGGAAGGCGGCGAACGTCGACGGAAACGGGATCGCGCCGCGCGCCGCCAGACCCATCGCCGCGCCGATCATGACCTGTTCGGCGATGAAGACCTGGTAGAACCGGCCCGGCTGCTGCTGCTCGAACTTGTCGCTGAAGGTCGAGTTCTTGACGTCGGCATCGAGGGCGACAATGCGATCGTCGGCGGCGCCCAGATTCGCCAGCGCCGCGCCGTAGGCCTCGCGCGTCGCGACGTTGTCGCCAAGCTTGTACGCCGGCGCCGCAAGCCGGGCCTCTTTCGCGGCCGGACGCTGGCGGCGCGGCGGCGCGGGGATCGGCTGGGCCGGGTCGTCCTCGGGCACGAACTGCGACTGTAGTTCGGCGAGCGCCTTGTCGAGCTCCTCGCCCTTTTTGAGCGCCTTTCCGTGCCAGCCGCCCTTGCCTTCCATGAAGGAGATGCCTTTCCCCTTCAGCGTCTTCGCCAGAATGACGGTTGGCCGGCCTCGCGTGCGGCGCGCCTGCTCGAGCGCGTCGAGTATTGCCGTCAGGTCGTGGCCGTCGATGACGATCGACTGCCAGCCGAAGGCGGACCATTTCGCGGCATGCGTGGTCATGTCGTGCTGCGACGCGGTCGGCTGGCTCTGGCCGAGCGCATTCACGTCGACGATGGCGCACAGCGAATCGAGCCGCTCATGAGCGCCGACCGCCGCGGCTTCCCAGACGGAGCCTTCGGCGGTCTCGCCGTCGCCCAACAGCACGTAGGTGCGATACTCCGAGGTGATGCGCCGTGCGTTGAGCGCAATCCCGACACCGGCGCAGAGACCCTGACCGAGTGAACCGGTCGCCACATCGACCCACGGCAGGCGCGGCGTCGGATGCCCCTCGAGATCGGAATCGAAACGCCGCAGCGTCAGCAGATCCTCGCGCGCGATGATCCCGGCCTCCGCCCACGCCGCGTAGAGAATCGGGGCCGCGTGTCCCTTCGACAGCACGAAGCGATCGTTGTCCGGGTTGGCCGGATCGCGCGGGTCGTAGCGCATCTCGCCGAAGAAGAGCGCCGCCATGATTTCGGCGGCCGAGCAGCACGTGCTCGGATGCCCACTGCCCGCCTCCGTCGTCGAGCGCACCGAATCGATACGCAGACGCGTAGCGATATTCGTCAGCGCCGGAACGCGCGCTGCTGCTTCTACTGCCAATGTGGGAGACCTCCGGTACGTGATTATAGTCCGGCGGTTCACACTTCCCGGTGCTGCGATTCGAACGCCGAACGCGGCACTTCGAACTTCGAACCGAACATGAACACGAACCGGGAACAGAGAACCCGGAAGTGTGAACTTTCTATAATGTCCTGATGGTTGCGCTGCGGTACGCGTATGTGCTCGCCCTCGTCGTGTGGCTGGGGGGCATGGCCGCGCTCGGCGCGATCGTCGCGCCGGCGACGTTTCACGTGCTGCAGGCCAGCGCGCCGGACGTCGGACGGGCGCTGGCTGGCGAGCTGTTCGGCCGGATTCTTGCGCGGTTCCACTACGTCGCATATGCATGCGGCGGCGTCATGCTGATCAGCATGACGGCCATCGCGATCCTCGGCCCCCGGCCGCGCGCATTCGCCGTGCGGGTGGCGATCATTGCGGCGATGCTGCTGATCGCGCTGTACTCGGGCTTCATCGTGCTGACGACCATCGATGCCATCCAGCTGGAAGTCGGGCAACTGCCGTCGCTGCTTCCCGCCGACGACGCCAGGCGGATCCGGTTCGACGAGCTGCACCGCCTCTCGACGCGCCTGATGTTTGCCAACATCGTGGGAGCGCTCGCGCTGCTGTTCTGGGAAGCGCGAGACGACGGACGGTGATGACGCGGACCATCACGCTCATCGAGGGCGACGGCATCGGCCCTGAAGTGACGGCGGCGGTGGTCAGGGTTCTCGACTGCGCCGGCTTCACCGTCAACTGGGAGCGGCATCTGGCCGGCGTGCTGGCGCTCGAGAAGCACGGCGACACGCTGCCCGCGGAGCTGCTCGATTCGATCTCCCGCAACAAAGTCGCGCTGAAGGGACCGGTGACCACTCCGGTCGGCGGCGGATTCACCAGCGTCAACGTCGGACTGCGCAAGGCGCTGGATCTGTACGTCAACCTGCGGCCCGTCTGGAACATCCCAGCGGTGAAATCGCGGTACGACGGCATCGATCTGGTGATCGTCCGCGAGAACACCGAGGACCTGTATGCCGGTCTCGAACATGAAGTCGTCCCCGGCGTGGTCGAGAGCCTGAAAATCATCACGGCCGACGCGTCGAGGCGCGTCGCCGTGTTCGCCTTCGAGTACGCCAGGAGCCACGGGCGGAAGCGCGTCACGGCCGTCCACAAGGCGAACATCATGAAGATGGGCGATGGGCTGTTCCTGCGCACCGTGCAGGAAGTCGCCGCGCGGTATCCGGACATCCGCAGCGACGACCGGATCGTCGACGCCGCCTGCATGCACCTGGTCATGAACCCGGCGCAGTTTGACGTCCTGCTGCTGCCCAACCTGTACGGAGACATTGTCTCGGACCTGTGTGCCGGACTGGTCGGCGGGCTGGGCGTGGTGCCCGGGGCGAACCTCGGAGCGGACATCGCCGTGTTCGAGGCCGTGCACGGGAGCGCTCCGGACATTGCGGGCCGTGGGGTCGCCAACCCGATGGCGCTGTTGCATTCGGCCGTCCTGATGCTGCGGCACATCAACGAGGGCGCAATCGCGGATCGAATCATGGCTGCCCTCGCCGCGGTAATGGGCGAGGGGACGATTCGCACGCGCGACCTGGGCGGCACGGCGTCCACCATGGAGTTTGCGGAGGCCATCTGCCGGCGCCTCTGAGAGACCGGGTTTCCTGTTATAGTCCCTGCCTTGGCGATGCTCGACGAAATTACGCGCGCCGTGCTCTCCCGGAACGAAATCGCGAAATACCTCGAAGGAACGTCAGGCGAGAGCGGTCGTGAGGCGCGCGAACGGATCGAGGCGTATCTCGAGGAGCTGCGGACCACGCAGCGCTACTCGATGTACCGGGCGCTCAAGCATCCGGTCTATCTGCTGCTCCGCAATGTGGAGCGCATCGGCGAAAACATCGAGGCGGCGATGGCCGCCACGCGCGGCGGGCGCGTCGTCTACGTCTCCAACCATCGCAGCCATTTCGATTATCTGGTCGAGCCGCTGGTGCTCGACGACAACGGCGTCCGGCCCCCAGTGATTGCGGCCGGCATCAACATGTTCGGCGGCCCGCTCGGGCTGCTGAATCGCCACGTCACCGGCGCCATGCCGATTCGCCGCAATTCACGCGACCCGATCTATCTGATGACGCTGAAGGCGTACGTCGCGGAGCTGTTGCGGAAGCAGGACCTCTTTTTCTTCCCCGAGGGGGGCCGCAGCTACAGTGGCGAGATCAAACCGCCCAAAACGGGACTGCTGCACGCGGCCCTGCAGGCGGAGCATCCGCACCTCCGGATCGTGCCGACCGCGGTCTCCTACGATCTGGTGATCGAAGATCATGTGCTCGCGCGGCAGCGCGTCAAACGCGGCCAGCGTCCGTTCAGCCGCGAAGTGGCCGAAATGCTGCGCTTTGCCGTCGGCTACAAGTCGCGTGCGTTCGTGACCTTCGGGGCGCCGATCTCCGTCGATGGCGTCGACGCCAATTCGCGTCGCGCGGTGCTCGACCTGGCTCATACCCTGATGAAAACGGTTGGACGGCTCTACAAGGTGCTGCCGACGGCGGTCGTGGCCGCGGCGATGCGACCGTCAATCACCCGGCGCGAGCTCGAAGAGCGCGCCACCGTCCTCGTCGAGACGCTGGCCTCCTGCGGCGCGAACCTCGGAGTGACCAGCGGGCCACAGGCCGTTGACGCCGCCATCGAGCCGCTCGAGGGGCGCGGAGTCATCGTCGCCGACAACGGCCGGCTGCGCGTTCGCGACCGCAACGTCCTGCGCTACTACGCACGGTCGCTCGATCACCTGCTCGAGTCTCCCTCCCGGCGCACGCACTAAACGTGAATGCAAGATTCAAAATGCAAGATGCAAACTGCGCCCGGGTTTGCATTTTGAATTTTGCATTTTGCATTACCGTGTAGTCATCCATGTACGGCGGCTCCAAAGCGCTGTTCTTCGCCTTGTCGCGAAGCACAGCGCTCAAACGGCTGGCGTCGAAGTACGGCATGGCCACGCCGGAGAGCTTCGCGCGGCGGTTCATTGCCGGTGAAACGGTGGAAGAAGCCATCCGCGACGCGCGCATCCTGCAGGCGCGCGGCATGCTGCTGACGCTCGACTACCTCGGCGAAAGCGTCAGCACCACGGACGAAGCATCGGCCGCCACCCGCGAATACGTTCGCCTCATCGACGTCATCGTGAAGTCCGGCATAGAAAGGAACATCTCGCTGAAGCTGACGCAGCTGGGCGCCACCGTCGACCGCGCCACGTGCGTGGACAACCTCCGCCGCATCCTCGATCCCGCCGGAAAACACGGGTTCTTCGTCCGCATCGACATGGAGAACTCGCCGTATACCGCCGTGACGATGGAGGTGTTCGAAACACTCTGGCAGCAGGAGTACCGCAATATCGGCCTCGCGCTGCAGGCGGCGCTGCACCGGACGGCGCAGGACGTGCGGCGGATGATCGAGCTGGGTGCCCGTGTCCGCCTGGTCAAAGGGGCGTACAAGGAGCCGCCGGCCGCGGCAATCCAGGCGAAGAAGGACGTCGATGCGGCGTTCGTCCAGCTCATGCAGCTTCTGCTCGACGAGGGCACCTACCCGGCAATCGCCACCCACGACGAGGCGATCATCGCCAGCACGTGCGCTTACGCGCACAGCAGGAATATCGCCCGCGACCGGTTCGAGTTCCAGATGCTGTATGGAATCCGACGCGACCTGCAGGCCAGCCTCGTCGCGGATGGCCACCGGATGCGAATCTATTTGCCGTTCGGGAGGCAGTGGTTTCCGTACTTCATGCGGCGGCTGGGTGAGCGTCCGGCCAATGTTGGCTTCGTTTTACGGGCGATTCTCCGCGAGCGATAGCCGCGGCGGCGCGCCTCGGGCGCTACGGCTGAGACGGTGTTTCCCCTGTGCAGTAGTGGGAATGGCGTTCGGAGTTCAGACATTAGTTCAGCCGACCGTCCGATTCTTCTAAAGCGCTACCGACTTTCTGAGTGCACTCTTGAGACACCATCCAGCGCCTCACTCCGTAAACACCTGAGCCTGAATAGCTTGCTTTCCGCGTAGGTCATCTGGCACCCCTCTTGATATCTCTGCCGGCGGAGCCTTGCGGACCTGTCTCGCCAGCCGCGACTTGCCCGCCGTAGCGCGAAGCGCGAAGGTGGAAGCGGCGAAGGCGGACCGAGTGGGCGTTAGGGAACGTCCTAACCGACAGGGACTACCAAGGGGAACGCAAATCATGGCTACGGATTCAACGCTCACGGTAAGCACTGATTCCTCCGGCGTCATAACGCAGCTGCGGCGGTTCATCTGCGGTCTGCACGGCCACGACTCGCTGCTGCACTTCGGAGAGGGACGCGTGTCGCTGCTGTGTTCGTCGTGCGGGCACGAAACACCGGGCTGGGACGTGAAGGGCACGCCCGCGCGCAGCCAGACTGTTCGGAGCGGCGCTGCCCGATCCGAACGTCGCGTCATGCAGATGCCGTTCGTCGGCGAGCGCCGCGTCGCCTGAAAGGGCGGAGGAAACGGCCGCAGCGCGGCCGCCAAACACGACTGTGAAGGCCAGGCGCGCCGCCTGGCCTTTCGTTTTTCGTGGTACTGTCACACAGCCGATCGTGACCGGAGCCGTCTTTGTCGACTAGTGGACGCAGGCCGCTGCTTCCACTCACGCTGACCGCGGTCGGCGTCGTTTACGGCGACATCGGCACGAGCCCGCTCTACGCGCTGCGGGAGTGCTTTTTCGGAACCCACGCCGTTCCGCCGACACAGGAAAACGTGCTCGGCGTGCTCTCTCTCATCATCTACTCGCTGGTCCTGGTCATCTCGATCAAGTACATGGCGCTCGTCCTCC
>JAICQE010000098.1 GCA_025938035.1 Vicinamibacteria bacterium
CCATTCCGCTGTGCAGCGCAATCCACCCGGCGTAGCGGCCCATCACCTCGACGACCATGATGCGTTTGTGCGCCTCGGCAGTCGTGTGCAGCCGATCGATGGCATCGGTGGCGAAGCTGACGGCGGTGTCGAAGCCGAAACAGCTCGTCGTGCCCATGATGTCGTTGTCGATGGTCTTCGGCACGCAGACGAGCGGGATGCCCTTCTTGTAGAACTCGTAGGAGATCGCCAGCGTGCCGTCGCCGCCGATGCACACGAGCGCGCCGAGGTTCATTCGCTGGAACATCTCGATGACGCGGTCGCTGTAGTCGAATGTGCCGTCGGGCGTCACGATCGGCTCGAGGAACGGGTTACCGCGATTTACGGTGCCGAGCACCGTGCCGCCGAGGCGCAGGATGCCGGTCACGTCCCGCGGGCCCAGAAGACGTGACTTCTCCGGATAGATCAGCCCGTCGAAGCTATCTTCCAGGCCGATGACCTCGATCCCCGAGTTGAAGCCGGATTTGACGACCGCGCGGATGACGGCGTTCAGACCGGGCGCATCCCCGCCGCCTGTGAGAACGCCAATTTTGTTGATCGTGGGCATCGGGAAGCAGGAGGGACGCGCGCTCAGTGCGCCATCAACGTGTCGCCTTCGCGCTCGGCGCGTGGCCGGACATCCGCGCGATCGACTTCCGGCGACGGATGGCTCGCGATCCGGCGCTCGAATCCGCACGAGCGTCTGCCCGGGCCAGGGCTACGGCGGACATCCTTCGCGCGGCTCGTGGAGCGAAGGATGGTGGACCGCAAGAGGATCGAACTCTTGACCTCCGCATTGCGAACGCGGCGCTCTCCCAGCTGAGCTAGCGGCCCTTCTCGATAACGCACGAGTGTAACACGCGAAAAATAGGCCTGCAATGACGTCACGCGTCGTGTTCGCGCTCGAACGTGAGGTAGAGCGGGGCCGCGCCGAGGATCATCAGCATCCCGAAGGTGCCCCAGCCGGCGCGGTTCGCGGCGGTGAAGCGCGCGTGCTCCCCGGGCTTCAACACGATGTCGTGCGTCTTCCAGAAGAGCGTGTTGTGGGCGCGCAGCTTGTGCGGCCCGGCGGGCAGTTCATGCGTGATGCTTTCCCCGTGACTGAGAATGGCGACCTCGGTTCCGTCGACGAGGAGAAACACTTCCCGGAAGCCGACATCGTCGGCCGCCGTGCGCGCCACGGTAATACACGCGAGATCGTGCGCCGGGCGCAGCGACCTGACCAGGTCGAACCCAAGCCGGCTGCCGGGCAGCGGAACCGCGATCGCGTCGCGCAGTTCGAAGAACACGCTCCCCAATCCTAACCCGCACACGGCCGTTCAGCTTGACGGCCGGCCCTCCCCTTGCAATCTGGCTCACCAGGACGACAGGGGTTTGAGGAGGAACTGATGGGCATTCTTGGTTGGATTCTGTTCGGTCTGGTTGTCGGCGCGCTGGCGAAGCTGGTGATGCCCGGCAAAGATCCCGGCGGCATCATCGTGACGATGCTCCTTGGTATCGCGGGCGCCGTGCTCGGCGGTTTCGTCGGCCAGGCGCTTGGCTTCTATGGGGAAGGCGAGGCCGCAGGCTTCGTGATGTCGTTTATCGGCGCGGTCGTGCTGCTCGCCCTGTATCGCATGATGATCGGGCGGCGGCGGCGTGTGGTCCCGTAGACCGGCAGCAAGCTCTCAAGCCACAATCGGGTGAGTTCGCAGCAGCGGTGGCGCGGCACACGCCGCGCCGCCGGCCTGCGGCTGACTAACCCATGCTCACGACTTCCCGCATCCCGCTCGGCCGCGCGCACATGCTGGCGTCGGCGATCGTCTACGACGCGCAGCGCGCGGGATTGCCGTTCGACTCCCTCACTCCGCTCGGCAGCCTCCGCCGTTTCGCGCCCGACATCGGCGACGTGTCGTTGCTCGGCGTGGCAGCGGCAGGCGACCATCAACAGCTCATCGAGGAGTTCGTGCACCTGCGGCCCTTCCTGCGCGTCAGCTCACGCTCGCCAGCGTCGGTGACCGCGGAAACCGAGCGCGGGCCGGTCACCCTGTATCTGGCGACGCGCGAGCATGCGGGCGCCGCGCTCGTCTGGCACACCGGGTCCATCCGGCACACGCGCCTGTTGCAGGGTCTGGCTCGCCAGCGCGGCCTCACCTTCGACGCCGGGCGGCTGATCGACGCGGAGGGCGCCGCCGCAGCGACCACCGACGAAACCGCGTTCTATGCCCACCTCGGCCTCCCCTTCATCGCGCCGGAACTGCGCGAAGGTGACGACGAGATCGCCGTCGCGCAGCGGGGCGAGCTGCCGGCGCTCGTCAGCGAGGCCGACATCCGCGGCGACCTCCACATGCACAGCACCTGGAGCGACGGCCGCAATCCGATTGGCGAGATGGTCGTGACGAGCCAGCAGCTCGGTTACGAGTACATCGCCATCACCGACCACTCGGAGCGTTCGCTCGCGTCGCGCAAGCTGGCCGGCGCCGATATCCCGCGCCAGCGGCGCGAGATCGAGAAAGTGCGGAAGCGCATGCCTGGCATCCAGATCCTGCACGGGATCGAGGTCGACATCATGCACGACGGGTCGCTCGACTTCGACGACGATCAACTTGCCGGATTCGACATCGTGCTCGCGTCGCTGCACGATCATGGCGGGCACGATCCGCACACGCTGACCGAACGGTACCTGCGCGCCATTCACCACCCGCTGGTGAACGTCATCACGCATCCGGCCAACCGCTCGCCGGCGCGGTCGCTCGGCTACGCCGTCGATTTCGACCGCCTCTTTGCCGCCGCGGCGGAGACCGGCACGGCCATGGAGATCGACGGCGCGCCCGGGCATCTCGACATGGACGGCGCCATCGCCCGTCGCGCCATTGCGAAGGGTGTGTCCGTCGCGATCAACAGCGATTGTCATCGCGCGGATGCGCTCGCCCGCCAGATGCGGTTCGGGATCGGGACGGCGAGGCGTGGGTGGATCGAACCGGTGCACGTGTTGAACACCCGCGGGATCCAGGAGATTCGCGATTTCGTCGCTCGTAAACGTGCGCAGCGATGACCGGGCGCAGGACGGGCGCGAGGACCGCGGGAGGCAGCGGGCGATAGCGCCGGTCGTACTATCGGCGGCCGCGGTCACCGCGACGGTGGCGTTCGCGGCCTACACGGTGACGCTGCTGCCCGGTGTCGATCTCGGCGACACGGGCGGCTTCCAGGCAGCCGTGCTCTGGCCGGAGACCAGCGCCCGGCGTGGATATCCGCTCTACTACGCGCTCGCGCGCCCTTTCGTCGCGACGCTCAGCGCCGCCAGTCCCGCGCGCGGGCTGAATCTGTTCTCAGCGGTGACGGCAGCAGCGGCCGTCGGCCTGCTCGCCTATCTCGCCGGACGCATCACCCGGTCGGCCGTGGCGGGATCCGCGGCCGGTCTGCTGCTCGCCTTCTCGTTCACGTTCTGGACGCAGGCGATCATCGCCGAGGTCTACGCGCTGCACCTGGCGCTCATCGCCGCGTGCCTGATTGCGTTGCACGCCTACGCCAGCCGTCCCACCGCCGGCCGCCTGGTTCTGTTCTACGCCGTCTACGCCCTGTCGTTCGGCAACCACCTGGCGATGATCCTGTTGCTGGTGCCGTTCGCCCTGTGTCTGCTGAGCGTCGCGCCGGCAGCGGCTGCACCCTGGCGTCCGAAGATGCTGCTCCTCGCGGCCGCGATTGCCTGCGGCGGCGCGCTGCTCTATCTACCCAACCTGGTGTACGTGTGGACGAGCCTCGACGCTCCGCCCGGATGGAGCGATCGCCTCTCAGCCTTCTGGTTCGATACCACCAAGGCCGACTGGCGCGAGTCGATGATCCTCGGCGTCGCCTCCGCGGAGTGGCGCTCGCGCGTGGCGATGTGGGCCTGGGATGCGCGCCAGCAGTTCGGCCTGCCCGGCATCGCCATCGCCGTCGCTGGCATCATCCGCCTGTGGAGGCAGGCACGCCCGTGGGCGCTGCTGATCGTCGTGGCCTACGCGATCTCGACTGTCTTTGCCTTCACCTACAACGTCGGCGATCCACACGTCTTCTTCCTGCCCGGTCACTTCTTCACCGCGCTCGCCGCTGGCGCGGCCGTCGCGCCGTTCGGTTCGGATCGCGCGATGCGCTGGCATCTGCTCGCTGCAGTACTCGTCCTCTATGCCGGCTGGCGCGCGTGGGAGACGTGGCCGCGCGTGGATCGGCACGACGACCAGCGCGCCGATCTCCTCGTTGCACGGATGACTGCCGGCATCGACGACACCAGCGCCGTACTTGTTTCGGGCCTCGATTGGCAGGCGGAGAACGCGCTTCTTTACGCGGGTCGCTACGAACGGTCCACCGTGGCCTGGACGCGGCTGGCAGATATCCAGCTGCACCTGCCGTTCTTCGTCGCCGACAACCATCGCATCGGCCGTGACATCGTGCTGACAGCGAACGCGGCAGCGCAGGTGGTCGCCGCCTACGGGCCGCATTTCACCATGGTCGTCGATCCCGTGCCGCCGGCGTTGCCGTTCTCACAGACCGTCGCGAGCATCCCCGACGGTACGCCGTTCGTACTCTGTCTGCTGTCGCCCCACAACGAGGTGCTGGACGTCGAGGATTTCGACCTGGCGCTCGACAGCCTCACGGGTGGGCGCGCCGAGCGCCGGGAGGTGCCGTACCAGATGTGGGCCGGGCTGGCCGGCGAAACGGCCGTCCATCACGCCGCCGACCGTCCTTTCCGCGAGACGGTTTCGCTCCTCGGTGACACCTTCACTGTGCAGATGGATGGGTGGCTGCCTTTCGACACGTTCCGCCGGGGAGGATTCGGCCGGGTGATGCGAGGGCGCCAGGCGGCGCTGGTCGTCGAGCGAGGTGTCAGTCTGGTCTGGATTGCAGCGGACGGACGGGCGCGCGTGGCGTACGCCGCGGGCCTGTATGCGCCCCGGCCACGTTTCCGTATCCCGGCGTCAATACCTCAGCAGGCGCCTGGCATCGCGAATGCTATGCTCGGAACAGCCGCGCCGGCTGAGTGATATCTCTACCATGCCACGACTTCTCTTCGCGTTGCTGACGATCGCCGTTATCCCATCGGCCTCTCTGCGCGCCCAGAACACGCAAGCGCCCGAGGCGATCGCCCGCGCGCTCCAGGCGAAATACGCCAGCATTCGAGACTTTTCGGCCGACTTCGTCCAAACCTACCGCGGCGGCGTCCTAAAGACCCAGACGACCGAGCGCGGAACGGTGGTCGTGAAGAAGCCCGGCAAGATGCGCTGGCTCTACACGAGCCCCGAACGGAAGGAGCTCGTCTCGGACGGCAAGAAGATCTACTGGTACGTGCCGGAAGACAAGCAGGTGGTGGTCAGCGATATGCCGGCCGCTGATTCGGCGGCGACGCCGACGCTGTTTCTCAGCGGCAAAGGCGATATCGTCAGAGACTTCACGGCCACGATCCTGCCGGGAGGTACGGGGAACGGGATCCAGCTCAAGCTCGTGCCGAAGCGGCCGGAGCCGGAGTACGAGTACCTGGTCGTCACCGTCGCGCCCGAATCGATGCAGATACGGGCGTTGATGACGCACGATCGCCAGGGTGGCGAATCGACGTTGACGTTCACCGATATGAAGGAAAACCGAGGCGTGTCCGATAAGACATTCGAATTCCGTCCCCCGCGCGGAGTGAACGTCGTCACCGATGGCGCACGCTAGACTGTTCGCTGCTCTCGTCATCACGCTGACGCTCGCCGCGTGTGCCACCGCCAACGCGCTGCGCGATGGTCGCCAGGCCGAGTTTCTCCAGGATTACGACAGGGCGATCGTCGAGTACACGAAGGTGCTCCGCGACGATCCCGACAACCGCGACGCCCGGCAGGGGCTCGAACGGATGCGGGTCCGCTCGGCGCTGGAGCATTTCGCGCGCGGACGCCGTCTGGTGCAATCCGGCCGGCTCGAAGAGGGACTCGTCGAGCTGCAGATCGCCGCCGAACTGAATCCGGTGGCGAGCGAGATCCAGGATCTGCTGTCGACGGTGCGGACCCAGCTGCGGACGAAGGTCGCCGTGTCGCGCGAAGGCAAGACGGAGCTCGAATCGCTCATCGAGCGCACACGCTCGCTGCCGCCGCCCGGTCTCGAACTGCCGGACACGAAGCTGCTCGACAGCCTGATCTGGAATGGCAGCGCACGCGCCCTCTACTCGTTCATGGGCAAGCAGGCCGACATCAGCATCGTGTTCGATCCGCAGTACACCGACCGCGATATCAATATCGATCTGCGCAATCAGACGCTGGAGCAGGCGCTCCAGTCGGTCTCGGCGAGCACCCGGAACTTCTATCAGGTGACGGCGCCGCGCACCGTGACGATCGTTCCGGACACGCCGGCCAAGCGCCAGGAGTACGAAGAAGAGGTCGTCGGCATCTTCCCGCTCAGCAATGCCGATCTGAAGGAAGTCTCCGACCTGCTGCGCATCGTCATCGACAACCGCCGCCTGTCCTTCGTGACCGCGAACAACACCATCGCGATCAAGGACACGCCCGAGCGCCTCGACGCTGCCGGACGCCTCATTACTGCGCTCGACAAGGCGCGTCCCGAGGTCGTCGTCGACGTCGAGATTCTGGAAGTCGATCGCAATCGCCTCCGGGAGTTTGGGTTGCAGATCGCGTCGCCTGCCGACGCGCCGACCGGCATCAACGGCCAGGCGGCGATCGACGATACCGATTTCACGCTGGACGACCTGCGGACGCTGTCGCGGTCGGATGTCTTTCTCACCAACCTGCCCGGCCTCTTCTATCGACTGCTGAAGCAGGATTCGAATACGCGGACGCTGGCCAACACGCAGCTGCGGATATCCGACGGACAGACCGGCCAGGCGCGATTCGGCGAGGACGTGCCGGTCCCGGTCACCACGTTCGTTCCGGTGGCGACCGGCGGCCTGCCGCAGCAGCCGACGACGTCCTACAACTACCGGACGATCGGCGTGAACATCGACATCACGCCGCGCACGCACCACGACGACGACGTGACGATGGCGCTGAAGCTCGAAGTGAGCAGCGTCTCGGGCACCGGCTTCGGGGGATTGCCAACGTTCGGCACACGCGCGATCAGCACCATCAACCGCCTGGGCGACGGCGAGACGAACCTGCTGGCGGGGTTGATTCGCGACGAGGATCGGCGCGTGAAGGCCGGCATCCCTGGCCTGAGCGACATCCCGGCCATCGGCTCGCTGTTCGCGCACAACCGGCGCCAGAGCCAGGAAACGGACGTCGTGATCACGCTGACGCCGCACATCATCCGCGTACTCGATCTCACCGAGGCGGACCTGCGACGGTTCCGCGTGGGCAGCGGCGCCGACACGGCGCTCGACATCGTGCTGCCGATCCCCGGCGCAGTGCCGCCGCCGGATCCGGCGCAGCAGCCGCCCGCGCCAGCGCAGCCGGAACCGAACGCACCGCAACCTGGTCCGGCCGGTCCCGTCGGACCGATCTTCCCGCCCGCATCGCCGCCGGCGACGCCACCGCCCGGGCGTTAGAGGCCAGCCCGTACGCTGGAGCGCTTTCCGATTCTCCGTAGTCCGGCTTTAGCCGGACTTGAACGGTGACACCGGCGCACGGTCCGGCTGAAGCCGGACACTACGAAACCTTTTCCGCGGGAACCATCTGGGAGAAACCGCCGTCTAATGTCGCGGTCGCATGCGACCGGCAGGAGATCGCTCATGAAAACACTCATGATGGTGCTGGCCCTGGTGCTTTCGGCCACCGTCTCCGACGCGCAGGACATTACGGGACAGTGGCAGGGGACGCTCCAGGCCGGCGGGCGCGAGATGCGGCTCGTCTTCCGAATCACCGCCGACGGCGACGGCTTCCGCGCGCAGGGGTTCAGCATCGATCAGGGCGGTCAGCCGATTCCCGTCAGCGTGACGCGCGACGGCGCCGTCGTGAAGTTCGTCATCGTCGCGATCGGCGGCTCGTACGAGGGACGGCTCAACGCGGACGCGACGACGCTGACGGGCACGTTCACGCAGGGGCAGCCGGCACCGCTCACACTCCGCAAGGCGACAGCGGACACCGCGTGGGCGATCCCGAACGCCCCGACGCCGCTCAAGCCGATGCCGGCGACGTTCGAGCCGGTGTTCGAGGTGGCAACGATCAAACCGAGCGATCCCAGTCAGCCCGGCCAGGCGTACCGGGTGCGGGGCCGGACGTTCGACACGCTCAACACGTCGCTGCGCGATCTGATCACGTTTGCCTATGCCATGCACCCCGGGCAGGTGATCGGCGCGCCGACATGGGTCGAGCAAGAGCGGTGGAACGTCACCGCGCAACCCGATGGCGAAGGGGCGCCAAGCGATCGTCAGTGGCGTGCCGCGCTGCGGCGCCTGCTGACCGACCGCTTCAAGCTGCAGTTCGCCCGCGAGACGCGCGAGCTGAGCGCGTACGTCCTGACGCAGCAGCCCGGTGGACACAAGATGAACAAGAGCGGCGGCGACCCGAACGGGCTGCCCGGCATGTTCTTCAAGGGCCCCGGCATGCTGCCGGTGATCAACGCGAACATGACCGATTTCACCGGATTGCTCCAGGCTGTCGTGCTCGATCGGCCGGTGGTGGATCGCACGGGGATCACCGGCCGCTTCGACTTCACGCTGCAGTGGCTGCCCGACGAATCGCAGTTCGGCGGACGCGGGGGACAGATGGCGGCAGCGCTGCAGGGGAACGCCGAGCAGCGGCCGGGCCTGTTCACAGCGCTACAGGAACAGCTCGGGCTGAAGCTCGAATCGACGCGTACCCCCGTCGAGGTGCTGGTCATCGAGTCGGCGGCAAGGCCGGAAAACTGATCGTCGTGTAGAGTCCGGCTTCAGCCCTACCCACGTCACGACGGCGCTTCGGCGACCGATCGGTGGTTTCCACCCGGCAAAGCCATAGTCGGACGATGGCGGTCTGCTGTTCCGGCTGGTCTCTATCGCTCGCGGTCGGCGGTCAGCGAGTAGCCGTCGCCATGGACGGTGCGCAGGAACCGCGGCTCCGGGGCGGCAAATCCTTCTAAACTCTAGCGCCTGAGGGCTCCCCGCGTCCCGGTGGTCTCTGGCGCCAGGCGGCGCCGCACGCCGGGATACGGCCCTCGGCCAATGGAGGGGCAATGAGGGTGACAACAGTCGCAGCGCTGGCGGCGCTGGCGTTGGTATTGCTGGTCCCGCTTTCGTCAGCCGCGCAATGGGTCAACGTGCCGACGCCGGGCCTGCCCCGGCTTACTGACGGCAAACCCGATCTCGATGCTCCGGTGCCGCGCGCCGCAGACGGCAAGCCGGATCTCTCCGGCGTGTGGCGGATGTCTGCCGCGAACCAGCGATACGTGCTGTTCCTCGCCTCCGACTTCAAGGACCAGATTCCGCTGCGGCCCGAAGCCCGCGAGCTCTATGACAGACGGCTGGCCGCAGAGGGCGCGGGACGACCGGCCGAGCGATGCCTGCCGCACGGGCTCCCGATCGACATGATGCTGAGGGGCTCGCCCATCCGATTTCTCCAGACCCCATCGCTGGTGGTGATGCTGCTCGAGGTTGCCAATCACTTCCGGCAGATACCGCTGGCGAAGCGCGAACTCATCGAAGATTTCCAGCCGGCCTGGTATGGGTACTCCACCGGGAAGTGGGAAGGTGACGAGTTCGTGGTCGAAACGATCGGCTTCAACGACGAGACCTGGCTGGACAACCGCGGGCTGCCGCATTCGGACGCACTGCGGTTGACCGAACGCTTCAGACGCACGAGCGTCGGCCGCATGAGCCTCACCCTGACGATCGACGACCCGAAGTACTACACGCGGCCGTGGGACATCGCTCTCGGCTACGAGCTGATACCGGATACCGACCTGTTCGAGGACATGTGCGAAAACAACAAGTGGACTCCCCGTCCGGCGATCAAGTAGGACGGGGCCACCGCACGCGCCAGAAGGGCAAGGTTCCGGCAGCGGCGTTCGCGCTGGAGATGTAACCGGGCCGCCTCAGATTAACGGTTCAATCGCGGCCCTGGCCCGCGTTGCAAGCTGGAACGGATCCATGTTCTGGATGGCGACGGTGCCGCTCTGAAATATCTCCAGCGACGCAGGACCGGAATAGCGTTTACGTTTGAGGACGTCGATGATGCGGCGAAGCGGGGCGCTGCCCTCGCCTGGAAACGCCCGGTGCTGCTGGCTCTGGAGCATCTCTCGCGGCGGATCGGACGGAATGTCCTCGAAGTGCAGATGCATGAGCTCGCCGTCGCGCAGCAGCTCGAGGTCTTCGAACTTGCTGAAGCCAGCCCAGAAATGGAACGTGTCCAGCATCACCCGCACGTTCGGGTGATCCGCTTCGCGTACGATCTTCAAGGCGGACGGGAGCGTGCCGGCCAGCGTTGACGTCTTGGCGAACTCCAGCATCAGCGTCACGCCGTAGCTCTTCGCCAGTTCCCCGCCGGCGCGCATGTTGTCCACGCCGCGCTTGTAGTCGTCGAGCGTCTTGGTACCGGTTGATGTCGACGGACAGACGATGCGGTCGCATCCGATGGCCTGTACGATCTCGAGCTTCTCCTTCAGCGCATCGAGGCTGGCGCCGCCGGACTGCAGTTGCGCCGCCGTCGCATCGACGAACCCGAGATGGTTGCTCGAAGAGGCCGGCTTGACGCCGAGATCGTCCATCAGCCGTTTCGCGGTGGCAACCGATTCACTCTCCGCGAACTGCCGGATCTTCGCGATATCGACTTCAACAGCGCGAACGCCCGCCTTGGCGATGCCTTCCACGGAGGTCTTGAAATCGTAGCGGGAGGTGCTGGCCTGGTGGATGCAGACGAACAATCCGCCGCTGGCAGACGTGGCTCGCGCCTGTGCGCCGGGCGCGAACGCCGGGGCGGCCTGAGCGTTGGCTGGCAGCGACCACGCGGCAGCTCCCGCAGCCACGGTGCCGATGAATTGGCGGCGTTTCATCGTTCCTCCACTTCCTGAGGGATAGATGATACGCCACGAGGTGTGGTGCCGCCGCTCCGAGGCCGCTACGCCACAGAGTCTTCCAGCCACACGAGACAACGGCTCGATCTGTCGAGAGCAGTCGCGGGCCGACGCGCTATCCCTTCGGTGCGACGTACTCCTTGCGCGCCCGCGCTTTGAGACCGCGCTGATTGAGAATGCGCACCTCTATCTCGTGCGCCTTGCCGTCGCGCTTGGGCGGGGCGAACCCGAGTAGATACTGGCTGTGCAACTCGTCGGCGACCGCCGCGAAGGCGGCCGCAAGATCCTGTCCGAAGCGAATCTCCGTGTAGCCGCCGCCGCTCTCCTCCGCGACTCGCGCGAGGCCCGGATCCGGCAGGTCCTGCGTCAGCATCGCCTGGAGTCCGCCGGGACCGATGCCGCCGCCCGCCGGCCGGGCACCGCGGCTGCGCATGCCGATCGCATAGATCATCGTGTCGGAATCGCGCGCGCGCTCGATCACTTCGCCCTGGCTGACGAAGCGCTGACGGAAGCTGATCGGACCGCTGTCCTTGCCGTCGCTGAGCACGAGCACCACACGGCGCATATCGCGATCCTCGCCGAAGGCATCGATCGCTTCGTCGATCGCGCGCCACAGCGGCGTCGGCGCATCCGATGCGATCCCCTCCGGCAGCGCACGCCGCAGGACGTGGGGATCGTTCGTGAACGTCGGACTGATGGTCACGTCGTGCCCGAACGAGCCGACGCGGACCACATCGTCGGCGCGCAGGCGCGTGAACAACTGCTCGGCGGCAGCGCGAAGCAGCGGCAGGTTGCCCTGCATGCTGCCCGACACGTCGAGCATCAGAATCAGCCGGATCGGCTGCGGACTGTTGTCGAACAGGGTGATCGGCTGCGGCTTGCCTTCGTCGCGGACCTCGAAGTCGGCCTGCGTCAACGTGGTATTGAGCCGGCCGTCGCGATCGAGCACGGTGACGAACACCCGGACCAGATCGCTCGCCCCGCGAAACGTCGGCTGCTGCTGGCCGGCCCCGTGGAGCACGGCGGCGAGGCAGAGCGCCGCGGCCGCTGAAACACCGAACCGCGTCATGGAGGTTCCTTCATCTGCAGGGCCGGCCCTTCAGTCATACCACGGCTGTCGCTGAATTGGGTTCATTCAATCTTGGCGACCTTGGCGCCCAGCTCGGTCAGGCGCTGGACGATGTTGCTGTAGCCCCGTTCGACCGTCTCCAGCGGCGCCACACGCGTCTGTCCGTTGGCCGCCAGCCCCGCGGCAATCAGCGACATGCCGGAGCGAAGGTCGCGGCTATCGAGCGTGCGGCCGCCGCGCAGCTTCGTCGGCCCCGTGACGATGATGCGATGGGCGTCGGCGAGGAACAGGTCGGCGCCCATGCCGCTCATCTGCTCGAGCGCGAACAACCGCAACTCGTACATCCAGTCGTGCACGAGGGTCCGCCCCTCCGACTGCGTAGCCAGCACCGTGACGAGACTGATCAGATCGCTCGGAAACGCCGGCCACAGGCCGGTGGTGATTCGCCGCACGGCCTTCGGCTGCGACGGTTTGACTTCGAAGACACCGTCGCGCATTCCGCACTCGATGTTCATCCGCTTGAGGATGGCGGCCACCACCTCGATGTCTTCGTCCCGCGCGCCTTCGATGGCCATGTCCCCGCCGGTGATCGCCCCGACCACCGCCCAGCTCCCGGCCTCGATGTAATCGCCGCCCAGTCGATGCGTGGCCCCGTGCAGCTTCGGAACCCCTTCGACTCCCAGCTTCGAGCTGCCGATGCCCGTGATGCCCGCCCCCATCTTGACCAGGAACTCGCACAGTTCGACGACGTGCGGTTCGGTCGCCGCATGGCGGATCTCCGTGTAGCCGCGCGCGGTTGCCGCGGCGAGCAGCACCGTCTCCGTGCCGGTCACCGACGCTTCCTCGAGATACATCGACGCGCCGCTCAGGCCGTCGGGCGCCTCGAGGGCGTGATCGGCGCCCCCTTCATCGCGCGCGCCCATCGCCATCAACGCCTCGAGGTGAGTCGAGATCGTCCGCCGCGCCGGAAAATCGCCGCCCGGAGGCGCGATCCGCGCGCGATTGCTGCGCGCCAGCAGCGGGCCGAGCAGCAGCACGGAGCCGCGCAGGCGGCCGACGAGCGTGCGATCGGGCGCGTGCGTGCGGATGCGCGGCGTGCGGATGCGCAGCGTCGTCGTCCCGATGCCTTCGACTTCGGCGCCGATGTCGAGCAGCAGCCGGGCCATGACCTCGACGTCGCCGATCCGCGGCACGTTGGTCAGCACGCACTCGTCTTCGGTAAGCAGGCAGGCGACGAGCAGCGGCAGTGCGGCGTTCTTGTTTCCCTCGACGGACACGCGTCCCTGCAGGCGGTAACCGCCTTCAATCAGCAGACTCGACATCGGACCTCACCGGTAACTCGAAAACATTCGAATTCACGATTCACACCGGGATCGCTCGACGGCGTCGGATGGCAACGGCAGCGCGCGTCCACGCAGATTCGTATTCAGTCTCGTTTGCATTTTGCATCTTGCATTTCTGTCCATCGCGGCGTGTCCTGGTGGACACGCCTGTGTCCCGCCGCCTACGCCTGTGTCCGCAGGAACGCCACGTCGGGATCGCCGTCGAAGCCAACGAATACCGGCTCGGGCCTGAGCCACACGCCGAAGTGCTCGAGGACGGTCCGCTTGATCCGCGTCGCGAGCCTCAGCACGTCACGTGCCGTCGCTCCGCCCCGGTTGACGAGCGCGAGCGTATGTTTGGTGGAAATCCCCACCGCCCCGTCGGCATCGCCCTTGCGGAACCCGGCCCGTTCGATGAGCCAGGCCGCCGGCAGCTTCACGCGGTCTCCACCCATCGCATAGGCGGGCGGCTCCACGCCGGTTGCCGACGCGACACGGTCGCGCTCAACGGAACCGACGATCGGATTCATGAAGAAGGATCC
The DNA here is from genome assembly GCA_025938035.1 of Vicinamibacteria bacterium. The sequence continues at coordinate 13,878 of JAICQE010000098.1, forward strand.
GACGCTTCGCGTGTCCGCATCGTCCGGATCGAGGACCATTCCCTTGCCACGGCGGACGTCGACGACGGCGCGGCGTACATCGGCGAGCGAGGGTGATCCGATCCCGTGCTGTTCCAGGTGCCGCACAATGTCAGGGTACGTCGTGGTCGGTGGTCCGGCATGCAGCCGGAACCTCACGCGACAGACGACGAAGCGGTCAGGATCGTCCCGCTTGAACCGGCTCATCCGGTAGGAGAAGGAACACTCGGACGCCGCCAGTGTGCGGATCCGGCGCTCTGCGCGATCGTAGGCCGTGACGCTGTCGATCGTCCCTGCGACCTCCTGACCGTAAGCGCCAACATTCTGAATGGGCGTGCCGCCAACGGTGCCGGGGATTCCCGAAAGGCATTCCAGCCCGGCGAGACCTCGTCCCACCGCAGCGGCGACAACGGGATCCCACGGTTCGCCGGCACCGGCGATGAGGCGGGTGGCGGTGTCATCAGGCTCGAACGCCATTCCGCGCACCGCCATACGAACGACGAGCCCGCGCACGCCGCGGTCGGCGATCACGAGATTGCTGCCGCCGCCGAGGATGAACAGCGGCATGCCGCGCTCGGCACACCATTGGTCGGCGAGCTCCACGTCCTCCACACGTTCGGCGTGCATGAACCATTGCGCCGGGCCGCCGACGCCGAGCGTGGAGTATGGAGCGAGTGCGACGGCCCCATGCGGCCAGCGCCCGTGGTCGCCGGCGGCGGGGCCTGAGCCAGCGCCCTCATCCGGCTGCAAGCAGCTTTCCTTCCTGTGCAATGAGCGCGGCCAGTGCTTCGGCGCGCGAGCAGATCTGAAACTCGATCCAGTCGCCGGGCGCAAGCTGCGCGGCGAGCGGAAGATCGGCGGAGATGACCGTCGCCATCTGCGGATACCCGCCGGTCGTCTGCCGATCGGCCATCAACAGGATCGGCTCTCCCGAAGCGGGAACCTGGATGGCGCCGGCAAAGGTGGCGTCCGAGATCATCTCGCGATCGGGCAGACGGACCACGCGCGGGCCAGCGAGGCGATAACCCATGCGATCCGACTGGGTCGCAACGTGGAAGCGGCTTCGCACGAGGCACTCGAACGCCTCTGCCGGGAAAAAATCATCCTGCGGACCTGGCAGCACCCGCACCCGTACGCCGCCATGCGCCGAGGTCGTCGACAGATCGACGGCAGCCCGGCGGGCCGGCGGCCTGCGCGCGCCGACCGGGACTCGATCTCCGGCGGCGAGCGGACGCCCGTCGAGGCCGCCAATGCCGGTCAGCGCATGTGTCGCGCGGCTGCCGAGCACGGGCGCGACCGCGATGCCGCCGTCGATCGCCACATAGGCGCGTGAGCCCTTGCGGCGCTGACCGGCATGCAGCACACTTCCCCGCCGCGCGCGCACCGGCCGGGCCAATGGCACTGGGACGGCATCGTGTGTCGCGCCGAGATCGGCGCCCGTTACGACGAACGTTGCATCGCTATCGAACCGCAACTCGAGTCCCGCGAAGGTCACTTCGATCGTCGCCGCGTCGGGGTCGTTCCCGGCGAGCGCGTTGGCGAGCCGGTGCGACACGATGTCGAGCGCTCCACCGACCGGAACGCCGCTCGATTGGTGGCCCCATCGGCCGCGGTCCTGGATCGTCGTCAACAGGCCGGGACGAAGAATCGTGATCGTCCGGTCCGAGTGCGGGGTCCGGCTGAAGCCGGACGCTACGACAGGGACTGACAACGGTACGTAGTGTCCGGCTTCAGCCGGACCTTGGCGTGACGCCGGAACGAACCGCACCGTATCGCCCGGCGCAAGGACGGAGGGCGGCATGCGCTGTGGATCGAAGAGGCGCAGTCGCGTTCGACCGATGATCTGCCAGCCGCCCGGCGAAGCGCGCGGATAGACAGCCGTCTGTGCACCGGCGATCCCTACCGAACCGGCCTCGACGCGCGGCCGGGGCGTGGCGCGCCGCGGCATTGCGATCTCGCGCGGCACCGATCCGAGGTACGCAAAACCTGGCAGGAAGCCGAGCATGTAGACGCGATACTCGACGCCCGCGTGGCGCGCGATCACATCCTCGGGGCGCAGGCCGGCAAAGGCAGCGACGTCGGCCAGATCAGGCCCGGCATCTCCGCCGTACACCACCGGAACGTCAATCGTGCGGCCGTGCGTTGTCGCGGGCGCCGCGCCGGCGGCCCGCACGACCAGATCGCGGAGATGGAGGACGTCGAGCCGCAACGGGTCGAAGTAGACGGCGACCGATCGATATGTCGACACCACGTCGCGCACGCCGGGGATCGCCTGGCCTCGTATCGCGCCGGCGACGGCGATCGCCCGAGCGTTGACCGCCGGGTCGATGCCGCCGTCGAGCTCGAGCAGCAGCGCGGAATCGCCAGCCTCCCTGAGGATCATGGTCGAAATGGACCGGCGTCCTAAGACGCGGCGTGATCGCGACGAGCGTCCGGGCCCGCCGACAGGGCATCGAGCAGCCGGCGATGGATGCCGCCAAAGCCACCGTTCGACATCAGCACGACGACATCACCGTCGCGATGTTCGTCGACGATGGTCCGGATGATCACGTCGTTGTCGGGCAGGTGGCGGGCGCGCTGCCC
>JAICQE010000027.1 GCA_025938035.1 Vicinamibacteria bacterium
CTCCCGCAGAAACACAGATTTGCGGGTTTTCGCTTCGACCATCAGCAGCCGCAGCCGCGGCACCGCGAGCGCAAACGGAATCGCCGGCGATCCTCCGCCGCTGCCAATGTCCAACATCCGCGCGATCCCGGGTGGTGCGTGTCTGGCGGCGACGAGAGGTTCGACAAGGAGCCGATCGATGCTCTCCGCCGTAGGCTCCGAGAGATCCATTCCGGTCAGGTTGATCTTCCGGTTCCAGGTGGCGAGAAGGCGGTAATACGCTTCGAGTTTGGCGGAAAGCTGGGGTGGAACGGTCACTCCGGCGCGCCGTGCGCGGCGCGTCAGACGGTCTTTGAATTCGCGGCTGGTCACGGCCGCAACGGATCCTACATCGCACCTTCAGCCGGTGCGTCCGCCGGGAGTCTGCCGAGAAATGCCCCCAGGACCGCGACAGCAGCGGGCGTCATCCCCGGGATCCGCGAAGCCTGCCCCAGCGTCTCTGGCCGCACTTGCGACAGACGCTGGATTGCCTCCCGCGACAATCCTGGAACACGCGCAAACGGAAATCCGGCAGGTATGCGCTTGCGCTCCTGCCGGCTGGCGCGCGCGACGCGCGATGCCTCCTGTTTCAGGTAACCCTCGTACTTGATCGCGGTCTCGACGCTGGCGAGATCCAGCTCGCGGCAATCCGATGCGATATCGAGCGGAACTTCGCCGCGATCCACCAGATCGCAAAGCCTGACGCCTGGCTGTCGCAGAACTTCCGCGGCCGCGCGCGAGCCGCTGCCAGCCCGCACATGTGTACGGCGAAGTCGCGCCACGTTGCGATCGAATCGATCCCGTCGCGCTGAAAACCGCTCCCACCTGTCGTCGCCGATCAGCCCGAGCTCGCGTCCGTACGGCGTCAGTCGGAGGTCGGCGTTGTCGATGCGGAGGAGAAGCCGATGCTCTGCCCGCGATGTGAACATCCGATACGGCTCGAGGCACCCACGCGTCACCAGATCGTCGACGAGGACTCCGATGTATGCCTCGTCGCGACGAAGCACAAATGCCGGCTCACGCCGCACGAGGCGCCCAGCGTTGATCCCGGCGACGATTCCCTGCGCGGCGGCCTCTTCGTAGCCGGACGTTCCATTGATTTGACCGGCGAAAAACAGCCCTCGCACACGGTGCGATTCGAGAGTTGACGATAATTCGGTCGATTGAACGAAATCGTATTCCACGGCGTAACCCGGCCGAACCATTCGTGCATCCTCGAGTCCCGGCAACGCCTGAACGAGCGATTCCTGCACCTCCCGCGGCAGCGACATCGAGAATCCGTTCACGTAAATCTCGTTGACGTCGATCCCCTCGGGCTCCAGATAGATCTGATGACGCTCGCGGTCGGGGAACCGCATGATCTTGTCTTCGAGCGACGGACAGTAGCGCGGGCCGATGCCCTGAATCTGTCCGTTGAACAGCGGACTCTGATGAATGGCGCCGCGCACCAGATCGCGCACGCGATCGTTCGTGTGAAGCAACCAGCAACTCACACGATTGCGAAGAAGCCGAGTCGTCGCATACGAAAACGGAGCGGGTACCGCGTCGCCGTCCTCCTTCACGAAATCCCCGCGCGCGACCCCGCGCGCGAAATCGATGCTGTTCCGATCGAGGCGTGGCGGCGTTCCGGTCTTCAGCCGCCCCATTTCGAAGCCGAACGAGCGAATCGACTCTGCCAGCTCGCGCGAGGGTGGCTCGCCATGGCGGCCGGCGGGCCGCTGCTCGGGGCCGATGTGAATCAGGCCGTTCAGAAACGTCCCCGTGGTCACGACGATCGCCGTCGCCGTATGCGCATCGCCGTCTTCCATCGCCAGGCCGGCAATGCGTCCAGCGCTCGTCAGCAGCCGCCCTGCCCGGCCAGGAACCCACGTGATGTTTGCTTCGCGCTCGAGAGCCGCGGCCACCCAGCGTCCGTACTCGCGCTTGTCGGCCTGCGCGCGGGGTGACCACACCGCGGGGCCGCGGCTGCGGTTGAGCAGCTTGAACTGGATGCCGGTGGCGTCGATGGCAAGCCCCATGAGTCCGCCAAGCGCGTCGATCTCGCGGACCAAGTGGCCTTTGGCTGTTCCGCCCACCGCGGGGTTGCACGGCATGTGCGCAACCGTTGCGCGCGACAGGCTGCACAACCCGACGCGGCACCCCATTCGCGACGCGGCGTACGCCGCCTCGACCCCGGCATGCCCGGCCCCGATGACGATCACCTCGAAGTGCATTTGCGTACCGCTGGCTATTTTCCGATACAGAACTTCTCGAAGATGTGCGCGAGCACATCGTCGGAGCTGCGCGCACCAACCACCTCGTCGAAGCGAGTGCGCGCGGCGTGGAGATCCGTGAGGAGAAACTCTTCAGGAACCTCGCTTGCGCTCAGCGCGTTGACGGCGCCCTGCAGCGACTGCCGCGCCTCTTCGAGCAGCGTGATGTGACGCAGGTTCGTCAACGCCGGCGACTCCTGTGTGGGCTCGCCTCCGCTCAGCTCCCGCGACATCGCACACCGCAATGCCTGGAGCCCTTCTCCGGTCGCCGCCGAGACGGTCATCGCGTCGTCGAGCGCCACCACGGGCGCCAGATCGCATTTGTTCGCAACGATGAGACGTGGCCGCCCCGACGTGTCGTCCAGCAGCCTCCGATCATCCTCGGTCAGCGGTTCGCTGAGATCCACGACGACGACGATCAGGTCGGCAACGCCGCGGGCCTGTTCGCCGCGAGCGACACCTTCGCGCTCGACGACGTCGTGTGCACGGCGTGCGCCTGCCGTGTCCACGAGCGTCACGGCAATGCCATGGATGTCGATGGGCTCGGTGATCAGATCACGCGTCGTGCCCGGAACGCTTGTGACGATCGCGCGATCGGTGCCTGCGAGCGCGTTGAAGAGGCTGGATTTGCCGACATTGGGCCGGCCCGCCAGGACCACTGTCGCACCTTCACGAATGAGGCGGCCCCGGCCGGCGTCCGCAAGCAGCACGTCGAGTCCGTTGACGACGTCGCCAATCCGGCGGCGCGTTTCACCCACGTCGATGAAGTGGTAGCCCTCGTCCGGAAAGTCGAGCGAGGCTTCGAGCCGGGCGATGAGATCGAAGAGCACGGCATCGAGCTCGGCGATTCGGCGCGTCAGCGTTCCTTCCAGCTGATCGAACGCGACCCGCGCCTGCAGCGGCGTCGCCGCGGCAATCAGATCGCGAACGGCTTCAGCCTGCACCAGATCGATCCGCCCGGCGAGAAACGCACGCAGCGTGAACTCGCCGGGCCGCGCAAGACGGGCGCCTGCGTCAACCGCGGCGTGGACGATCGTGCGGAGCACGACGGGGCTGCCGTGCGCGCACAACTCGACAACGTCTTCACCGGTGTAGGAGTGCGGCGCCTGAAAGTAGGTGGCGATGACGCGGTCAACGGCACCGCCCGCCGACTCGTGAGCCCGCAGGCGAGTGAGCGTCGCGCGGCGCGGCTCGAGAGGGCGGCGTGCAGGCGCGATGACGCGGACGATGTCCTGTGAGCGCGGGCCGCTGATGCGAACGATGCCGAGTGCACCGCGGCCGGACGGGGTGGCGAGGGCAACGATGGTGTCGTCCGTGGCAAACATAACGGACGCGCAGAGTCCTAGTCCTTGACCGAGATGATCACCGTCTTCATGAAGGCGTCGCCGATGCTCTCCGACGTGACGTCCGGATCCTGCGCAACGGCCAGGTGAACGATGCGGCGTTCGTACGGGTTGAGCGGCCCCATTTCCTGCGGCATTCCCGACGAGCGCGCCTTGCCCGCCATGAACTGCGCCATCTGCCGCAGCTCTGCGTCCTTGTCGCGGCGGAAGCCGTTGCAGTCGATGACGATGCGGTTGTCTTCGCCGAGCTGTTTCCTGAATGTCGTCGCAACCACGTGCTGCAGCGCCTGCAGGCCTTCGCCACCGCGCCGGATCAGCACCCCGCCATCCTCGCCTTCGAGGTTGATGCGGGTCCCCTCCGGGGTTTCCTCGACGCTGGCGGTCAGCACGAGGCCCATCGCGGTGACGACGTTCTGCACGAACGCCGCGATTTCAGTGTTCAAAGACATACCGTCGGCACCTATCGTTACTTGCCGCGCCGCGCCGTCGCAACTGCGGGCGGTCCAATCAACCGGTTCGTCAGGTACTGCTGGCCGATGGCCCACAACTGGCTCACCGTCCAGTACAGAACCACGCCGCTCGGCGAAAAGGCCATCATCGCCGTGAACATGATCGGCATGATCATCATGATCCGCTGCTGCGTCGGGTCGGCAGACGTCGGCGTGATCTTCTGCTGCCAGAACATCGTGATGCCCATCAGCAGCGGAATCACGAAGTAGGGATCCGGCGCCGACAGATCGTGAATCCATCCGGCGAATGGCGCGCCGCGCAGCTCGATCGACATTGCCAGCAGCGAGTAGAACGCCAGCAGCACCGGCATCGTGAGCAGCATCGGCACGCAGCCGCTTGCCGGGTTCACGCCGCGCTCCCGGTAGAGATTCATGATCTCCGTGTTCATCTTCTGCTTGGCGGGATCGGTCGCCTTCAGGTTCGCGTAGCGATCCTGGATGGCTTTCATCTCGGGCTGGATCTCCTGCATCTTCCGCATCGCGACGACGCTGCGGTGGCGCGGGTAGAACAGCACCAGGTTCAGGAGGATGGTGAGGACGATAATCGCCCAGCCGTAGTTGCCGAGGAAGCCGTACAGCCACTTCAGTGCGCTCAACAGCGGCACGACCATCCACGCGAAGATGCCGAAGTCGATGGCGCGGACGAGTTCGCCGTCGACGCCGCGCAGCACATCGAACTGCTTCGGTCCGACGTACAGCTTCACCTCGCGCGGCGGCTGCTGGAGGCGATACGCCCCGGACAGAAACTGAATCGGCGCATCGCTGCCGGCAACGGGGAGCAGCACGGATCGAAATTCGAGCCGTGCCTGGCCGGGATTGACGAGAGCCGCGAGGAAGTAATGGTCGTCGATGCCGGCGAAGCGGAACTGTCCTTCGTGCACCGGCTGCGACGTGACCGCGTCGGCCCGGAGACGTTCGACATCGCCATCGCGGTGATAGACGGCTTGCGGTGGCTGCACCGCATTTCCCGTGAAGTAACTCCCTCCCGACGAGGCGGCACCGAGATCGCCGAGGCCGGGTCCCCACTCGATGTACGGGTTGATCGTCGTTCCGCCGTTGCTGATGTCGGCGGTGAACGCCACCACGTGCCGCGGCTCGAACCGGAACACCTTGCGCGCGCGGAGGCCGGCGGCGTCCTCGAACTCGAAAACGATCGTCGCGGCGGAGGCACGAGCGTCAACGCGGCCCCCGGCGTCGCCGCTCACCTGATAGAGCGATTCATTCAGTCGCGCCGTGACCTGCGGATCGTCAACGACGCGCAAAGCGAACGGACGAGGCTGGTCTGATGGAATGTTGGACGGAATCAGATCGACGCGCTGTCCCGAGGGGTCCCGATAGTCCTTGAGCCGCCAGTGCAGAACGCGTGCGCCCCGGTTCGTCAGCACGATTTCCGCGGCCGCGGTTTCGACGACGATCTCGCGCTCCGATGCTTCGCCCTTGACCGGCGCGACCGCAGCCGGGGCGTCTGGAGCCTCAGGAGCAGCAGCGGTCGCCGGGGGCGCCGACGGACCCGCCGGTGTGGGCTTGGTCGCGGCAGGCGCTTCTGTCGCTGTCCTGGCGGGGGCGGCCGGCGGGGGTGGCATGAACAACGCCTGCCACCCGTACATCACGAGGGCGCCCAGGATTACCGCGATGAAGATCCTGCGTTCCATGAAAGAGACTACGCGTGCTCTGGCCCTGACCGATCCGTGCGGCGGGCGGGCGGACAGGGATCGATGCCTGCGGCACCAAACGGGTGACACCGCGCGAGGCGCTTGATGCCGAGCCACGTTCCCCGAAGCGCTCCGTGCGCCTGCACGGCCTGCGACAGGTAGTCCGAGCAGGATGGCTGGAAGCGACAGGATCCCGCAAATAGTGGTGAAAGCAGGGACTTATACGCGGCGACGAGCGCCAGCACCGACGCGATCGCGGCGCGGCCGGCGAGGGTGCGGCTGGTCACGGTCGCGTCGGGCGAGGGTGGTGTTGTAATCGGCCTCAAGGCTGGCAAAGGGCGCATCGAGCATTTCTCGGCGCGGCACCAGGATGACATCCAGGCCCGCGGGCGGTTTCTGCTTTCGGAACAACTCGCGGGCGAGACGCTTGGCCCGGTTCCGCACAACGGCGGAGCCGAGTTTTCGAGTGGCGGCCACGCCAAGTCGGCACCGGCTGCCGCCGTTTGGCGCCACGAACAGGGTCATGAACCGGCCGGACAACCGCAGACCGTGCTCATATGCCCGCTCGAATTCCGGTCGCCGTCGGACGCGATCCTGCCGGGAAAGGCGCTCCGTCACCGGGCGCTCGCTCGTTACCGCTCGTCGGAGACGGTCAGGCGTTTTCTACCCTTTGTACGACGACGTTTCAGCACGATACGGCCGTTCTTGGTCGACATACGCACCCGGAAACCGTGCGTTTTGCTCCGCCGGCGCGTATTGGGCTGAAACGTGCGCTTACCCTTTGCCATTGTGACTGTGTCCTACGAATTGAGCGCGTCGTGCCGTGAAACTCCCAATACTAGCCGTCGCTCGTCAGAAGTGTCAAAACCGAGGCCGTTAATCGCGGTGTGTTACAGTTCGCGGGCGTCTCTTCGGGTGCGTTGATGCAGTGCCGCCGCCTCGACCCGTTCGGTTTCTCCCCCAAGATTTCCACACCTGTGGAAAACATTGTGGAAAAGCAAGTGAAACGGCTGGGGTACCGCTGGAAATGCTTGATTTATCGCGTTTTCAGCCCTGGCGAAGGCCGCTGAGGCCATATTTTTCGCGTCTTCAGCCGACCCGTCGATCGTTTTGCACCGGCTTGGCGCTGGTTTTTGGGGCGAAAGTCTCGGTTTTCCTAAGATTGTTCGGTGCTCCGCATGGACTCCAGTATCTGGGATCAGGTCCTCGGCCGGATCGAAACAAAAGTCAATCGGCACAGCTTCTACACCTGGTTCAAGCCGACGTCGTTCGTCGCCGAGGGTAACGGCGCCATTACCGTGCGGGTGCCCAACCAGTTGTTCAAGGACTGGCTGACGAAGCATTACTCGCTGGTTCTGTCCGAGGCGCTCGCTGAGGTCCGCCGCCCGGGCACTTTCGTCGTGTTCGTGGCTGAGGGCACGGCGGCGGCACAGTCCGCCGACGACACCGCCGCAGCGCAGGACGCGTTCGAGCTGGAACCTCCACCCCCTGGCGTGGCCACCACCTCTCCCGGCGGCTTAAACCCTCGCTACACGTTCGACACATTCATCGTCGGACCGTCGAATCAATTCGCGCACGCCGCGTGCCGCGCTGTCGCCGAGGCGCCTTCGCGATCGTATAACCCGCTCTTCATCTATGGCGGTGTGGGACTGGGGAAGACACACCTCATGCACGCGGTCGGTCAGTATGTGCTCCAGCACGATCACAGTTTGAAGCTGACCTACATCTCGTCCGAGCGATTCATGAACGAGATGATCAACGCGGTTCGCTACGACCGGATCCTCGATTTCCGCGAACGGTATCGAAGCGTCGACATTCTTCTGGTCGACGACATTCAGTTTGTCTCGGGAAAGGAAGGCACACAGACCGAGTTCTTTCACACCTTCAACGCCCTGTACGATGCGCAGAAGCAGATCGTTCTCAGCAGCGATCGGCCGCCGCACGAAATCCCGGCGCTGGAGGAGCGGCTGCGATCCCGCTTCGAATGGGGACTGATCGCCGACATTCAACCGCCCGATCTCGAGACGAAGATTGCAATTCTGAAGAGAAAAGCGGAGGCCGAAGCGGTGCCGCTGGCCGACAACGTCGCGATCTACATGGCCGGCCGGATCAAGTCGAACATTCGCGAGCTCGAGGGTTCGCTCATTCGATTGATTGCGTACGCGTCGTTGACTGGGCGCGAGATCTCGCTCGAACTGACACAGGAAGTCCTGCGGAACGTGATCGAGCAGGACGAGAAGGCGGTCACGATCGAGAGCATTCAGAAATACATCTCGGACTACTATCAGCTGAAAGTCGGGGAACTGAAGTCGCGCAACAACTCGAAGTCGGTCGCGATGCCGCGCCAGATCGCGATGTACCTCTCGAAATCACTGACCAACGCGTCGCTTCCGGAAATCGGCAGGAGTTTCGGGGGAAAGCACCACACGACCGTGATTCACTCGATCAAAAAGGTCGAGGAGATGCGGAAAAACGATAGCGATTTCAACAGCCTGATGACCTCGTTTCTTCAGGCATTCAGGTAAATCCACAGATTTCAACAGCTCAGCCGGACGCGTTGTTGTGGAAGGAATCGCAAGGGCCGAATCTCCACTGTTTCCCCACCGTGAGCGCGGTCCCGTACCACACCGGATCGGTGTCTGTAAGTTATTGCATAACAATGATTAATTGGCGCGTATAGACTTTTGCACAGCGCCTTCTTTCTTGTATAATTTCTTATCTTTTCTAATCACTCTATAAGGGAGTGAACCACCACTTCCGGCATCGTCCGCCTGCACGCGGACACGGTGAACGCGGACATACCGCTCCGCTCGAGGTCCTATGGAACTAGTTGTCCGCAAGAATGAGCTTCTGCGAGAACTGCAACTTTTCCAAGGCATTGTCGAGCGCAAGAACACCATACCGATCCTTGCCAACGTGCTGCTGGAAGCAAAAGGCAACGAGGTTCGGATGCTCGCAACGGATCTGGAAGTTGCGTTGCGGAGCAAATGCCAGGCCGCTGTCACGAAGGGTGGCTCGCTGACGCTGCCTGCAAAGAAGCTCTACGAGATCGTCAAGGCGCTTCCGGAAACCGATGTCCGGATCGAAGAGGACAAGAACGGCGTCAAGGTCGCTGCGGACAAGTTCGACTCGCGGATGCAGACGCTGCCGCGCGAGGACTTCCCGACGCTGCCCGACGTCAGTGGAAAGGCACGCGCGGCGCTTCCGCGCGCGGCCGTGCGCGAGATGGTTGCGAAAACACAATTCGCGATCACGGGCGAGGACACGCGGTATTTCCTCAACGGCGCCAAGTTCGTTCTCAAGCCGCAGAGCCTCACGCTGGTGGCCACCGACGGACACCGGTTGGCGCTGGTGGAAGTAAACCATGCCACGGGTGTCGAGAAGGAGATCGGCGTCATCCTGCCGAAGAAAACGCTCCTGGAGCTGGGCAAGCTGCTCGCCGAGGGCGAAGGCGACATTCAGTTCGAGAGCGGCGAGAATCATCTCTTCTTCGACGTCGCGGGGCGCGTACTGATTTCGCGGATGATCGACGGCCAGTTCCCTGCATACGAGCGGGTGATCCCGAAGGGCAACGACAAGACGATCGAGTTCGATCGCGATCGGCTGACCAGCGCTGTCAAGCGTGTCGCCCTGCTGTCGAACGAGCGATCGCGGGCGGTGAAATTCGAGATCGACAAGGGGAAGGTCGAAGTCACCTCGAGCTCGTCGGAGTTCGGGGAGGCGCGCGAACAGCTCGCCGTGGAATACGGCGGGCCCGCGCTCGCCATCTCGTTCAACGCGCAGTACGTGCTCGATTTCCTCAACGTCGTCGAAACCGACGTCGTGTCGTTATCGCTGAAGGACGAAGTCAGCCAGGCGGTGATGAAGCCCATCGGTGCGGATGGCTACGACTACACCTACGTCATCATGCCGATGCGCATCTGAGCTGCCCCATCCAGGGAAACGCGTGGAATATCCGGAACAGCCGAACACCAGTCAGCCAGACGACCTTCTCCCCGACGACGCACAGGTGTCGGCGGGCGGGAACGGATCCGCCGACGAATACGGTGCCGACAAGATCAAGGTGCTCGAAGGGCTCGAGGCAGTACGCAAGCGCCCGGCGATGTACATCGGTTCGACCGGCGCCCCAGGCCTGCATCACCTGGTCTATGAAATCGTCGACAACTCGATCGACGAGGCGCTGGCGGGGTACTGCGACGAAGTCAACGTCACCATCCACATCGACAACTCGATTACCGTAGTCGACAACGGACGCGGCATCCCGGTTGATTTGCACGCCAGCGGCAAGTCGGCGGCGGAGGTCGTGCTGACTGTCCTCCACGCGGGCGGCAAGTTCGATAACGACAGCTACAAGGTCTCCGGCGGACTGCATGGCGTCGGCGTGTCTGTCGTCAATGCCCTCTCCGAGCGCCTCGACCTCGAGATCTGGCGCAACGGCAACGTTTACCAGCAGAGCTACGAGCGCGGGATCCCGTTGACCGATCTGGTGACTGCCGGCACCACGCAGAAGCGCGGCACGAAGGTCACCTTCAAGCCGGACTCGCAGATCTTCGAGACGACCGATTACAGCTTCGACACGCTGGCGCAGCGGCTGCGTGAACTGGCGTTTCTGAATGGCGGCATCCTCATCACCATCGACGACGAGCGCGATGGGAAGAATCACCGCTTCCAGTACGAAGGGGGAATCGTCTCGTTCGTCCAGTACCTCAACAAGAACAAGGCGTCGGTCAACGACAAGCCGATCTTCATGAAGGGCGAGAAGGACGGCATCGACGCTGAAATCGCGCTGCAGTGGAACGACGGCTACACGGAGCTGGTGTTCTCGTTCGCGAACAACATCAACACCCACGAGGGCGGCACCCACCTGTCCGGATTCCGCTCGGCGCTGACGCGAACCATCAACGCCTACGCGGTCAAGAACAACCTGGCGAAGGACCTGAAGGACGCGAGCATCAGCGGCGACGATATCCGTGAAGGCCTGACCGGTGTCGTCAGTGTGAAGATTCCGCGGCCGCAGTTCGAGGGCCAGACGAAGACAAAACTCGGAAACACCGAGGTGAAGGGGATTGTCGAAGCGATCATCAACGATCGGCTGGGACAATTCCTCGAAGAAAACCCAGCCGTCGCCAAGCGAGTCATCGGCAAAGCGGTCGATGCCGCGCGCGCACGCGAAGCGGCGCGTAAGGCGCGGGATCTCGTCCGGCGGAAAGGCGCGCTCGACGGCAGCAGCCTGCCTGGCAAGCTGGCGGATTGCCAGGAGCGCGATCCGGCCCAGAGCGAGTTGTACATCGTCGAAGGTGAATCGGCCGGTGGCTCGGCGAAGCAGGGGCGCGATCGGCGGTTCCAGGCCATCCTCCCAATCAAGGGAAAGATCCTGAACGTCGAGAAGGCGCGCTTCGACAAGATGCTGGGCAGCGACGAAATCAAGACCATGATCGCCGCGCTCGGCTGCGGAATCGGCACGGAGGACTTCGATATCGAGAAGCTTCGATATCACCGCGTCATCATCATGACCGACGCCGACGTGGACGGGTCCCACATCCGGACGCTGCTGCTGACGTTCTTCTATCGCCAGATGCCGCAGCTGATCGATCGCGGCCACATCTACATCGCGCAGCCGCCGCTTTTCCGTGCGAAGCGTGGCCGGACGGAGACCTACATCAAGGACGAGCGCGAGCTGGAGACCTTCCTGATCCGCCGCGCCGTGGAGTCCCGCGTCGTGCGCCTGGCGGACGGCAGCGAACTGTTCGGCGAGACGCTCGAATACCGGCTGCAGCGCATGATTGGCTACCGCAAGCTGCTGCAGCAGGTGACGCGCCGCGGCATCCCGCCCGAGATCGTGACGGCGCTGCTGCAGATGGACGCACGCGACAAGTCGTTCTTCGAGACAAAGGATCGCCTCGAAGTCCTGTCAGCGCGGATGACTACGCCCAATCGCACGGTGACCGTTGGCCGGGACGACGAGCACAACGCGTTTTTTCTCGACATCGAGGATCGATCGCACGGCTATCCGCGGCGATTCGTGCTCGGGGTCGACTTCATTTCCTCGGGCGAGTACCGCACGCTTGCCGCGGCGTACCGGGAGATTCACGACATCCACTTCCCGGTGGTCGTCAAGGCGATGGAGGCGGCGCGCGACGACGAGAGCGAGGACGCCGGTATGGCGGCGGCCGACGGCAGCGCCATCGGCGGCGCGCCGATCGACGAAGCGACGAAGCTCGCGGCGGAACCGAAGGACCGCGTCGCGGACGCCGTTGGCGCCCGGCCGCCGAAGAAGGAGCCGGACACCACGCTGGCCGATCTCGATGCATTCGTCGAGTACTTCATCACGGCGGGCAAGAAAGGGATCGCCGTGAATCGCTACAAGGGACTGGGCGAAATGAATCCCGAGACGCTGTGGGGAACGACGATGGATCCCGACGCGCGGACGCTGCTCGAAGTGCGCGCCGAGGATCACGCCGAGGCCGATCAGATGTTCACCACGCTGATGGGCGACCAGGTTGAACCGCGGCGCAAGTTCATCGAGGACAACGCGCTCGACGTCCGCAACCTTGACGTATAGCCGCCGCGGACCTGACACGGTCCGCGCCACGATCACCACTGAGAGATGACCGCACAGAACGCGAACCGCCTGCCCGTCAACATCGAAGACGAGATGAAGCGCTCGTACATGGATTACGCGATGAGCGTAATCATCGGGCGCGCCCTGCCCGACGTACGGGACGGCCTGAAGCCCGCGCACCGGCGCGTGCTCTATGGCATGAAGACGATGGGCCTCTCGTCGACGCGCGGCTATCGGAAGTGCGCCAAGATCGTCGGCGAGGTGATGGGCAACTATCACCCGCACGGCGACGCTTCGATCTACGACACGCTCGTCCGGATGGCGCAGGACTTCAACATGCGCGCGCCGCTCATCGACGGGCAGGGCAACTTCGGTTCCGTCGACGGCGACCCGCCGGCGGCCATGCGGTACACCGAGGCGCGCCTGAAGGCCCTCGGCGACGAAATGATGACGGATCTCGACAAGGAGACCGTCGACTTCGTCCCCAACTACGACGAGACCACCGAGGAACCCTCGGTGCTGCCGTCGCCGTTCCCCAACCTGCTGGTCAACGGGTCAGCGGGCATCGCCGTCGGCATGGCCACGAATATCCCTCCGCACAACCTGCGCGAGGTCATCGATGCGGTCATCTGGACGGTCGAATCGACGTATCAGGAAACGCCGCCGTCCGCGGCGGAGCGTCAGCGCAAGCTGCTCGAGCTGGTGCCTGGCCCCGACTTCCCCACCGGCGGCTATATCGTCGGCCGCTCCGGCGTCCAGCAGGCCTACCTCACCGGCCGCGGCATGGTCATCATGCGCGCCAAGGCCGACATCGAGGTGTCGAAGAAGGGCGATCGCCAGTCGATCGTCATCAGCGAGATTCCCTATCAGGTCAACAAGGCGCGCCTCATCGAGCGCATTGCCGACCTGGTGCGCGAGAAGACCATCGAGGGCATTTCCGACATCCGCGATGAATCCGACCGCAAGGGAATGAGCATCGTCATCGAGCTGAAGCGCGGCGAAGTGGCGGACGTCATCCTCAACAATCTCTACAAGCACACCGCGCTGCAGAGCAGCTTCGGCGTGATCATGCTCGCCATCGTCGCTGGCCGGCCGCGCGTGCTGACGCTCGCCGAGCTGCTCGACAACTTCATCGAGTTCCGCCGCGACGTCGTGCGCCGCCGGACCGAATTCGAGCTGCGCAAGGCCGAGGCGCGGGCGCACATCCTCGAAGGGCTGAAGATCGCGCTCGACCACCTCGACGCGGTCATTGCGCTGATTCGCGCGGCGAAGAACCCCGGTGAAGCCCGCGAAGGCCTGATGACGCAGTTCGGGCTCACGCAGATTCAGGCGCAGGCGATCCTCGACATGCAGCTGCAGCGTCTGACGGGACTGGAGCGGCAGAAGATCCTCGACGAGCTGGCCGAGCTGCTCAAGACGATCGAACGGCTGCGCGCGATTCTCTCGAGCGACAAGATGCTGATGGAGATCGTCGTCCGCGAGCTGCGCGAGGTGCGCGATCGCTACGGCGACGCCCGCCGCACCGAAATCCTCGCCGAAGCGGGCGAATTCCGGATCGAGGACCTGATCGCCGAAGAGGACATGGCGATCACGGTCAGCAACACCGGCTACATCAAGCGCACCGCGATTACCAGCTACCGCAACCAGCGGCGCGGCGGCAAGGGCCGCATCGGCATGCGCACGCGCGAGGAGGACTTCGTCAGCCACCTGTTCGTGGCGTCCACCCACGCCTACATCATGATTTTCTCGGACCGCGGCCGCGCTTACTGGCTGAAGGTCCACGAAATTCCCGACGTCGGCCCCGACGGCCGCGGCAAGGCGATCGCCAACCTGGTGTCGATGCAGGAAGGCGAACGGATCGCCGCGCTCCTGGCGGTCAAGGAGTTCGAGGAGAACAAGTTCATCGTAATGGGCACACGGCGCGGCGAGGTCAAAAAGACCGAGCTGAACGCCTTCAGCAACCCGCGCGCCGGAGGCATCATCGCGATGGACGTCGAGGAAGGCGACGCCGTCATCGCCGTCCAGGTGTCGGACGGCAGCAACGAGATCTTCATCGGCACGCGCAACGGCATGTCGATCCGCTTCAGAGAAACCGACGTCCGTTCGATGGGCCGCACGGCCGGCGGTGTCCGCGGCATCGAGCTCCGCGAAGACGATGAAGTGGTGGCGATGGAAGTGCTCGAGCCCGGCGGCACCATCCTGTCCGTCACCGAGCAGGGCTACGGCAAACGCACGCAGCTGGACGAATACCGCGTGCAGTCGCGCGGCGGCCTTGGCATCATCAACATCCAGACCAGCGAGCGGAACGGCAAGGTCGTCGGCATGACGCAGGTCCACGACGATGACGAGCTGATGCTGATCACGCAGCAGGGAAAGATCCTGCGCATGGCATCGCGCGACATCCGCACCATCGGCCGCGCCACCCAGGGGGTCCGGTTGATCGACATCGAGGGCGACGATCGCGCGGTGTCGATCGCACGCCTCGCCGAGAAGGACGACGAGACGGCAAATGGAACCGCCGAGCCTCCGACCGATAACGGCGGCGCGCCACCGGCGGCGCCGGAGGAATAGCCGCTGCGGCGGCTCGTTGCCGGCGTCGTGTGCGCCGCCGCCATCGGAGGCATCTCCTGCGGCGTGCTTTCGCCCGAAGAGCAGCTGCTGACGGACTTTTTCGAGGCGTCGCGCGTCTACGACGTCTCGGTGATGTCGCGCCTGTCGGCGCTTCCGCTCAACCCCAAGACCGACGGGATCGTCGATGCATTCGAGATCGAACGCGTGGATCGCGCGGACGACGGCAGCGAACGGGTGATCGTCGCCGCGCAGGTCCGATCGTTTGCCGGGCAGGTAACTTCCCGCCAGCTGTTGTTCATGCTGACGCGTCGCGACGGCCGCTGGTTCATTCAGGCATGGCACCCCATAACGGGGCGCCCGACGTAGGGCACGCCGTTCTGCCACGCAGGGCGCGCCTTCAGGCGTGCCTAGGCCACTTCCAGCTTCGCGAATTTCGCCCGCAGCGTCTTCTGCCCCACCGAGGCGAATTTCACGATCAGCTTCACATCGTCGTCGAGCGGCTCGATGCTCATGATCGTGCCGACACCAAACGCGGGATGCCGGACGCGCAGGCCCGGCTTCAGGCCCGACGGAACTGACTGATCTTCGTCTTCGTAGGCGTAGGCCGGCGAGTCCTCGCGGCTCCGGCCACGGTATCCGCTGCCCTTTCCGTGCGACGTGCCACGGAACTGGGAGAAGGACTGCTGCGGTGTCAGGAATGTCGACGGGACTTCATCGATCAGGGCGGCGGGAATCTCGTCGATGAAGCGCGACGGATCGGTGGACTGGTAGTCGCCAAACACCCGCCGGCGGGCCGCCGAGGTGAGCACCAGCCGGCGCTGCGCGCGCGTGATCCCGACATAGCAGAGCCGCCGTTCTTCCTCGAGCTCCGCCTCGTCCTCCGCCGATCGGGAATGAGGAAACAGGCCCTCCTCGAGGCCGGCGATGACGACCACCGGGAATTCCAGTCCCTTGGCGCTGTGCATGGTCATCATCAGCACGCGCGCGTCCTTCGAGCCTGCTTCTTCGTCCGCGTCCGAGAGGAGCGACAGCTGATCGACGAAACCGGCGAGCGACGGCTCCGCGGTTCGCGTTTCGTACTCACGCGCCGCGGAGACGAGCTCCATCAGGTTCTCGATGCGGCTCTCCGCCTCCTCGCTCCGTTCCTCGCGCAGGTCCTGCAGATAGCCGCTGCGATCGAGGACTTTGCCGAGCGCGATGGAGACCGACTCCTCCGCCGCCATCGCGGTGAGGTTGACCAGCAGATCGCGAAATGCCGTGAGCGAGGCGGAGGCGCGTGGCGGCAGCAGGCGGCCTTCGAGGGCGTGCACCAGCCTGGCCCACAGAGAGTTGTTGGTAGCGACTGGCTGGAGCCCGGCAAGCAGCGGCGGCAGCTCGACCTCGTCGTCCAATTCGATCGCGTCGAGCGACTCCATGACTCCCTTGCCGATACCACGAGCAGGGACGTTGATCACGCGCCGCAGGCTGACGTCGTCGTGCGGGTTCAGAACCAGGCGGAGGTATGCGAGGGAATCCTTGATCTCCTTCCGCTCGTAGAAGCGGACGCCGCCGATGATCTTGTAGGCGGTTCCCGACCGGCGCAGCGCGTCTTCGACCGTTCGCGACTGGGCGTTGGTCCGATACAGTACCGCGACCGTATGGTCCGGGTCCTCGTGCAGCGCCGTTCGCGACGTACGGGCAATGAACTCCGCTTCGTCGATGTCGTCGCCGGCGCGGTAGTAGAGGATTCGCGCGCCGCCCGCGCGCTCGGTGTACAGCCGCTTCTCCTTGCGGTTGCGATTCTGCGAGATGACCGCGGACGCCGCGTCCAGGATCACCTGCGTGGAGCGGTAGTTCCGCTCGAGGCGCACGATCATCGCCTCGGGAAAGTCGTGCTCGAAATCGAGGATGTTCCGCAGATCCGCGCCGCGCCATTTGTAGATCGACTGATCCGGATCGCCGACGACACACAGGTTCCGGTGTTTGCCGGCCAGCTGCTGGATGAGCAGGTACTGCGGCCGATTGGTGTCCTGATACTCGTCGACCATCACGAACCGGAACTTGTCCGCATATCGCTCGCGCACGGCCGGAGCCTTGTCGAACAGTTCCACGGTCCGCAGCAGCAGATCGTCGAAGTCGAGGGCATTCGCGTCCTTCAGTCGCTGAACGTAGAGCTCGTACAGCTTGCCGATCTGCGCGTCCTTCGGGTTCCACGAGTTCGCCGTGAACGACTCGGGGCCTTCCATCCTGTTCTTGGCGTGGCTGATCCGCGAGAGCGCGAGGCGCGGCTGCAGCGTGCTGTCGTCCACGCCGATGTCGCGCAGCGCCTGCTTCATCAACGTGAGCTGGTCGGTCGAGTCGTAGATCACGAAGTCGCGCGAGAGACCGATATGCGGCGCCTCGCGCCGCAGGAGCCGGGCGCACAGCGCATGAAACGTGGAGATCCACATGCGCTGGCAGTCGACGCGTAGGAGTGTTTCGACGCGTGTACGCATCTCGCCCGCCGCTTTGTTCGTGAACGTGACGGCGAGAACACGATCGGGTTCGGCGAACTGTTCGCTGACGAGGTATGCGATGCGGTGCGCGATGACGCGCGTCTTTCCGGATCCGGCGCCAGCCAGAATCAGCAGCGGGCCTTCCGTCTTGAGGACGGCTTCCTGTTGTTCGGGATTGAGGCTGGAGAGCAGATCCAAGCCTCTATTCTAGCGTCGTCCTCCGGTCCGCCTGAAGGCGGACACTACGCACGCGGCGGACACTACGCACGCGGCGGACACTACGCACGCGGCGGACACTACGAACGTCGGGCCTATTCCACGGTGACCGACTTGGCGAGGTTGCGTGGCTGATCGACGTCGCAACCGCGCCTGACGGCGATGTGATACGCGAGCAGCTGCAGCGGAATCGTCATGACACCCGGTGTCAGCATCGCCTCGGTGCGCGGCATCGCCAGAAGGACGTCGTGCTGCGGGTCGAGGATCGCCGCCATGCGAGCGTCCCCTTCGCTGGTAATCGCGATCACCGAACCGCCGCGCGCCTTCGCCTCCTGGACGTTGCCGACCATTTTTTCGAAGACGTGGTCGTCGGGCGCGATCGCCACCACCGGCATCCTCTCGTCGATGAGCGCGATCGGTCCGTGCTTCATTTCCCCGGCCGGGTAGCCCTCGGCGTGAATGTAGGAAATCTCCTTCAGCTTGAGCGCGCCTTCGAGCGCGATGGGGTAGTTGATTCCGCGCCCGAGAAACAGGAAGTCGGTACGGTTATAGAACTTCTCCGCGATCCGTTCGGTGGCCGCCGAGGCCTTGATCGCCTGCTCGAGGATTTGCGGCAACTGGAGAAGCTTCTCGATGTGGGTGCGCACCTCCGACGTCGAGAGCGTCCCGCGGACCTGGGCCATGTGGAGGGCCAGGAGCTGCAGCGCGACAAGCTGCGAGGTGAACGCCTTGGTCGATGCCACGCCAATCTCCGGACCGGCATGTGTATAGACGGTGCCGTCGGCCTCGCGCGTGGCCATGCTGCCGACGACGTTGCAGATGGCGATGCTGCTGGCGCCTTTGCGTTTGCTCTCGCGCAGCGCCGCCAGCGTGTCGGCGGTCTCCCCCGACTGTGTGATGACGATTGCCAGCTCGTTGTCCGACACGATTGGATCGCGGTAGCGGTACTCGGAGCCGTAATCGACCTCGACGGGCACGTGCGCCAGTGCCTCAATGAGGTACTTGCCGACCAGGCCGGCATGCCACGACGTGCCGCAGGCGATCACCGTGACCTTCTGCAGGGAGCGGAATTTCTCGTCCGGGATGTTCAGGTCGGCGAGGAAGATCCGTCCCCTGTCGAGCGAGACGCGGCCGAGGATGGTGTCGCGCGCGGCGGACGGCTGCTCATAGATCTCCTTGAGCATGAAGTGCTTGTGGCCGCCCTTCTCCGCCGCAATCGGATCCCACATCACGCGCTGCGTTGTCTTCGAGACCGCGCGCCCGTCGTAATCGGTGAAGTCGACGCCGGAGCGGGTAATGACGGCCATCTCCTCGTCGCCGAGGAACACGACATCGCGCGTGTGGCTCAGAATGGCGGGGATGTCGGAGGCGACGAAGAATTCGTCCTTGCCCAGGCCGACGACAATCGGCGGCCCGTTGCGGACGGCAACGATCTTTTCGGGATCCTCGGCGGACACCAGGACCAGCGCGAACATGCCGCGCATCAGCTTCAGCGCACGCCGCACGGCGTTCTCGAGGCCATCCGCCTTCATCTCGCGTTCGACGAGATGGGCGACGATCTCGGTGTCGGTTTCGGTCTTGAAGTCATGTCCCTGGCGCTGCAGCTCCGCCTTCAGCTCCAGGTAGTTCTCGATGATCCCGTTGTGAACGACGACGATGCGTCCGGTGCAGTCGCGGTGCGGATGGGCGTTCTCTTCCGTCGGCCGTCCGTGCGTGGCCCATCGCGTGTGACCCACACCGTACAGCCCGTCGACCGGTTCGGTCTTGATCGTCTGCTCCAGGTTCGAGAGCTTCCCGGCGGATCGTCGAAGCTCGATTCCATGTTCACCGACCAGCGCCACGCCCGCGGAGTCGTAGCCGCGGTACTCCATGCGCCGCAGGCCGTCCAGCAGCACAGGCACGACTGGTTTCGAACCGATGTAGCCGATGATCCCGCACATAACCGATCTCTCCCCCGTTACTCTTTCGCCGTGGTGCCCCGTTTGCGTGCGACCCAGCCCTCGATGTTTCGCTGCTTGCCGGCGCTGACGGCGAGGGCGCCAGACGGCACGTCTTCCCGCACGGTCGTGCCGGTTCCCACGTAAGCGCCCCGCCCGACGGTGACAGGCGCGATGAGCTGCGTGTCGCTGCCGATGAATGCGCCGTCTTCGATGGACGTCTGGTGTTTCGTCCGGCCGTCGTAGTTGCAGATGATCGTGCCCGCACCGATATTGACGTTCGCGCCGATGGTGGCGTCACCGAGGTACGCGAGGTGA
Source organism: Vicinamibacteria bacterium (assembly GCA_025938035.1). Next base: position 19,853 of record JAICQE010000027.1, read on the forward strand.
TTGGCTTTCGACCCGGCTCCGAGCGTCGTTTTCTTCAATTCCACGAAATTCCCGACGCGGGCCTTTTCTCCGACAACCGATTCGGGCCGCAGATGAGCAAACGGTCCAACCGCCGCGCCTTCTGCAACACTCGAACCAACGATCAGGCAGAAACTGTTCACGGAGACGTGCGCGCCGATCGTCGAATCCACGATCCGCACGTGCGCCTGGATTTCACAGGCTGGGCCAATCCGGGTCTGTCCTTCGATCACCACCCCCGGATGAATGACCGTGTCGGGGCCGATTTCCACGCCGGCATCGATATAGGTCGTCGCCGGATCGACGAGCGTGACTCCAGCGGCCATCAGTTCTTCGTTCTTGTTCTGTCTCACGATTCTGCTCACTTCCGCGAGTTCCGTGCGGCTGTTGATGCCGCGGATTTCATCCGGGTTGTCGACCATCAGGGTCTCGACCGCCAGTTTGCGGCGCCGGTAGATGGCCACCAAATCCGTCAGGTAATACTCCCCTTGCGCGTTCCGTGAGGCGATGCCGCGCAGCGCCTCGAACAGCCCGTCGAGGTCGAACGCGTAGATCCCGCCGTTTATTTCGCGAATCCGACGTTGACTCGGCGAGGCATCCCGCTCCTCGACGATCCGGACGATCCGGCCCTTCGACCTCACAACCCGGCCATAGCCGTAGGGCCGCTCGACTGTGGCCGTGACGACAGTGGCTGCGGCTCCGGCGCCACGGTGGGTTGCCACGAGCCGTTGCAGCGTGGCGGGCCGGAGCAGCGGGACGTCGCCGGAAAGCAGCACAACCGTCCCCGAGAGGCCCCGCAGGACGGGTTCCGTCTGCTGGAGCGCGTGCGCGGTTCCCAGTTGGGGCTCCTGAACGACAATCTGGACGTTCTCGCGGCCGTGGAGATGGTTCCTGATGTGATCGGCCTTATGACCAACCACGACGGTTACGCTAGACGGCGAGAGGGTCTCCGCCGCGTCCAGAACATGGTCGATCATCGCCCACCCGGAGAGCTTGTGGAGCACCTTGGGTAGACTTGACTTCATGCGCGTGCCTTGGCCGGCCGCCAAGACCACGACGTGAGTGGCATATTTTGGGTGATTCACCTAGGCTTGACCCGTTCAATGGCTGCGTATACATCCCTAGAAGGCAAACCCAGACGTTTGGCTGTAGCCGACACCGCCTCGCGACGCGTTATGCTGCCAGATTCTGTTATTAGACCAAATTCTCTGGCAATGGCCTCGTCGCTCTGGTGTGTGCCGGCGACCGGCATATTGGTTAAAGGACCAATAACGATCGTAAACTCCCCTTTCGGAGCGGATTGCAGCTGGGTGGCTACCTCGGATGCAGTGCCGCGCAAGAACTGCTGGTGCACCTTTGTCAGTTCCCGCGCGACACAAATTGGTCTAAAGCCAGAAAACATCCCGAGCGCCTGCAAAGTGTTAGCGATCCGGTGCGGGGCCTCGAAGAACGTCACCGTATTAGGAATCTCGCAAGCAGCTTTAAACCAATCACTTCTGGCTTTTGACCGTTGTGGAGGAAACCCGAGTATCGTTAATGGCATCAAGGCGAACCCGGAGGCGACCGCTGCGGCCAATGGCGCGCTCACCCCTGGTATCGGATCGACGGTGACCCCGGCTTCAATGCAGGCCTGCACCAGCTCTGTCCCGGGATCGGAAATGCCGGGCGTTCCAGCGTCCGTGACCAGCGCAACCGACTCTCCGCGCTGAAGGCGCACGAGCAGCTGCGGCAGCCGTGTCCGCGTATTGTGCTCGTGAAAACTGACCGTCGGTGTCGAGATCGCGTGGCGCGCCAGAAGCCGGGCCGTACGGCGCGTATCCTCGGCCGCAATCACCTGCACCTCGCGCAGGACGCGCAGCGCGCGCAGCGTGATGTCCTCCAGATTGCCAATTGGCGTTGCGACGACGAAGAGAGTGCCCGGCATGTCGGGTCGGACGCCCGCGCAGGCGTGTCTCGAGCGGGTGGTTATTGTACCATCGGGAGATGCGCGCTCACGGACGGACGAGACCGAGCGCAACTATGACCGGGCATGTACCCATCGGAGCCTTTTCCGCACTTCGTCGACGATTACCTCGCCTACCTGTATGAGGTGCTTCCCACCCAGGCCAGTCTGGATGGAGTCCATTTACACGATGATCTGCTGGAGGACTTGAGCCGCCCGGCCATCGACGCCAACGTCCGCGCGCTGTCGGGATTCAGCCGCCGGCTCAATCAGATCGATTCGTCGCTGCTCTCGCCGGTCCAGCAGGTCGAGCACCGGATCGTCGGTGCGAACATCGAATCGCGGATGTACGAGCTCGAGGCAATCCGGACGTGGGACCGGAATCCGCAGGTCTACTCGGACGCACTGGGGATGAGCCTGGCCGGGCAGGCGCTGTTTGCGTACTCGCCGGAGGCGGAGCGGGCACGCCGGGTTGTGTCCAAGCTTCGTCAGGCGCCACGCCTGGTCCAGGCAGCCCGGGAAAACATCAAGGAGACGCCCGGCATCTTCGTCAAGGTGGGACTCGAAGCGTGGCGCGGCGCGCTGAAGTTCATCGAAAGCGATCTGCCGCGGGCGTTTTCAACGCTCGACGATCTGCACATCCTCGGAGATCTCGCGGATACATCGACCGAAGCGGCTGCTGCGATTTCGTCCTATATCGACTATCTGGAGAACGACCTGGCCCCCCGCGCCAAGGCCTCGTTCAGGCTCGGTCGCGAGCGCTTCGAGCAAAAACTGAAAACCGAGGAAGGCATCACTCTGTCGGCCGATCGGCTGCTGACGATCGCCCTGCGCGAGCTTCACGAAGTGCAGGAGGAGTTCCGCCGCGTGGCCAGCCGGCTCGATGGCGGTGATCCGATCGAGGTCTGGCGCAAGGCGAAGGACGATCATCCGGCGCCCGGCACGCTGGTAGCCGTAGCGCAGTCGCACCTGCAGGAGCTCGAAGCCTTCCTCCAGCGGCAGGCCATCGTGACCGTACCGGCGGGGGAGCCGGTAGTTGTCGCGCCCACGCCCGAGTTCTTCCGCTGGGCCTTTGCGAGCATGTGGACGCCGGGTCCGTTCGAGACGAAGCCGAGCCGTGCCTATTACTACCTGACGGACATCGATCGAAGCTGGCCGCCGGACCGCCAGAAGGAGCACCTGCGCGACTTCAACCTGCCGGCGCTGTGGAGCATCTCCATCCACGAGGTCTACCCGGGCCACTTCCTGCAGGCGCAGCATTCGCGGCAGGTCGAGTCGAAAGTACGCCGGTCAACCCTGCTCGCCTCGAACGCCTTCGTCGAGGGCTGGGCGCATTACTGCGAGCAGATGATGATGGAGGCGGGCTTCCGCCGCGGCGATGCCACGCTGCGGCTCGGCCAACTCGCCGAAGCCTTGATCCGCCTGGCGCGATTCGTCGTCGGCATCCGCCTTCACTGCGAGGATCTGTCGGTGGAGCAGGGAATGCGGTTCTTCAGGGACGAAGCGTTTCTCGAGGAGGCCACTGCCCGCCGCGAAGCCGAGCGCGGCACCTTCGACCCGGGCTATATCGTGTATTCGCTTGGCAAGCTGATGATGCTGAAGTTGCGCCACGACTATCAGGAACAGCTCGACGGCAAGTTTTCGCTGCGCACGTTTCACGACACGGTGCTTGCGCAGGGGACGGCCCCGCTGTGGGCGCATCGGCGCCTGCTGTTGAACGACGCCACCGACGCGACGTTGGAGTAGCGATGCCGCTGTACGAGTACGAGTGCGACGCCTGCGGCGGCCGCTTCGAAGTGATTCAGAAGTTCTCCGAAACGACCGACACGTGCCGGCGCTGCGGCAAGGGGCCGGTTCGGCGGCTGATGTCGTCGCCGGCCATTCAGTTCAAGGGCAGCGGCTGGTACATCACCGACTACGCGCAGAAGGGCAAGTCCGGCGGCGAATCGTCCTCCGGCTCCGATGCGCCGGCGGAAAAGAAACCCGATTCCACCACAGCTGACACGTCGACAAAGTCGGACGCCGCCGCGACGTCATCGACGTCTTCGTCAACGACGCCATCGAAAGATTAGAGCACGGGCGTTTTCAGGTCGTGGACGCGCTCGAGGTATTCGCGGAATGGGCCGGCGAGCTCCGGACGTTTCAACGCGAAATAGACAACCGCCTTCAGGAAGCCGAGCTTGTTGCCCGTGTCGTGCCGGACGCCGTTGATCTCGACAGCGTAAATCGGCCGCTTCTTCAGCAGTTGACGAAGGCCGTTCGTCAATTGGATCTCGCCCGTGCGATCTGCCGAGATCGATTCGAGCTCTGCAAAGATATCCGGCGTGAGCACATAACGGCCGATGATTGCCAGATTCGACGGCGCCTCGTCGACGCGGGGCTTCTCGACCATGTCGGTGATTCGATGTACGCCGTGGCCGAGATCCGCCGTATCGTCGACGGCGACGATGCCGTAGCTGGGGACGTCCTCGCGGGCGACGCGTTCAACCGCAATCACCGGTCCCTGCAGCCGCTCGTACACGTCGATCATCTGGCGGAGCGCCGGCGGCGTTGCGTCCATCACGTCGTCACCGAGGATCACCGCGAACGGCTCGTCGCCGACGAGCGGTTTCGTAACCAGCACGGCATGCCCAAGGCCCAGCGGCTCGCCCTGCCGGACATACGAGACCTGGATGAGCGACGTGATCTGGCGGATTTCCTCGAGCTGCGACTTCTTGCCGCGCTGCTCCAGGAAGCTCTCGAGCTCCACGTTCACGTCGAAGTGATCCTCGATCGCGTTCTTGCCCCTGCCGGTGACGATGACGATGTTGCTGACGCCGGATTGAACGGCTTCTTCGACACCGTACTGGATGACCGGTTTGTCGACGAGAACCAGCATCTCCTTCGGCTGCGCCTTCGTCGCCGGAAGGAATCTCGTCCCGAGCCCGGCGGCGGGGAACACCGCCTTCCGCACAGGAGGCACGCTCATGATCGGCATGGTATCTCAAGCTAAACTTGCTTCGTGATTGATCCAGCGCTGCTTCGCGAGAATCCTGACGCCGTCCGATCCGGATTGGGCAAGCGCGGCGCCGATCTGTCGAGCGAGCTGGAGGAACTGGCGACACTCGAGACGGCGCGCCGCCGTCTGCTTCCGGAAGTCGAGGGACTGAAGCGGCAGCAGAACGCCGCCGGCGACGAGGTGGCGCGCGCGAAGCGTCAGGGCCTCGACATCGCCGGAATTCAGGCCGCGAGCCGCGCACGGAACCAGCAGATCAAGCAGCTGAGCGTCGAGCTCGACGTCATCGAGCAGCGGCGCGACCGCGGGCTGCTGAACCTGCCGAATATTCCCCACGACAGCGTGCCGGTGGGGAAGAGCAGCGCCGACAACGTCGAGATCCATCGCCGCGGAACCCCGCGGAACTTCGACTTCACGCCGCAGGCGCACTGGGATCTCGGACCGGCGCTCGGAATCATCGACTTCGAGCGCGGAACCAAGATCGCTGCCGCGCGGTTTTCCGTGCTGGTGCGCGACGGCGCGAAGCTCGCACGCGCGCTCATCAACTTCATGCTCCACCTGCACACGACGGAGCACGGCTACACGGAGATCGAGCCGCCGTTCCTCGTCAACACCGCGTCGCTGACCGGCACCGGCAACCTGCCGAAGTTCGAGGCGGACCTGTTCAAGATTGCAGGCGAGTGGGACCTCTATCTGGTACCCACCGCCGAAGTGCCGCTGACGAACATGCATCGCGGCGAGATCCTCGACGGCCGCACGCTGCCGATTCGCTACACGGCGTATACACCGTGCTTCCGCAGCGAGGCGGGGTCCTACGGCGCGGACGTGCGCGGACTGATTCGGCAGCACCAGTTCGACAAGGTGGAGCTGATGGCGTTTTCACCGCCGGACAAGTCCTACGACGAGCTGGAGCGGCTCACCTCCAATGCCGAAGAAGTCCTGAACCGGCTGGAGCTGCCGTATCGGCGCGTGCTCCTGTGCAGCGGCGATATGGGGTTTGCCTCGGCAAAGACCTACGACCTCGAGGTGTGGCTGCCCGGGCAGAATACGTATCGCGAGATCTCGTCCTGCAGCAACACGGAGGCGTTCCAGGCGCGGCGCGCGAACATCAAGTTCCGATCCGAGGGGACCGGTAAGGCCGAGTTCGTCCACACGCTGAACGGCTCCGGCCTGGCCGTCGGCCGCACGCTCATCGCGATTCTCGAGAACTACCAGCAGGCGGATGGTTCGGTCGTGATCCCCGAGGCGCTGCGGCCGTTCATGACCGGCGCGACGGTGATTCGCCGGCCCTAACCACGAAGATCGCGAAGGACGCGAAGACCACGAAGAACTTCTCTAATTCGGGTACGATCAAAGGACCAGACCGCGGAGGGATGGCCGAGCGGTTGATGGCGGCGGTCTTGAAAACCGTTGTACCCGAAAGGGTATCGGGGGTTCGAATCCCTCTCCCTCCGCCAGACTTCGCTCGGCTTCGCCGAGCTTCGTCCAGGCAGGCGAACGTCACCAAAGACGCGAGCTTCGTCCAGGCAGGCTGTAACATCCGTCAGCTATGGCAGCGTCACCTGTCTCGCCACTCTGGCTTCCGGCGCTGCTGGCCGGCGCCGCCGTTCTGGCGGCCGAACAGCTTGATGCACAGAAGCCCGAACCGGCATTCGACGCGGTCTCGATCAGGATCAACAAGAACACGGCGGCGGTTTTCACCACGCGGGAACGGCCCGATGGCGGGTTCACAGTCACGGCGTCGTCAGCCGTCTCGCTGCTGAGTCGCGCTTTTTCGGATGGCGGAGGCGACATGGTCGGCGTCCCACCATGGGCGTTCTCAACGCGCCTTGACGTCATCGCCAATGCGGTTCCCGGGCGTGGTACGCCGACGCCGGAACAGCGTCGCAACATGACGAGAGCGATGCTCGCTGAGCGCTTCAAGCTCGAGTGGCACCGCGGGACGCGCGAGATGCCGGTGTTCGACCTTGTGCATGCGCGCAGAGATCGCCGGCTTGGGAACGGGCTGAAGAAGTCCGGGACCGATTGTGAGAAGGTTATGGCTCAGCGGCGCGCGGAGCAAGCGGCCGCGCTTGCGGAAGGACGGCCGTTTCGGCCCGACTCTACGCCCTCGAGCGGGCCGCTCCCGTCGTGCACCATCCGGCCGGGCATCCGAACCGAAGCAGAGATCCCGATGGCGGTCCTGCCGGTGATCCTTCGGGGCCTGGCTGGGCGGCCCGTCGTGGACAAAACCGGCTTGACGGGGTCCTACCACCTTCTACTTACTGCGGTGCCTGCAGTCCTTCCGACTCCCGGCGCAACGACGGAGGGTGGCGATGTACCTTCTGTGTTCACCGCGGTAGAAGAGCAACTCGGCCTGAAGCTGGTGCCATCCCGCGCCATATTGCCGGCACTCTTTATCGATCGCTTCGAACCGCCGACGGAGAACTGAACAATCCGCACGGCAAAGCACAGCGTGCGAGAATCCCAACCCGAGCAACCTGATGCCCTCACAACTGGAAGCCATCGAAATCAAACGCAAGATGTACTTCGAGCACGAAGGGGCGCCGTACCACTGCCTCGATGTCGAGGTCTCGAAGCCGACGGCGCGCGGCGGCCAGACGCTGGTCCGCCTGAAGATGCGCAACCTGCTTACACGCGCCGTCTTCGACAAGACCTTCAAGGCCGGCGAAAAGTTCAAGGAACCCGATCTCGCCCGCGTCGAGGCGATCTATCAGTACGCCGACGGCGACGGATTTCATTTCATGGATCAGGAGAGCTTCGAGACGCTGACGCTGCGTCCGGACATGGTCGGCGACGATGGCGATCTGCTCGTCGACGATCTGATCGTCCAGATCAACAAGTTCAACGGCAACCCGATCGGCCTGCAGCTTCCACCGCTCGTCGAGATGACGATCAAGGAAACCGAGCCTGGAACGCGCGGCGACACCGCGAGCGGGACGGTCACCAAGGTGGCGCGGACCGACACCGGGCTCGAAATCCGCGTGCCGCTGTTCATCAAGGAAGGGGAACGTGTCCGTGTTCACACCGAAACGCGTGAGTTTGCCGGCCGTGCGTAGGAATCCGCCTTCGCCAGGCTTCCGCGAGACAGGCTTCCGCCTCGCTGGGGCGTTCGTGCTGGTCCTTGCCGCGACGCTCGGCTTGTCTGCGCAGACCAGCAAACTGGCCGATCCGTCGCAGCTGACCGAAACCGCTCCGGACGTCTTTCGGGCGCGCTTCGAAACCAGCAAAGGTCCGTTCGTCATCGAAGTGCATCGGGAATGGGCGCCGCTTGGCGCCGACCGCTTCTACAACCTGGTGAAGAACGGCTTCTACGACGGCACGCGCTTCTTCCGGGTACGGCCGGGATTCATGGCCCAGTTCGGGCTGAACGGCGACCCGACCATCCAGGCCGCCTGGCAGCGCGCCAGCCTGCGCGACGAGCCGCCGATGAAAAGCAACACCCGCGGCTACGTGTCCTTTACCAAGGAAAGCCTGCCGAACACGCGCTTCACCCAGATCTTCATCAACTACGCCGACAACAGTTATCTGAACGAACAGGGCTTCGCCCCGTTCGGTGAGGTCGTCACCGGCATGGAAGTCGTGGACAAGATCTTCAGCCCGCCCCGCGACAACGAGCCGGATCAGCGGCGCATTCTGCGAGAGGGCAATGCGTACCTGAAGGAGTTTCCGCAGCTCGACTTCGTCAAGAAGGCGACGATTGTTCCGGCGGGACCGGCGGCTCCGGCGCGCCGACGGCCGTCCTGACGAAGGCTTCCTCCGGCAGGGCGCCCAACATCTCGATACCGCCGTCGCTCGCGCCGAGGACGACCGTCTTCGGCACGCCTGTCACCTGATACTGCTGCGATAAATCCATGAATTCGGCCGCGTCCACGGAGGCGGCGCGGATAAGGGGGCTTTCGACCGCCATCCGGTGCGCCATCGTCACTGCCCTCGGGCAGTGCGGGCAGGTCGGGGTGACGAACACAAGGATCTCGGTGGGTGCCGTCACGTGCGTCGCGATGAGTGTCTTGCTCTGCGGCGTCAACGCCGACTCACCGGTGCCCGCGAGGATCAGCGCTTCAATCAGCGACACGAACTCGTAGCCCGCGGGGGCTCCGAGAAAGCGGATCCTGGTATCTTCCTCGCCACGAAGCAGCACGACGGACGGGATTCGGTCGATTCCGTACTGCGCAGCCCGCTCTTTTTCCAGAATGAAGTTCACTTCCTGAAGCGAAATCAGGTCGTTGAGCCCGACGACTTCGTCGAGTACCTGGCGGGCGATGAGGGCTGTTTCAGGAGCGTCGATCGTCTGCGTGAAGAAGAGGATGGTGACCGGGTTCGTTATTTCGGCGAGGCGGACCGAAACGGTCTGGCGGTCCTGTTCAGAGAGCAATGGCACGGGGCACCCTGCCGGAACGGGCTAAAACTTGAACAAATCGTCGAATGCCTTCCGCGCATCGTCGGTGCGCGGCGTCGTGGTTTCGCGTTCGACGGTCGTCCGCGGCGAGAAGAGATCGCAGCTGTTGCGGGCGTTCTTCGGTGAAATTCTCGCCGGAATCGTTTCCATGCACTCGAAGCGGCTGCCCGGGTCGAACGACGTGCATTGCGCGCAGGCGTGGAGATCGGTCCCGCAGCGCGGGCACCGGGCGTCGAAGCCGATGTCTGCGGACCCGACGTTGCCGCACTGTGCGCAACGGACGACCTCGCGGTACCCGGGCATGTTGATTGTCTTGGGTGCATCCCGCGAGATCCGCCGGGTGCCCGCGGGTGCGCCCGGTTCGGGGGCTGGCCGGTTGGGTTTGGGTGTCTGCGGCCGGTCGCGGTCGTCGTCCTGGTAGCCCCGCTGGCGATATTTGCGGTCGCTCATCGCACCATCAGCTTACGCTCTTTTGCCGCCTGAGATAGATCCACGCCGAGTGTGGATAAGAATGTCTGCCGCCCGGGGGGGCGACTTGCTTGATCCTTTTTTCACAACATGGTACAAACCGTGACTGGCCCACGGGGAAACGCAGGAAAGGACCGGACCTGCGGTCGGGCGTCCCGCTTCGCTAGCTTCCAATGCCGCAGATCTTCCGTCGTAGCGCCAACACCACTTCGAAGCTAAGTCTTGCCGGCCTTCTCATTCTGGTCGGCGGCCTGATTTTCACGGCTATTGTCGTCGCGCGCTCCAGCTCCGTCACGCGCGCGCACGAGTTCGTCGAGCAGCCCGTCCAGTTCAGCCATCGCCATCACGTCAAGGACGATGGCATCGACTGCCGGTACTGCCACACCTCGGTCGAAACGTCGCCGTTCGCCGGGATTCCGCCGACCAAGACGTGCATGAACTGCCACTCGCAGATCTGGGCGCAGGCGCCGATTCTCGAACCGATCCGCGTCAGCTTCCGCGAGGATCGGCCGGTGCGCTGGATCCGGGTGCACGACCTGCCGGACTTCGTTTATTTCAACCACAGTATTCACGTGAAGAAGGGCATGGGATGCGAGACGTGTCACGGCCGCATCGACGAGATGCCGTTGACCCTGCAGGAAAACACCCTGCAGATGGAGTGGTGCGTCAACTGCCACCGCAATCCCGAAAACTACGTACGGCCGCGCAGCGAGATCTACACGATGGGCTACAAGCCGCCCGTCCCGCAGTCGGTGATCGGCGCGCAGCTGGTGAAGGAATACGGAATCCGCGGCAACACCAGCTGCTCGACGTGCCATCGGTGACCCGTTCATGACGCAGCCGATCGACATCCAGTCGCTCCGTACCAGGCTCGAAGGCAGCCGCGGCCGCGAGTATTGGCGCAGCCTCGAGGCCGTATCCGAGACGCCCGAGTTCAAGGAATTCCTGCATCGCGAGTTCCCGCAGAACGCCTCGGAGTGGCTCGACCCGGTTGGCCGCCGCGGGTTCCTGAAGTTGATGGGCGCGTCACTGACGCTTGCCGGAGTCAGCGCGTGTACGCGTCAGCCGGACGAGGCCATCGTTCCCTACGTGCGGCAGCCCGAGGAACTCGTTCCGGGAAAGCCGCTCTTTTATGCGACGGCGATGCCGTTTGCCGGA
>JAICQE010000014.1 GCA_025938035.1 Vicinamibacteria bacterium
CTGGCCACCATCGGCTGATTCCTGGAACCCAGATTCCTTGACCAGCCCCTGAGCCCGATCCCTTGGGCCTTCAGGTCCGCCTGAAGGCGGACACTACGACGGCGGGTCGGCCTAGAGGCGGACACTACGATCCCGGGAGACGTCGGCGGTCGATTAAGATCAGCAGGCTTAATACGAACCTGGGACCCCTCATGAAACTCGTCCGGATCATCCTCGTCGCACTCTTACTGGGCGCCAGCGCCTCCTGCACGGCAGACGGCACCGCCGGGGACACCGCCGACGGCCGGGGCGGCGGTCTGCCGGCCGTCCCGGTGACCACGGCGACCGTCGTCCAGAAGCCGATGCCGATTGAGATTCAGGTGATCGGCTCGGTCGAGCCGTACTCGTCGGTGGCCATCCGCTCGCAGATTACCGGGCAGCTGATATCCGTCAACTTCCGCGAAGGCGACATCGTCCAGCGCGGCCAGGTGCTGTTCGAGCTGGATCGCCGTCCGCTCGAGGCCGCGCTCGGCCAGGCGCAGGCGAACCTCACGCGCGACATGGCGCAGGCGGCCAACGCGGAAGTGCAGGCCACGCGGTTCCAGCAGCTCGTGGATCGGGGCATCGCCCCCCGCGAGCAGGGCGACACGGCGCGGACGTCGGTGGCGGCGCTGAACGCGACGGTCGAGGCGGACCGCGCGGCGCTGGAGAACGCCAAGATCCAGCTGCAATACGCGACGATCACGGCGCCGATTTCCGGCCGCACCGGAGCGCTGATGGTTCACCAGGGCAACCTCGTTCGCGCCAACGATCAGACGCCGCTGGTCGTCATCAACGAGGTCGCACCGATTTCGGTCGCGTTCACCATTCCTGAAGCGCGTCTCGCGGACCTGCGGCACTACATGTCGCGCGGCTCCCTCACGGTGGCGGCGACTCCGCAGGGCACCGGGACTCCGGCAAACGGGCGAATCGCCTTCATCGACAACGCGGTCGATCAGAACACCGGCACCATTCGCATCAAGGGAACGTTCCCGAACACCGACGGCCGGCTGTGGCCGGGGCAGTTCGTCACCGTGGTCGTCACGCTGTCCACCGACCCGACCGCGATCGTGGTCCCGTCGGCCGCCGTGCAGGCGGGGCAGGAGGGAACCTACGTCTTTGCGGTGAAGCCCGATCAGTCGGTGGAGATGCGTCCGATCACCGTCGCCCGTATCCGCGGCGCCGAAAGTGTGATTGCCAGCGGCGTACGGCCAGGTGAAACGGTCGTCACCGACGGTCACCTCCGTCTGGTGCCAGGTGGCCGCATCAGCGTGAAGCAGCCCCTCGACTCCGCTCGGGGCAAGGCCCTCGGCCCGGCTCAGGGCAGGCCGGAGGGCAAGCCGTGAACCTGTCGTCCATCTTCATTCGCCGCCCCGTTGCGACCACGCTGCTGATTGCGGGGCTCCTCGTCTTCGGCGGCCTCGCCTACCAGCAGCTGCCGGTCGCCGACCTGCCAAGCGTTGATTTCCCGACGATCCGCGTCCAGGCCGGACTGCCCGGCGCCAGCCCGGAAACGATGGCCTCGTCGGTGGCGCTGCCGCTCGAGAAGCAGTTCTCGGCGATTGCCGGCCTGACCAGCATGAACTCGACGAGCACGCAGGGCGGCACCGAGATCACGCTGCAGTTCGACCTCGATCGCAACATCGACGCCGCCGCGCAGGACGTGCAGTCGATGATCGGCCGCGCCTCGCGTCAGCTGCCGGGGGAGATGCCGGCGCCGCCGTCGTACCAGAAGGTCAATCCGGCCGATCAGTCGATCTTCTTCATCGTCATGCGTTCGAGCACGCTGAGCCTCTCGGCCCTGGACGAGCTCGCGCAGACGAACGTGGCGCAGCGCATCTCGACGGTGAGCGGCGTGGCGCAGGTGAACATTTTCGGCTCGCAGAAGTACGCGGTCCGCATCGACGTCGATCCGCGGCAGCTTGCGGCGCGCGGCCTGGGCATCGACGAGCTCGCCAACGCCGTTGAGAACGCCAATGTCAACATGCCGACGGGCACGATCTTCGGCGACCGGACGTTTGTCGTCACGACCAACGGCCAGCTGATGCGCGCATCGGCGTACGGTCCGTCGATCATCGCCTACCGCAACGGCTATCCGGTCCGGCTGGACGAAGTGGCGCGCGTCTACGACGGCGTCGAGAACGATCGCACGGCGAGCTGGCAGAACCACGATCGCTGCATTTACCTCGCGGTCCAGAAGCAGCCCGGAACCAACGTGGTGCAGATCGTCGACGCCATCAAGGAGCTGCTGCCCGGCATCCTGGCGCAGCTGCCGGCGTCCGTGAAGCTCGACGTGCGCAGCGACCGCTCGGCGACGATTCGCGAGTCGGTGCACGACGTGAAGCTCACGCTCGTGGCGACCGTCGTGCTGGTCGTGCTCGTGATCTTCCTCTTCCTGCGCAACCTGTCGGCGACGGTGATTCCGAGCCTGGCGCTGCCCGGTTCGATCGTTGGCACGTTCGCGATCATGTACGTGCTCGGCTTCAGCCTCGACAACCTCTCGCTGATGGCGCTGACGCTCTCGGTCGGCTTCGTCGTCGACGATGCGATCGTGATGCTGGAGAACATCGTGCGGCACATGGAGATGGGGAAGCCGCCGATGCAGGCCGCGCTCGACGGGTCGAAGGAGATCGGCTTCACCATCGTGTCCATGACCGTATCGCTCGTGGCGGTGTTCATCCCGGTCTTCTTCATGAGCGGCGTCGTCGGACGGCTGCTGCACGAGTTCGCGATCACGATCGGCGCCGCGATCCTGATTTCAGGCTTCGTGTCGATCAGCCTGACACCGATGCTGGCGAGCCGCTTCCTGCGGCCACCGCACAGCACGCGTCACGGCTCGCTCTACAACGCCTTCGAACGCGTGTTCGACGCCTGGCGCGGCGCGTATGGCACGACGCTGGGCGTCTGCCTGCGCTTCCGCGCGGCCACCATGGCGCTGTCGATCGTTCTGCTCGGCGTGACGGTCTATCTCTTCACCATCGTGCCGAAGGGATTCCTGCCGAACGAAGATCAGGGCCGGTTCGTGGTCAACACCGAGGCGGCGGAAGGCATCAGCTTCGACGACATGGTCCGGCACCAGCTGCAGATCGCCGACATCGTGATGGCCGAGCCGGACGTGTTCTCGGTGTCGCACAACGTCGGGCTCGTCGGCAACAACGCCGCCGGCGGCGTGAATACCGGCCGGCTGTTCGTCGAGATGGACCCGCGTGAACAGCGAGCCCGCTCGGTGGACGAAGTGATCGCCTCGCTGCGGCCGAAGCTGGCGCAGGTTCCCGGCATCCGAGCGTTCCCCACGAACCCGCCGCCAATCAACCTGGGCGGCGGAGGCGGTCGTCCGATTTATCAGTTCACGCTGCAGGACGCCGACACCGCGGAGCTGTACCGGTGGGCACCGGTGCTCGAGGAGCGCATCCGCAGCATTCCGGGCCTGCTGGACGTCAACAGCGATCTGCGCCTCAACACGCCGCAGGTGTCGGTCGAAATGGACCGCGACAAGGTGTCGGCGCTCGGGCTCACGGCGAACCAGGTCGAGGATGCGCTCCGCAACGCCTACGCGCAGCGGCAGGTCACGCAGATCTTCGCGCCGAGTAATCAGTATCCGGTCGTGCTGCGCGTGGCGCCCCAGTTCCAGAGCGACCCGTCGGCGATGTCGCTCCTGTACGTGCGGTCGAACAGCGGGCGGCTGATTCCGCTCGAATCCGTCGCGCGCATGGAGACGACCGTTGGACCGTTCCAGGTCAACCACTTCGGCCAGCTGCCGTCGGTGAACATCTCGTTCAACCTGGCTCCCGGGGTCGCGCTGGGCGACGCGGTCACGCAGATTCAGGCGGCCGCGGCGCAGACGATTCCTGCCACGGTCACGCTGACGTTCCAGGGAGCGGCGCAGGCATTCCAGGACTCGCTGCGCGGGCTTGGCCTCGTGCTGCTGATGGCCATCGTCGTCATCTACATCGTGCTGGGCGTGCTGTATGAGAGCTTCACGCACCCGCTGACGATCCTCTCGGGCCTCCCGGCCGCCGGTCTCGGCGCCCTGCTGACGCTGCTCATCTTCGACGTCGACCTGAACCTCTACGCGTTCGTCGGCGTGATCATGCTGGTGGGTCTGGTGAAGAAGAACGGGATCATGATGGTGGACTTCGCCGTCGACGCGCAGCGCCAGGGGAAGACGGCGGTCGAGGCGATCCACGAAGCCTGCCTCGTCCGCTTCCGTCCGATCATGATGACGACGATGGCGGCGCTGGTCGGAACTCTGCCGATCGCGCTGGCGCTCGGCGCGGGCGCGGAGTCGCGCCGTCCGCTCGGCCTGGCAGTCGTCGGCGGCCTGCTCGTGTCGCAGCTGCTGACGCTCTACATCACGCCGGTGTACTACGTGTACATTGAAGCGATACGCGAGCGTTTCGCGCGCCGCCGGGCTGCGAAACGGCGGTCCGTGCCGCTTCCGGCCACCACCTGAACGTAGTGTCCGCCTTCAGGCGGACCTCCGTTGGTAGGCTGAGGAGGAACCATGACCAGAGTGACGCGCGCGGCCGCCCTTACTCTCTGCAGCATGATGCTCGCCGCCATCACGGGTTCCGCGGCACAAATCGACAGCAAGGCCGTGGAGTTCATCACCCCCGAGAACATCAAGTGGGTCAGGAACGCGGCCGGGACCAACGAGACCGCGGTCCTCTTCGGCGATCCCGAGAAGCCGGGGCCGTACGTGATCCGACTGCGATGGCTGCCGGGCAACATGAGCCGGCCGCACTATCACCAGAACGACCGGTTCTTCGTCGTGATTTCCGGAACCTGGTGGCTGGGTACGGGCGAGAAGTTCGACCCGGACAGCACGGTTCCGGCGCCCGCCGGGAGCTACGTGATCCACAAAGCCAAGCAGGTGCACTACGACGGCGCCAAGAAGGAGCCGGCCGTGATCCAGGTGTGGGGCATGGGCCCCGCTACGTCGATCCCGGCCGAGAAGAAGTAAAGCCGCAGCGTCCGGGCGGTGACGCTAAAGTCAGGGCAGCGAATAGACCATCAGCGTGTCGGTGGCCACCACGGCAACGTGCTGCTTGCCATTCCGACCCAGATAGGTGATGGGGTCGGCGTTGCCGCGCCGCTCCAGCCTCGTGACCCACAGCTGTCTCCCGTTTTTCACGTCCAGGGCGCGGAAGCGGTTGTCGTCCGTCGAGGCGATGAAGACGAGTCCGCTTGCCGTCGCGATAGGACCGGCCAGAGCAGGCCGGCCGGTGTTCTGCCTGTCGGTTGGAAGCTGCTCGGTGATTCCCAGGGGAATCTGCCATGCGATGTCTCCCGTCGACGTGTTGATTGCCGTCAGACGACCCCACGGTGGTTTCTGGCACGGCCAGTCTGTGTCGCCCATCCTGACGTCGAACGAGCCTCGTCCCGGAGTTGTCTTGGCATACGGAACCGGCGATCCCTCTCTCGTCTTTTCCATCGATCCCAACGCCCCGACGTCCTGTGTCGCGACGAAGATAAATCGCGAGTTGGGATCGAAGGCGATGCCGCCCCAGTTCGCGCCGCCAAGTCCGCCAGGGAATCCGACCGTGACTCCAGGTGCGCCGCCCTCCGCCTTGTACCGCCATGGCGTGAACGGTCCGGCGTTGTAGACACCGCCGATCTGCGCGATCAAGTCGGCGCACGCTTTCGCGTGTTCGGCGTTGGTATCGGCGGCAGTGACAAGATCCGCGGCGGTGTACGACACTCGTGCGAGTGCCGGCGGCTTCACCGGGATCGGCTGTGTTGGAAACGCCAACTCGCCCGGGACGTCGCTCCTTGGTACCGGACGTTCTTCGACTCCGAAAATCGGCCGACCAGTCTCGCGGTTCAGGATGTAGACGTAGCCCGACTTCGTCGTGAGTCCAAGCGCAGGAATCCGGCGTCCGTTCTGCACGACGTCAAACAATCCCGGCGGCGCCGGGGGATCGTGATCCCACAGGTCGTGATGGATCGTCTGGAAGTGCCACTTGTACTGTCCCGTCTGAACATCAACCGCAACGACCGAGTTTCCGAACAGGTTCGCGCCCTTCCGGTCACCGCCGAAGGCACCCGGAATCGGTGACGCGAGCGGCAGATAGACCAGACCGCGCGACTCGTCGAAGGTGAAGTAGAACGGCCAGGCATTCACGCCAAGTCGGCCCTTCCAGCTGTCACCGTCCCAGGTGTCGTGCCCGACGGCTCCAGGCTGGGGCACGGAGCTGAACTCCCACAGCTTGACGCCGGTGCGCGCGTCGAACGCGCGGGCATTGCCAATGCCGCCGCTCGCACCCGGAGGGGTGTTGGCACCTACGACGACCACGTTCCTGAAGATGCCGGGCACCGAGTTGTACGGGACTCCAATATCAATCTCTCCGTTCTGCCCGAAGGCAGAGGCCGTCGCGCCAGTCCTGGCGTCGAGCGCGATCAAGCGCCGGCCAGCCATGAAGAAGATCCGTGGTGGCGTGCTGCCTTCGCCGGGCCAGTACGCGACGCCGCGCCTCGAAGGCGCACCACCGGTGACAGACGCGTGCCAGATCTCCTTGCCTGTGTCCGCCTCCAGCGCCTCCACGCGGTCGCGGCCGGGGAAATACATCACACCATCGACGACGATCGGCGTCGCCTGCGAATTGACGTTTGCAGCACCAGCCACGCCGCCGCGGCCCGCGGCGGCGGGCGCATTGCTCTGGATGCGAAACGTCCAGGCCGGAGTGAGAGTCGCGACGTTCTGCGGAGTGATCTGGCGGAGCGGCGAATACCCGGTGCCGGCAAGATCGCGGCGGTACGTCGGCCAGTCGGCGTCACGCCGAGCGGTTCGCGGTTCCTGGGCGCCGCTGGAAAAGGAGAGGCCTGCCGTCAGCAGGGCAACAGCGACCAGCAGTCGTGCGCGCATCGGGCGAGTCTACATTGACCTCTTGCCTCGCGCGCTATCTGGTCGTCTCGCCCGGGCCTGAATCCTGAGGTCTTCAGGATCGCCGCAACGCGCGGCGATCCGGCGTCCCGCGAGCCGTCTGGCGGCGATCGCCCTCGCGCCGTTCGCGGTTCACGCCCCACAGAAACCAGCCGTCGCCGGCCAGCTTCTCGGCGAGCGCGATCTGGAACTGATCGAGCGCCTCGTCGCTGATGAAGTCGCGTTCCTCGTGCGCCGCGCCCGGGCCGGCGACCACGAGCAGGCGGCCGTGCGGCCGCTCGACCCAGATGGACTCGTTGTTCTTGATGAAAAGCCACGAAGAAGGAGGGGTAACTGTGTCTGGGGATCCCACTATTTTTTATCCTCGGTGCGCGCGGCGCTCAGGATGTTGCGCATCGCGTAGTTGCCTTCATGGCAGGCGTACTCGAACAGGTGCGGGTCCTGGCCGCGCGCCAACGGGATGCGCAGGGTCCAGGGCCTGACCCAGGTCTGCGGATCGTCAACGGTGGCTTCGTAGACGAGGGTGTCGGCGCCTGTGCGCGTGAAGCGCTCGACGACGCGCAGCGCCGGGCTGTGGTAACCGGGGTCGCCGGGATAGCCCGCGCCGTTCGATCCGATGGCCACTCTGTCGGTGAAGTTCGTCGTCTCGACCACCAGCGTGTCGCCGTCCCAGCGTCCCCGCGAATCGCCCATGTACATACGGATCGACGCCGGCACGTGCGACCGGCCGTCGAGCGGGATCACGCGGCTCTCGTGGATCATCTCGTTGCGAAACACCACGGAGCCGGGCGCCTGCACGATCTCGTTGCCGTTGCCGTAAATGACCGGGATCACCGAACCGAGGAGTCCGCGCGTGACACAGCGGTAGTAGATGTTCAGGTCGTCGTACGAATCGGCGGTGCCGCGCCATTCGCCCGGCAGCCCACGTCCGCCGCGCGCGGCTTTCCGCCGCTCTTCAGCTCCTGCCGCCAACGCGGGCAGGCGTCCGTTGGGCGGGTCGACGATCAGCGATGTCTGGCGGATGGGTGAGCCGCGTTCGAGCCAGTGATCCGGCGGGCCGATGCCGCCGCCCCCACGGCCCCCGCGTCCGCCGCGCCCGGTCGCCACGAACTGCTGTGCGTCCGCCTCCGCCTGTGCGCGGGCCTGCGCCTGACGCTGCGCGAACTCGTCGTCGGTCAGTGTGCCGCGCTCGCCGAAGTTGGCCGGACGCTGCAGCGGCGCGCTGACGTTGCCCGGCCACATGCCCTGGAGATCGGGGTCACCCCAGGGCGTTCGCGGAGCGGTGTAAGGTTTCGACGAGGCCGTCGTCTGGCCGAGAACGGTGACGGCGCAGAACGCGATCACGGCTGCGCACCCGACGACATGCAGGCGACGCCGAAGGCGACACACCGAGACACCGAGTAACCCTTGAACGGTCATCCTCGCTGCCTCACTGCCTCGGTGTGTCGTTTCGTCTCTCTAGAAATCAACCTTCGCTGCGTCGCTGAGAATCAGCTCGCGATACACCGGCAGCGACCACCCGGCCTTCTCGAGCTCGTTGACGCGCCGCTCGACCATGCCCGCGTAGTTCTTCTTGTTCTTGTAGCGCTTCTTCAACTCGTCTTTCGAAAGGGCCAGCTGAGAGGCGCTGAGGTTGCACATCAGCGCTCCGCCCTTTTCGTTGCCGTTCGCTTTCATCCAGGCGCTCGGATTTGCCGGGAACGGGTTTGCCACCGGCGGGCGAATCCGGTACTTGACGACCGGAACGTCCACGTACGGACTGCGAATGCCGCCGCGCGGATTGCCGGCATCGTCGAGTGCCATCGTCGAGCCGTCAGCCTCGTTGCGATCGAGCCAGATACGGTCGGCGCGCGGCGGCGCCACACCCTTGTCCACCCAGTTGAACAGGTGGTTGAGCGCCACCGACATGTAGGCCTGCAGCGGGTAGGTGCTGAGCGGCTGCGCGCACGGGTTCGGCATCATGCGCGCGGCGTCGCGGGTGTCCACGTGCGCCATGCCCGAGAACTCATAGAGGCGATACTGCTTCCCGGCTTCGTCGCTGTCCTGCCGCCACGTAATGGTCTGTCCGCTCACCTCGTGCATCGTCGGCACGTGGACGATCGGGACGTCAACGTCCTGTGTGATGTTGGAGCCGTTGGACGTCGGCATGAAGCCGTCGTAGATGCGTTCCATCTTCGGTGTGCGGTAGACGACGTGCCCCGGCAGGTAGTTGATCAGGATGCCGGCGGTCTGCGAGGTTCCCGCGAGGACCATCTTGCGCGGCACCGCGCCGCCAAGCGGACTGCCGCTCTTAATCAGCGCGCCGGCCTGGGCGAGGATGTCGGTGTTCTGGCCGGCGACGAGCGCCATCTCCTTGTAGCGTGCCTCGTTCATCTTCGTCAGCTCGCCCGGCGTGTTCGGGGTGGTGACGATCTCGACGGCGGCGTGGCCCGAGGCCATCGTGTACATCGAGGTGTACTCGAACATGTGCGCGGCGCCACTGCCGTGCATCGATTCGACGAGCACGAGACCGCTGAAGCGGCTGCGATCGGCGGGCATACGGACGACCATGCGGGTCTTGTACGGCTGGCCGTTGGCCGTGCCACTGATGAAGTATTCCTTCGCCTGGTACTTGTAGAAGTCGAGGCCCTTGCCTGCCGGCTGCGATGGCGCGGAGTCGTACATCGGCCCCGGGCCGGTGACTTCCGTCATCGTCGGCAGCGTCACCGCCGTTGGAGAAGCGGGAAGGTTCTGCTGAACCGCACCGCGGCCACCGCCCGGGCCACCGGGTCCGCCCGGCCCCTGCCCGCCGCGTCCCTGGCCGCCGGCTCTGCCCGCGGCTGGCGCCTGGCCGCCGCCCTGTCCGAACAGCGATTCAGTGGTGAAGAGCGCCGCCACGATCACGACGGCGCCAACCGTCAATCCTGCCTTGTACATCGACTTCATGAATGCTCCTCGCGCGCGAATTATACGAGAGTGCGCAGTGCAAAATGCAAAATTCAAAATGCAAACCAGAGCACAGGCTCCGCGGCCGTTTTGCATCCTGCATTTTGAATCCTGCATTATCGCGGTCTTAGTTCTGACAGTCGCCGGTCTATTTCCGCTTTGGGGATCCAGCGACCGCCGATCATCACACCGGCGATTCGCGAACTATTCGCGATGTTCTCGAGCGGGTTCGCGTCCAGCAGCACGAGGTTCGCCCGGTCGATATCCCGAACGGCGAAGCGGGGACCCGATCCGCCCAGATGGGCGGCGATGTTGCGGGTTCCCGTCGCGAGCGCCTGATAGGGCGTCAGTCCGGCGGCAACATACGAGGCAAGCTCCCGGTGAATGGAGAAGCCGGGGACGTTCCAGACCTGCGGCGCGTCCGATCCGAGAAGCAACCCTGCGCCGGCGTCCTGCAGGCCCTTGATCATTCGCCGACGCACCGCGATGAACCGCGCCCGCTCCTTCGCCGACACGGTGCGGTCGTTGTCCCGCTTGGTCGCCATCCATTGGGCAGCTTCCGCGGGCCGCACGTACTGCATCTCCGGGCGTGCCTGCATCGTCTCCGCGGACTCGGGGCCGTACCAGTTTTCGAGGAGGATCTGCGTCGGCACGTTCCAGACGCCGGCTGTTTTCGTGTCGGCGGCAAGCGCGGCGATGCGTGACTCATCGACGTGCGACATCAGATTGACGCCGAAGTTCTGGGACGCGGGCGCGCCTGAGCCGGCGAGCGCCTCCACGTAGCCGTCGAGGTGATCGACGGTCCAGAACTTCAGTTGCAGCGCCCGTCGCAGGCCGACGTCGGCGGGCACGTGTCCGGCAAATCGAATGGCCGCCTTGCCCGCCGCAGCGGCCAGCGCGTTGAAGGCCGTGAGCGGAATGCCGGGATGAATCTTGAGAAAGTCGTAGCCGGCTTTCACCTGATCCGCGACTCTGGACGTCGCGGCCTGTGGCGTTGAAGCCGTCTGTGCATTGAACGACGGTCCCGACAGGATCATGGCGGGTCCGGCTATCTCGCCACGCCTGACCCGTTCGCGCAGCCGGAAGTGCGAGGGATCACCGAGCATGCTGCGGATCGTGCCGATCCCGTTTGCCACGTACATGAACAACACGCGCTCGGCCTCGGCCGGATCGTTTGGAATGTGCGCATGCATTTCAGCGAGCGCCGGCATGAGGAACTTGCCGCGGCCATCGACACGAATTCCTCCTTCGGGGATCTTTGCTCCAGCTGCTCCGATCTGAGTGATGAGTCCGTTCGAGACGAGCACGCTTCGGTCACGGTTCACGGTGGTCGAGGTCTCGCCGTCCATCGGGAGATACGTCACCCCGTCGAACAGAACAGGCGGCTGCGGGGTCGTTGACTGCTGAGCGGCAGGCTGCCCGGCGGTCACCACGACCAGCGCAACGATCGCGATTCGGTTGAGAGACATGGGGCCCTCCCGTTACGATTCGGCCGATGAAAAGCCTACCTGTTTGCCTGCTGCTTGTGACAGTCTTCGCCAGCTGCGCCCGCGAGGCACCGCCCGCGCAATCACCACTGCCGTTCCGTGCCGGCCAGCTCGTCGATCTGTCGCACGCATACGACGCGCAGAGCATTTTCTGGCCAACGGCCGAACAGTTCCGGCTGAGGAAGGACGCGGACGGTGTGACGCCGGCAGGCTTCTACTACTCCTCGAACAGTTTCTTCACCTCCGAGCACGGTGGGACGCACCTGGATGCACCAGTGCATTTCGCTCAGGGCCGGCAGACTGTCGACCAGATTCCGCTCCAGCGGTTCTTCGGCCCCGCCGTGGTGGTGGACGTGTCGAAGGCGAGCGAGGGAAGCGCCGACTATCAGGTGACCGTTGACGATCTGACGCGTGCCGAGACCGAACACGGTCCGATCACGGCCGACTCCATCGTTCTGCTGCGAACGGGATTCTCGAGCCGGTGGCCCGATGCGGCACGCTATCTTGGCACTGCTGAACGGGGAGCCGCGGCGGTGCCGAAGTTGCACTTCCCGGGTCTCCATCCCGATGCCGCGAAATGGCTCGTCACGAAAGACGTTCGCGCCGTCGGGATCGACACGGCCAGCATCGACTACGGCCAGTCGACGC
This sequence comes from Vicinamibacteria bacterium, assembly GCA_025938035.1. The sequence continues at coordinate 11,962 of JAICQE010000014.1, forward strand.
TCTTCGAGTCGCACCGGATCCTCTATGAGGCGAACCTGCCCGCCTTCGAGAATCTGACGGCGCTCGATCGCCTTCCGTCCCGCGGCGCCTTCATCGTCGCGCTGCCGATGAAGATCGCCGGCGGCACGGGCGCTCCGCTTCGCGCTGTGGCGATCCTGCCGTCTTCTCCGTAGCTTCCGCCTTAAGGCAGAAGCCACGTCAATGCAAAATGCAAAATGCAAAATGCAAACGGCTCATCTCGGAGAGCTATCACGTACCATCGACGGACCCCGACATTCGCCTGTACGTCCGCAACACGCGGCCCGACGGCGTGAACGCGTTCAGCGGCGAGCGCACGCTCCTGTTCGTCCACGGCGCCACATACCCGTCGGACACGATGTTCGATCTGAAGATCGACGGCGCATCGTGGATGGACTCAATCGCCGGCCGCGGCTACGACGTGTACTCGATGGACGTCCGCGGCTTCGGCCGATCGACGCGGCCACCAGCGATGGATCGTCCGGCCGCCGAGAACGCGCCAGTCGTGACGACGGACGATGCCGTGTCGGATTTCGGAGCCGTGGTCGATCACATTCGTCAGCGACGGGGCGTGCCGCGGCTGAACGTGATGGGCTGGTCATGGGGAACGGTCATTGCCGGCGCGTACGCGGCGAACAACCCGGACAACGTGGAGCGGCTCGTGATGTATGCGCCGCTCTGGGTCAGGCGGATTCCGGGCGGCTTGCGCGTGAGCGGTCCGATGGGAGCCTATCGCACCGTCACGCTGGAGGCGGCGACGCAGCGGTGGCTGACCGGTGTCGCTCACGACCGGCAGAAAGACCTGATTCCACCGGGTGTGATCGAATCGTGGTGGGCGGCCAACATGGAAGCCGACCCCGTTGGCGCGAAGATGAACCCGCCCGCCGTGCGCGCGCCAAACGGCCTGCTCGTCGACGCGTTCAAGTACTGGGAAGCGGACACACGCTACTACGATCCGTCAGCGATCCGAGCGCCGGTGCTGCTGGTGGTGGGCGACTGGGACGTGGACACGCCGGCCTACATGGCGCAGGCGATCCTGGCGCGGCTGACGAACTCGCCGCGCAAGCGGCTGGTGATCGTAGGCGAGGGAACGCACCATCTGATGCTCGAACGGAATCGAACGCAGATGTTCAACGAGGTGCAGATGTTTCTCGCCGAGCCTGTCAAGGTTTCTTGACAAAACCACATACAATCCGCGCGTGATTCGCAAGGCGGGCCGACACGCTACCACTAATGTGCGCGGTCAGAGACGCGTCATGATCCAACTACACCTCACGGCTCGCGATGCGGTGGCCGCTGCCGCACTGATCTTCGGCGTCGTGTTCGTTCCCGAGTGGCCGACGGCGCAGGAAGGTGCCCAGGGGAAGCCACGTCCGGACGCCGTTGCCGAAGCGGGTCGCGGATCCGGCCCCAAGAACGTCATTGAAGGCAAGGACGAAGACGACCGCCTGACCGGTACCGACGCTGAGGATTGGATCTTCGGCCGGAAGGGGCAGGACATCATCGCCGGGGGGAGAGGTCGAGACGTAATCGACGCCGGCGAGGGCGAGGACACCGTCGACGGTGGCGCCGAAAACGACATTATCGATGGCGGCGCTGGGAACGATACGCTTCGCGGCGGCGACGGCAACGACACGATCGAAGGCAACGACGACGACGATGTGATCGAGGGCGGGCCCGGTGTTGACGATGCCGACGGTGGTGACGGCACTGACGTGCTCCGCGGCGCCGCCGGCAACGACGTGCTCGCCGGCGGCGACGGAGACGATTCACTGTCCGGCGGCGCCGACAACGACCGGCTGTCCGGCAACGACGGGATCGATTCGATCGCCGGCGGTGCCGGCAACGACATCATCGCCGGCGGGGACGGCGATGACACGGCCCTCGGTGAGGCCGGCGACGACACCATCGATGGCGGTCAGGGCGACGACACGCTCAAAGGCGGGCCTGGCAACGACACTCTGACGGGCAGCGCCGGCGGCGACTTCGTCGATGGCGGAAACGATCAGGACACGCTGTTCGGCGGCGATGGCCGCGATTTCGTCAACGGCGGCAGCGGCGCCGACCTGCTGCTCGGCGGCGCCGGCACGGATGTCGTAAACGGCGGCGACGGCGACGACATCATCGTGATTCGAACCGGCGATGTTGTCCGCGATGGCACGGAAATCGTGGACGGCGGACCGGGCGAGGATCTGCTCACGTTAAGCGGCTTCACGCCGCGCGACCTCGCGCCGGGACGTTTCATGGATCCGCTGACATCCGGCACATACCTCGCCGCCAACGTCGAGCGCGTCCAGCACACGCACGTTGTCCCGCACGTCGGCCTCGATCCCACGCGCTCCACATCCTTCCTGCTCGTCAATCCGTCTGCAACGGAAGCGAGTAGCGGCCGGCTCGTGTTCTACGGCGAGGATGGTGCGCGTGTGACGCCACGGGCGGAGGCGCTCAAGGCCGGAGCCTTCAGCGTTCCGCCGCTGGGCGCAGTGGTCATCGAGACCTTTGCGCCGGAAGCGGCGATCGTCGCGTCCGCGCAGCTGTTTTCGAGTGTACCGCTCGGCCTCACCGCGCGGACGTCGTCGGCGGCATTGGGCACATTCGGCGCCTCTGAGTCTGCCTTGCTGGATGGCGCAATCGTGCCGGTCAACGACGATGCGACGGGCGGCAGCGGCGTCCTCATCACGAACAGCCTTCTCCGCAGCCGCGTCAAGCTGACGGTACGGAGTGCCGTCGGCGCCGAATTGGAGTGTTGCAGCGCCACCGTGGAGCTGGCGCCCTACGCCCAGCGAACCGTGTGGGTTCGTGAGCTGTTTCCGCGCCTCGGTGACTTCCAGGGGGCGCTCACCGTCGAAGTCGGCAGCGACCGGCCGCAGGAGGGCGGTCCCCTTGCCATCGTGGCGTTGCAGCGCCGCGGGACCGTCGTGACAGCGACACCTGCGGTGCGTATCACGCCCGGCGTGGCGGGCGGTCCGATCGTGTTCAGTTCGGTGACTGCTGGCGGGGATTCCGGCTCGAGTCTGATCCTGATGAATCCATCCTTCACGGCCCGTGCGCGCGGCACGGTGGCATTGGCGGATCAACAGGGCCGCCCGTGGCCGATCTCGCTCAACAAGCAGCCGGCAGCGCCGACGACGCCATTCGACCTTGCACCGTTAGCAACCCTGGTCCTCACGACAGTGGCTGGAGGCCCGGTTCAGACCGGTTTTGCGCACGTCGAAGCGAACGAGGGGAACGTCGGCGCTGTGCTGCGAGTCGTTAGTGGTGCCTCGGTTGTGGACACCCCGGCGGCGACGCCGGCGACCGCCTTCGTCGCCGCCGTGGTGCGTGACCGTGCGGCTGGCATCGCCACCGAACTGGCCGTGACGTCGAGTGGACAGGCGGCGAGCGTCCAGGTCGCCCTGCACGATCAGGCGGGTGCGCCGGTGCCGGGCGGGGCCGCGCAGATTCGCGTGCCGGCGAACGGCCAGGTGGTGAGAACGTTCGACGACCTGTTCCCGAACGCCAAGGTGCAGACGCTGCAGGGGACGATCGCGGCAACGAGCGATCAGCAAGTAGCCGTCACAGCCATTCGAACAGCACCTGGTGCGCGAGCGGCGCTCCCCGTGGTGCCGACGCGCTGACAAAGCCAATGACCCCTTCGCACATGCCGATCGTGCCGGCGCCGCACCGGCTGTGGCGCTCGCTCCGCTTCTGGATCAACGTCGCGGGCCTGTGGCTGCTCGCTGCCGCTGTGCCGCCGCTGATCGTCCGCTACTGGTTCATGGACGGCGTCGGTCATGCTGCCGTCTTCTGGACGAACTTTTCGGCCCAGGCGGCCTTGTTCGCCCTCGGCCTCATCGTCTTCGCCACGGGGTTCGTTTGGCCCCTCCGCACCTACGCCGTATCTCCATCGCTTCGGCGCGGAGCGCTTCACGCAGGAATCTGGATAGGCCTGTTCGCCGGATGGTTGTGGGCCGACCGCTATCAGGACTACCTGCTCGCCTGGCACGGCGGATCGTTCGGCGAGGTCGATCCGGTATTCGGCAAGGACGTGGGCTTCTACGTCTTCGTCATGCCAGCCGTGCAGACGACGCGGCTGGCGATTCTATGGTGGGGGATCGTGGCGTGTATTGGAGCCCTCATCGGCAGGTTCGACGAACTGCAATCACGCGGCGTGTTCGCCGATCGAGAAGCACCCGCGCTGTCGAGGCTGACGCGTCTCGTCACCGGCTGGGTCAACGGTGCGCTGACCGTTGTCGGCTTGTCGCTGGTGGCGCAGACGTTCCTTGCGCGTTACGCGCTGCTGGTCAAGGACAACGGACTGACGGGCGTTCGGACCGGTGCGTCGTACGTCGACGTCGAGGGGTTGTTTTCGACGTTGAACTTCATCTACACCTCGACGGTCGTTGAACTGGCCATCATGGGCATCGGCGGCTACGCGCTGCAGCAGATCGCCCGCTACCACCTGTCCGGCCGTCTTCATGTTCGCCCGATCGCCGGCGCCATCGCCACGCTGCTGGCCGTCGACCTCACATTCTTTCTGGCGGTCACTGTCCGAACCCACGTCTTCGTCGCCCCGAACGAACCGACTATTCAGGTGCCCTATATCGCGCGCCACATTGCGGCGACGACTCGCGGCTATCGGCTCGATCGGATCGAGACCGTCGACTGGCGGCCGCCGGAGAGGCCGCTGAGTGTCGAGCGGCTGATGGCCAGCGCGACGGTGCGCAACGCGCCGCTGCTCCCCGGCTGGGTCAGCTCGCTCGAGGAGCCTCCGGACATCCAGCACTTCGAGCGAATCCGCACGAGTGAATCGACCATGGTGTACGGGCCGATGCTGCAGGTGTTCGAGCAGGAGCAGCAACTGCGCCCCTACTACAAGTTCATTTCCGTGGACAACGTTCGTTATGCGCTGGACGGCAGGAAGCAGATGTTCGTCAGCGCGGTGCGCGAGCTGCCCTCACGCGGATTCGCCGGCCCCAAACAGTGGCTCTCACACTGGGGCAGCGCGGCGATGATGCTCACGCATGGCCTGGGGCTGGTGATGAGCCCGGTCAACGAGATGCGTGCGGAAGGCGGGCCGGCCTACGCGTCGGCGAGTGTGCCGCCGCAGTCGACCCATTCGGCCTTCGACGTCGAGCCGCGGATCTACTTCGGCGAGGGTGCGAAAGACGATTACATTCTGACCGGCGTGCGCCACCTGCGCGAGCTCGATTACGCCACCACGCAGTTCCGCAGTGAGTCCGTGTACGACCCGCCGCAGCAGACCGGCATTGCCGTCGACTCGTGGTTCAAGCGCATCGTGCTTGCGCTCTACACGGGAGACGTGAACGAGTTCCTCTTCTCGACCTTCATCGACTACCGAACGAGCCACGCGCACGTCTTCCGCACGCCGATGCAGCGGGTCTCGACGGTGGCGCCTTTCCTCTTTCTCGACAGCAACGTCTTCGCGTTTGCGGCGGACCGCCAGGTGCTGTGGATGGTGAACGCGCTGACGACCAGCGATGCCTACCCGTACTCGTTCCACGAACAGCTGGGCGACAAGGCGGACGAGCGCGCGGTCGAGACGTTCCCGGAACGGCGGGTCAACTACGCGGAAGATTCCGTCAAGGTCACGATGGACGCGTATACAGGGGCGCTTCATTTCTATCAGCTGCGCGACGATCCCATTGTCGCCGCCTGGGCGCGCGTCTATCCCGGACTGTTCGAAGCCGCCTCGGCGATGCCGTCAGCGGTCGAAGATCAGCTGACGTATCCGTTGCAGTGGTTCCACATCCAGTTCGACGACATCTACAAGCGGTATCACCAGACGCACCCGATCGAGTTCTACAACGCCGAGGACCTGTGGGACGACGCCGACGAGGTCATCGGCTCCATCGGACGCGGTCTCGTCGAGTTCGGGACGGGCGATCAGATGACCTTTTCGTACGAGGGTTATCAGATGCTGCTCGATCCGGCCGACGTGCCCGCGGCAGCCGGGCTCGGCCCGCCAGGTGCGCTCCAGTACGCCACGGTGATGCCGTTCACTCCCGAAGGTGCGCGCAATCTTCGTTCGCTGGTCGTGGCGCTGCAGGACCGCGGTCAGTACGGACGGCTGTTGAATCTGCGCATCCCTCAGGGCGTCTTCCTGACCGGACCGGAACAGGCGGACACGCTGATCGATGACGACGCCCAGGTGAACCAGCAGATCACGCTCTGGGTTCGGCATGGGTCCGAGGTTGTCCGTGGGCACACGCTGCTGCTGCCGGTCGGCGGCGACGTGCTCTACATCGAGCCGCTGTGGGTCACGTCGCTGCAGAACGAGCTGCCGCAGATCAAGCTCGTGTCCGTTGTCTATCGCAACCGCACGGCGATGGGAACGACGCTGGCGAGTGCCCTGCGGCAGCTTGGCGTCTCCGAGGCGGACGAGCAGCGCGGCAGCGAGCTGCCGTGGTTCGACGACGCGCAGGCGAAGGGGCGGTAAACATGAGCAACCAAGGTTCGACTGGCGGGACATACCTGGGCGTCTCCATCGCCTGGTCGTACGCGTTCGCGATCCTGCTGATGGTCTTTGTCTTCACCATCCTCGTGCCGGATGCGGACGGCCCATCACCGTGGGATGGCCAGGCGTTCCGCGCGGGCGTGCTGGAGATGGCCGCCAACTTCCGCATTCTGGACGAGCTCGCGGATCTCGGCATCGTGAAGGTGGCCGATGTCGGCGACGGGTGGCTCAACGTCGATCTCGATCTGATCGGCGTGTCCGATCGCCGGTTCGGCGGCTCCGCGTTCGTGCTCGCCATCGTGTTCGCGCTGGTCTCGCTGCTTCTGCGCGGCATCCGCCAGCGTTTTCTCGCGCGCCACTTTCATGGCCAGCCGTCGCGCGGCCCAATCGTCGGCTACTTCTTTGGCCGCGGCTTGAACCTGTTCTTTCCATTCGGACCGGGTGAGCTCGGGTCGGCTCAGGCGCTGACGGACGGAGGCGTTTCGCCGGACACTGCCGCAACCGTCGTGTTTCATAACCGTCTGTTCGAACTCATGGCCATCGTGCTGGTGCTGGCTGCCGGCGTGCTGTATCTCGGCTGGGAAGGAGCGGTGTGGCCGCTGTGCCTCGCACTGGTTCTGGTTGCCGCGGTCGTGTCCTTGACGCGGCCCCTTGGTGATGCCGCGTCGCCCGCGGGAAGCCCTGTTCGTTACCTGTGGCGCGTGTTCAATGGCCGCGAGGTCGCAGCGGCGCTGCGGCGGTTTTCCGCCACGCCGGGGTTGCTGGCCGGGCTGACGATCCTCTCGGTAGTGGCGCTTGCGGTGGAGACGCTCGCGTACTGGTGCATCAAGCAGGCGTTTTCGTCCCCGCTCGACGACTACATCCTCATGAAAGACCTGCCGTTCGTCCACTTTGCAATCGCGATCGCCGTTGCGGCCACGACGCGTGTGCTGCCGTTTACGTTCGCGAGCATCGGCATTTACGAAGTCGTCTCCGTGGCGATGTTCCGTGTGTTCGACGAAGGGTTCCTCGCGGGCACGAGCGTCGCGCTCCTGGATTCGCTGCTCATCAACGGCATCAGCGCGCTGACCTTCATCGTCGTCCTCTGGCTCGGACGCTGTCCGAGCGCGTTCGAAACGTGGCGCGCGTTCGTCCAGCAGTCGCGCGTCGCTGCTGGATATCCGCCTGAAGGCGGACTCCCCGTGGAGTCCGGCTTCAGCCGGATTGTCGAGGCGGAGCGGTCATGAGCCCCCTGCAGGCGCGGATCCCGCGCCCCTCGACGTTGTGGACGCCGCTGGCGTTCTGGATCTGGGTATTCGTGGTCATCGTATCGGTCGACGCGCTGCCGCATTTGTTCGTGCAGTACTGGTTCAATCAGAGCCTCGGTTATCGCGCGCTGTTCTGGACCAACCTGCAGATGGAGGTGGGCCTGTTTGCGGCCGGCCTCATTCTTTTCACGGCGGTGACGGTGCTGCCGGTGTGGATATTCCGTATCAGCGGGCTGCCTAAACGAATCCTGGTGAACACCGGTGTGTGGGCTGGTGTCGCCGCTGGATGGGTCATGGCCGGCACGTATCAGCAGTTCCTGCTTGCGTCGCACGGCGTTCCATTCGGCCAGGCGGATCCGGTGTTCGGCAACGACATCGGGCTGTATGTGTACACGCTGCCGGCGGTTCGAACGTCGCTCACGATGCTGGAGTCCGCGTTCGCACTTGGCATCGTCGCGGCGTGCGCGGCACGCTGGACGTCGCTGATTACCTCCCAACGGCAGGTGTGGCGCCTGTCGCTGCGCATGACCATTGGCGCGTTCGCCACTCCGTACGTCACTGTTCTGCTGCTGCTGGCCGGACTCGTGCGGACGGCGGAAATCGTCCTGCAGCGGTACGCCCTGCTGGTGACAGACAACGCGGCAACAGGCGTTCGCACCGGCCCCGCCTACGTGGATGTCGTCGGCGCCATCTCGAGCCTCAATCGCATTCACGTGCTCGCGTTTGCCGCAGCCGCAGGCACCGTTCTGATCGTTGTCACCCTCCTTCGGCTGCATCGTGAGTACCGCGCGGTTGCCGAGGAACCCGGCCGCGTCCGCCCGCAGTGGTCGTTCGTGCGGACCTGTTGGATGGCCGCGGCTCTGGTCGCGCTGCCCGTCGTCTTCTCCCTCGCGGTCATCGTCCGCCAGTGGATTTTCGTGACGCCCAACGAGCCACACATCCAGAGAGACTTCATTGCCCGCCATATCGACGCGACCAGGCGTGGATACCGTCTGGAACGCGTCGAAGTGCACGAATGGACTCCTCCGGACAAGCCGCTGACGGCCGACGCCCTGCTGTCGAGCCGCACGGTGCAGAACGCGCCGCTGCTCCCAAGCTGGGTCTCGTCGCTGGAGCAGCCGCCGGACGTGCAGCATTTCGAACGGATCAGGACGTCGAAGTCGACGATGGTCTTCGGTCCGCTGCTGCAGATCTACAAGCAGCAGCAGCAGCTCCGCCCGTACTACGACTTCCTGTCGGTCGACGGCGTCCGCTACACCGTGAACGGCGAGAAGCGGATGTTTGCCAGCGCGGTGCGTGAGCTGCCATCGCTGGCACTGGTCGGCCAGAAAGAATGGCTGAAGTACTGGGGCAGTTCCGCCCTGCAGTTTACGCACGGCATGGGACTGGTCATGAGTCCGGTCCATCAGGTGACGGAAACCGGCGAGCCGACCTACGCGGCCAAGAACGTTCCACCCGACGTCGGCGACGCGGCGTTGACGCACGAGCCGCGCATCTATATCGGCGAGGGGATGAAGGATGAGTACGTCCTGACCAACGCGCGCGGGCTGCGCGAGTTCGACTATGCGACCTCCCAGTCGCGCGAGGAGTTCAGCGCGCCGGCGGCTGCGCAGAACGGCATCCTGCTCGATTCGTGGCTCAAGCGTGTCGTCTTTGCCGTCTACACACGCGACTTCACCGCATTCCTGTTCTCGAACTATATCGACATGAACACGACGCGCGTGCACATCCGTCGCACGCCCGTGTCGCGCGCCCGCGCCCTGGCGCCGTTTCTGTTCCTCGACACCAACAGCTATGCGTTCGTGGCGGACGGCCGGGTGGTCTGGATGATCAACGGCCTGACGACCACCGATCAGTACCCGTATTCCTTCCGGGAAGTCCTTGGCGACAAGGCCGACGAGCGCGCTGTCGAGAGATTTCCAGAACGCGTCATCAACTACGCCGAAGATTCGATGAAGATCACGATCGACGCATACAGCGGCCGGGTCCGCATCTTCCGGATTGCCGACGATCCGATCGCCCGCACCTGGGCCCACGTCTATCCGGAGCTGTTCGAACCGCGCAGCGCCATGCCGTCTTCGGTGGCCGCGCAGTTGACGTACCCGCTGCAATGGTTCCACGTGCAGTTCGACGATATCTACAAGCGGTATCACCAGCACGACCCGATCCAGTTCTACAACGTGGAGGATCTGTGGGACGACGCCGATGAAACGCTGGGTTCGCTCGGCCGCGGCTTGAGCAGCTTCGGCACGGGCGATCAGATGACGTTCTCCTACGAGGGATATAACGTGCTGCTCGATCCCGCGGACATGCCGAAGGGCGTCGACATCGGCAGGCCGGGACAGCTGCAGTACGCGATGCTGATGCCGTTCACGCCCGAGGCAGCGCGCAACCTCCGCTCGCTGATCGTCGCCCTGCAGGATCCCGAGGGCTACGGACGGTTACTCAGCCTGCAAATCCCGCAGGGAACATTCGTCCCGGGCCCCGAACAGGTCGACGCCTACGTCGACAACGATCGGCCGGTGCACCAGCAGGTGACGATGTGGATCCGGCACGCGTCGGAGGTGCTGCGCGGCAGCACGCTGCTGCTGCCCGTCGGGGGTGACCTGATGTACGTCGAGACGGTGTGGGTCAACTCGCTGCAAAATGACCTGCCGCAGCTGAAGCTCGTGGCGGTGCGCTATCACGATCGGATTACCTCCGCCGCGACGCTCACGGAAGCCATCAGCAAGCGAAACCTGTTCGGCAGGGAGGGGCAGGACCTGTGGGCGTCGGGTCCGCTACCAGAGGCTGAGCAGCAGCAGCGAGACGGCGAGCGTGGGTATGGTCGCCACGACTCCGACGCGAACAAATTGACGCAGCGCGACGACCACGCCGCGCCGCCGGCAGCAGTCAAGCCACAGCAGACCGGCCAGCGATCCGACGGGGAGCAGCCGCGGCCCAAGGTCGCCGCCGACCAGGACAGCGAGAAACTCGCGCGTTCCCGCCTCGGGCCGTAGATCGAGCGCCAGCGTGTTCATCAACGCCATCGGATGGTTGTTGAGGACAGCCGACCCTACCGCTGCGGTCGCGCCAAGCAGGGCCACACTTGCGTTCCGATACCAGGAAGCGAGGTAGTCGACCAGGCCCACGTTTCGCAGCCCGGTCGCGAGCACCAGCATCGCCGGCAGGAAGATCGCGACTTCCCATGCGATACCGCGCCGCAGCAGATGCGCAGGACTGGTCCCGTCACGATGTGCCACCCACAGCGCGGCAGCGGCTCCGAGACATGAGACGAGCCACGTCGACGAATCGCTGATGACCGCCGCCACCGGGTAGCTGCCAAGCACGATCAGGAGGAGGCACAGCATCCGCCGCTGTGCGGTCGTGGCAACGGGCGTGGGTGACCGATCGTCTGCTGGCTTCGCCGCCGCCAGATCAGCGCGGAACACCCAGCGCAACACCCCGAACGTCACCAGTGAGCCGATCACCGAGATCGGCAGCATCGTCGACGCATAGGCATTGAAGTTGAGGCCGGCATAGGAGGCGACGATCACGTTCATTGGATTCGAAACGACGAACGGGGCGACGCCGGCCGACATGAACACCGCGAACGCGAACGCCAGCAGCAGACGCGGCTGATCCGGGTAGCGCACTGTCACGAACGTGAGCACGAGGGGCGTCAGCAGCAGGATCGCGGCGTCGTTATTGAGAAGTGCGGCGGTGACAAAGCCGAGGAGAAACACACCGGCGTACAACCGCCCGGTGCTGCCGGCTGTCCGCGCAAAGGCCAGGTAGGCCAGGCGATCGATGGCGCCGACACGCGCCGCCGCCGCCGTCGTGATCATGATGGCGAGAATAGTGAGAAGTGGCCGCCAGAGCATCCGGCCGACCGCCGCGACGTCCTCCGGTGAGACGGTGTTCGACACCAGCAGGAGCGCGGCGCCCGCCGTCGTGGCGACCGCCGGTCCGATGCGAAGGCGGACACCTAAGCGCGGCCGTGTGACCGACAGGGTGACCGCGAGAGCGAATGTCGAGCAGGCAAAAAGGGTCTGCACGCAGCGCCCCGTTTCGCGATGCGGCTATTTTGCCTCTGCCGGTGTGGCCGCGGCGGGCGTCGGTGCCGGAGGCGGCGGGGGGTTCAGCGTCACGCGAAAGTCGTTCGCGCCGGAACAGTCGCCCACATACGCGTTTTCCTTTGGCTGATGCACGAGCATGCACGTCAGGACCTGGTCGCCCACGGGTACTGTGAACGTCAAACGCCCGTCGGCGAGGGCAATCGCACTCACCTCGTTCATGTTGTTCTGATTTTGTCCGAAGCTCACGCTGAGCAGCTCACCGCTGCCGCCGCGCCAGGCGACATGCGGGTCCGCGACCTTCCTGACGACCAGAACACGAGGCTGACGATTCTGATTACCCGTGTTCAACCGAACGGCGAAGCCGTTCCAGTTGCCAAGCGGTAACTCGTCTGCCCGGGCTTCGTGTGGAAACGCGGCGGCAAGGGCGGCGGCAACGATCAGGGTGCTGACGATCCTCATGATTCGCTCCGATTAGAGAATGCCTGTGAAGCGCTTCGCATCGACAGCGAAGCCCGGGAACACGGCCGCTGGATCCTTGCACTGGAGGTGGGTCACAACGATTTCTGCGAGCACGTCGCGGAAATCCGTCGTCAACGCCAGATCGCGGTCCTCGTTCAACTGCTCCTTCGCCAGCCCGGGCCACGTGCCGTAGATCTTCCCGCCTTTCACCGCGCCGCCCACGGCGAACATGAAGTTGGCGTGACCGTGATCCGTTCCGCGGTTGCCGTTTTCCCGCGCCGTGCGGCCGAACTCCGACATGGTGAGGACAACCACATCCTGCATCCGGTCGCCCATATCGGCATGAAACCCCGCCAGCGCCTGCCCGAGGCCGCGCACGAGCGCCGGGAGCCGGCCGGCCTCATCCTGATGGGTATCCCAGCCATTGCTCGTGTCGATAAACGCGACCTGCATACCGACGTCCGCCTTGATCATCTGCGCCACCTGGCGGAGCCCGCCGGCAACCGGGTCGTTGGCGGCGCCGTAGTTGGCGCCGGCTGCAGGCCTGTAGTCTTCGGGTTTCAACGCCTCGAGCTGTTTCGACACTTCGAACAGCTCACGCGCCGTGCCGCTCAGCAGCGTATTCGAGTCCTTGCTGTACATCGACTGATACAGATCCATTCCGCTCGGACCGATCGACGTGCGCCCGATCGTCATGGCCGACGCCGGCCCGCGCAGCGCCTTCGGCAGCGATTCACCGATCGCCGTCGCGCGCAGCGGATTGTGCGGAGTTTGCGGCGTGAGCTGCAGATACCGGTTCAGCCACCCGGTGCTGACGGTTTTGTTGCCAGGCGCGGCGGACTCCATGAAGTCCTGCGCCTGGAAATGCGAGCGGCCACCAGTGTCGGGCGTGCCGACGGCATTGAGGATCGCCAGCTGCCCCTGCTTGTAGATCGGCAGCAGCGGTCGCAGCGCCGGGTTGAGGCCGAAGGAGCCGTCAAGGTCGAGGGCGCCGTCCGGCTTGTCCGGCGGCGGGATCGCGATCGTCGGCCGGTAATCGTAGTACGCCGTTTCCTTGAACGGCACGACGATGTTGAGGCCGTCGGCGGCGCCGCGCAGGAAGATGACGACGAGGACTTTTCGTCGCTGCCCCGGCTGGGCGGCGAGTGTTCTGGTCAGGAAGCCGGGCACTGTCGAGAGCCCGACCACCGTTGCGGCGCCGTCCCGCAGGAATACACGTCGGGATATCATCACGCGCTCCTTCTTATCGCTTCTGGAACTGGGGCGAACCCAGCATTGCCGCTACTGCGACGGCAGTCGCATCGATCGGCGCCGTCTTTGCCGCGGCGGTGCTGCCGCCGGCCATCATCATCGAGGTCTGTGTACTCGTCGTGCGCGCGGCATCCGCCGCTGCCGCCGCCTGCAGCATCGCGCGCGTCTGTTCGATCTGCGCAGGCGTCGGCCGCGTGACGCCCATCTGCTCGAGGAGCCGCTGCGCTGATTGCAGGTTCATCTGCACCTCCGGCAGCTTGCCGGTGGCCAGGCGGTTGGCGAAATCGAGCCGTGCAAGGAGCGCATTCGAGTTGATCCAGGCAGGCCCGACATCCGGGTTGCCGTCAGGCGCCTGGTAGTCATACACGCGCTCGCCCATTCGGCCGAGGATGCTCTGGTTGCCCGAAATTCGCACCGGGCCACCGGCGCCGGCAAAGAGCGGGTCGCGGAAATCAGCCCCCACGGCGCGGAGCGAACTGAACACCAGCTCGATCGGTTTCTTGATCTTCGCCTGATAGGCATCGGGCGAACGAAAGTGCGGTGACGTCAGAATCGTCCGCAGCACCTCCCGGATGTCCCCGCCGGTCTTCTCGAACGTTCGTGCCGCGGCATCGATGACCGCCTGCGGCGGTTCGTCGGCAATGAACCTGCGCGCCAGCTTCGTTGACAGGAAACGCGCGGTCGAGCGGTGCGTCGCGAGCATCTTCAGCAGCTTCTCGCCTTCGTCAACGCCTCCGCCGGGAATCGTCTGCCCGAGCACGGTCTTGCTGCCGTCCACGTGCATCAGCGGGTCGAAGAAGAACACGCCGTCGTCTTCGCGTCCGTTGGGAACGCCTTTCCCCGAGATCGTCCAGCCGGTGAGCACCTTCGCGATCTCGATCACGTCATTCTGTGTGTAGCCGCCGTCTACGCCCACGGTGTGGAGTTCGAGCAGCTCTCGGGCGAAATTCTCGTTCAGTCCCTTGTTGGCCTCGAGGAACGGCAACCGCTCCATCAGCGCAATCAGCGCGTCGCCCTGCGACGACGCCTTCAGCGCGGCGATCCGCTTCTGGACGATCTCCGCCGGTGCCGAGCTTTTCCAGTTGTCGAGGTAGTAGAGCATCCGCGGGTGCATCGCCGTCGCGCGGAGCAGATCCTCGAACTTTCCGAAGGCGTGTTTGCGGATCGCCTGCTCCTCGAAATGCGGCGTCAGCTGGTGATCGCCGTGATTGACGTTGAAGTGGTTCATCCAGAAGTCGACGACCACCTCGAACAGCTGGCGCTCGCTGAAGACGCCGCGAATCAGCCGCGCCGTGTGCGCTTCCAGATCGCGTGGGCGATCGGGGTGCAGGAAGACCCGTGTTTCGTCCCCCGGCATCTGCGTCGCGGGCATCGGCAGCTGACGGGCCATGTCTGCCCGATCGAAGATCGTGGCCCGTCGTCTGTTGCCAACGGCCACGGGCGGCCCGGTGGTCGTCAAGAGCGTCGGGATGTCCATCGTCAGCGAGGTATACCCGGCGAGCTTCGCGTCCACAACAGGGTCGGGAAGGCGCTCCGGGTAGAGCTGCTGCTCGAGGTAGCCCTCTATCCCGAGCGCTTTGACTCTCTCGATATCGCCTGGCCGCGGCCCGAATCCGATCCGGTTCAGCAGATGCACGGCAAGCTGGTCGTCGGTGAGGACCGGCCCGCGCTGCATCGCCAGATTCAGTGAGTAGCGCCGCTCGACCGTGGACGAACCACCGTCGACGGACATGATGTAGAAGTCCTGCTGCCGCGAGTTTCGTGGTGTCGCTACCTCGTAGGCGATGTAGCTGCCGTCCGGTGAGAAGGCCATGCCTTGCGGCGAGAGCCAGGGCAGCGACGTGAGGACTCGCGTCGCGCCATCCCGCTCGTCAACGAGACCAATCTGCCGCGTGCCATCGCTCCGCTCGAACACCGACAGGATGTGCTTGCCGTCGGGTGACCATGCGTACGGTCGCAGCCACGGCAGTTTCGGGTCGGCGATCAGCACGCGGTCGCCCTGGCCGTTCTGACGCACGACGCGCAGCTCGGTAACAGGCCGCGGGCCGGCGCCGCGGTCACGCTGGCTGTCGATCCGCTGTTTGATGTCGCCGCTCCAGCTCAGATAGGCGACCTGGCCCGTTGGCGACACGACCGGATAGGCGGCCGCGCGCACGCCCGACGAGAGACGCCTGACCTCGCCTTTTCCCTCGTTGGCCTGTGCATCGTAGACGGCGAGGTCGTTGAAGATGACGACGCGCGGGTTGACGTTGCCGTTGTTGCCCAGGAACTGCGTGGTGGTGTCGGCGCGCGTCCACACTTCGCGCACGGCGACTTCTAACGGACCGGCGCTGCCTTCGTCGAAGTACGCCGCGAGCTTCGTCCGCGCGCGCTGCGCGAGCTTGTGATCGGGATAGTCGCGCACCAGACGCTCGAACGTCTGTCGCGCCCGTAAATCACCCCGTCGGTCGTAGCACTGTCCCAGACGCCAGAGCGCCTGCGGCACGACGGCTCGTTCATCCGGGAAGCGGGTCAAGAGGTTTTCGAACTCCGGGATGGCCGTGGCGCAGCCGGAGGCGACTTCCTTCTGAATGGCCGCTTCGAGCAGGAGGCCCGGCATGTCGGCGTTTTGTGCGCTGACGAAGAGCGGCGCCGTAGCAACGATCGCCAGGATGAAGAGAGCGCGGGTTGGAGTTGATGTCATGGCTGCGCGTTCCTGGTCCCCCGAAAGAGGGTGCCCAACAGTCTGTCGCGCAGCATAAACGAGTCGCCCGGGCTGCGAATGAGCGTTTGGGCCTGATTCCGTGTGGTTTTGTCAAGAAACCTTGACAGATGAAATCTACCCCTCGAACCGGTAGCCCACGCCGCGGACGCTCACCAGATACGAGGGTTGCTCGGCGTCGGTTTCGATCTTTTTCCGCAGGTTGCCGATATGGGTGTCCACGACGCGATCTGTCACGTAGACGTCCCGGCCCCATACCTGGTCGAGCAGCTGCTGCCGGGTCAAGACGCGCCGGCGGTTCTGCACCAGCGTCGCGAGCAGCTTGAACTCGATCGGCGTGAGATCGACCGATCGGCCGCCGCGACGGACCTCGAAGCGTCCGAAGTCCAGTTCGAAATCACCGAAGGCATAGACCTGCCGCGGTTCGCCCGCGCCGCGTCGAAGGGCCGCCTTGATGCGGGCGCGCAGCTCCATCGGGCTGAACGGCTTGGTCACGTAATCGTCGGCGCCCAGTTCCAGCCCCAGTATCTTTTCCGCCTCGTGGCTCTTCGCCGTCAGCAGGATGATCGGCGTGCGCACGCGCGCCCGCCGCAGCTCACGGCAGACCTCGAAGCCGTCCTTCATCGGCAGCATCACGTCCAGGAGGATCAGGTCGAAAATGCCCGTCTCCCCGCGGTCGATCGCCTTCTGGCCATCGCCGGCGACTTCGACGTCATAGCCCTCGAGCCGCAGGTCGTGCTGCAGGCCGAGGGCGATGTCAGGATCGTCTTCGACAATAAGAATCCGGCTCATAGGTCCCCGCTATCGCACCACACCACTGATCACCGTCACGTCGTCTGCCGGCCGGCATCCCGCCGTGTGGCCGCTCAGCGCGCGAAGCAGCCCGTCGCGGATCGCCTCGGCAGACTGGAGGCTGTCGTTCGACAGCACCGCCGCTGCGTTCGAGCTGCCAAACTCTGTGCCCTGCGCGTCCGCTGCCTCGGACAACCCATCGCTGAAGATCAGCAGGCGATCGCCGGCTCGCAGCTCGACGCGTCTGACGACCGCGGCGATGTGTTCGAACATGCCGAGCGGCGGGCAATCGGAGTCGAGCCGCTGGATCTCGCGGCCGCGCGCGACGAGCGCTCCCGGATGGCCCGCGTTCACGTACAGCAGTTCGCGGGACTCTCCCGAATACATGCCGTAGAAGAGTGTCGCGTAGCGGCTGGCGTCGGTTGCAGCGTGGAGCAGTGTGTTCGCTGCGTTGACGATGTCATCGAGCTGGCGGCCGTCGCCGGTGGCGTGGGCGCGCAGACAGCCGTGCAGCGACGCCATGACCAGGGCTGCGGATGCACCCTTGCCCGATACATCGGCGACGACGAGGCCGAGCCGATCGTCGGACAGATCGAGAAAGTCGTAGTAATCGCCGCCGACGAGCTGCGCCGGCTGACAATAACCGACGTAATCGAGCGAGCTGATCGCCGGGCGCGTTTGCGGAAGCAGCCGCTGCTGCACGTCGGCAGCGGTGCGCAGCTCACGATCGAGACGGGCGCTGTCACCGAGCCATGCGTTCCGGTGCCTGAAGATCGACTTGATCCGCGCCCGCAGCTCGACCGGGCTGTACGGCTTGGTGACATAGTCGTCGGCACCGAGCTCGAGCCCTTTGGCCTTTTCCAGTTCGTGAGCCCGGGCCGTCAGCACCACGATTGGCGTCTGGTTGTCCCACCGCCGCAGCTCGCGGCACACCGCGAAGCCATCCTTTTTCGGCAGCATCCCGTCGCGGTGGATCCGGTCGCGCGAGCCGCGGGCGGCGCGCTCGCGCGCCGCTTCGCCGTCCTGGACCACCTCGACGTCATAGCCCTCGTGCGTCAGGTCAATCTTCAGACCGAGCGCGATATCAGGCTCGTCTTCGACAATCAGAATGCGAGGCATGCGTTACCTCTGAACGGACGGCGCCTGTGCGCGAGTGGCGACGGCGTTGGCCGGCACCGTGATAGGCAGCACGAGCGAAAACGTGCTGCCGTCCGGCGAGGTGCTGTCGAGACGCACTTCGCCGCCGTGGGCGTGCATGATTTGTTCGACGAGGGCGAGTCCGAGGCCCGTACCCCTCACCACACTTCCGTCCGGCATGGAGCCGCGTACGAACTTGCGAAAAATGGCGCGGCGATCTGCATGCGGCACACCGATGCCGCGGTCGCGCACGCTGACCGTCAGCTTGCCGTCACCGATCGTTCCGCCGATCCAGATCGTCTTCGACGAGGGCGAATACTTGACGGCGTTGTCCAGCAGGTTCCACAGCGCGCGGCTGATCGCCGCTTCGTCGGCGTGGACGACGGCACCCTCGGGGACCGCCCAGTCGAGCATCACCTCGTATCCCTGTCCGCGGAACTGATCTTTGAAGTCGGCGACAAGGCGGGCGATCCATTCCTGCGTGTCGAGTTTCGCGAAACGGAATCCATGCGACCCCGCCTCCATGCGCCCGAAGTCCAGCAGATCTTCGACGAGCCGCGTCAGCCGCCGCGTGCCGCGTTGGATCGCTGCGTAGTACTGGTGTCGTTCCTCGTCGTTCGAAACGCGCCCGTCCGCGAGCAGATCGGAGAACTGACGAAGCAGCGTGAGCGGTGTCCGGAACTCGTGTGACACGGCGGCGACGAAATCGGATTGCAGCCGCGCCGCCTCCATCTCGCGCGTGATGGCGCGGCCGCTGAAGTAGCCGCCGGCCACCACCAGGAGCGCGAGAATGGCGATGGCGACGATCAGGAGCTGGCGGCTCCTGGCGAATTCCGCGGCATCGGGCCCCGGGCTCGCGCTGATGACGCGAAGATTCCACGGCAGCTGTGTGTCATCCATCAACTGATCGGACCGAAAAGGCTCGCGCGTGGTCCTCCCAGCCGGACCGGCCGTCCGGAGCGCGTGCGACAAGGTGAACTTCGTGGCGGGGTCCGAGAGCACGATGCCCACCTCGCGCTCGTCCAGCATCGCGTTCAACGGGTCAATCAGTTGATCCTTGAGGAACGTCGCCCCTCCCACCAGCGCCAGAAAGCGGTCGCTTCTTCCCCGCCAGATACGAAGCAGCGGACGTCCCTCGGCGATGAACATGGCGCGTCCGGTTGGGTTGATGGCATCGCGCTGCCAGTCGCGCCACAGGTCTTCGACTGACGTGGCCAGAGCCATCGCCGGCTGATCCTGTGGTGGCAGGCCCGGGTCGCGGCGGCCGAGCCATTCTTGTATCTGGTTCGCGTAGCCGAGAAACTGGGGGCGGGTCAGCGGCCATCGGCCGCTATGCAGGTCCACATCGAGCCGCCGGGCTTCCTCCAGCAGCTCCTCGCGGCGGCCGAGTTCCGCGAGCAGGCCCGCTCGAAGCGATCGCGCAAGGAGATCTGCGGGGCGGTCGGCGACCCACGCGGACGGAATGCGCTCCAATTCGGCATAGGTCGCCAGAGCATCCGTGGGGCGACCGAGCTTCTTCTGGTTGCGAGCAAGCCGGTAGAGGGCGCCGGCGCGAATGTCAGGCGAGTCTTCGCTGTCAGCCAGATCACGGAAGTACAGGATCGCTCGCGGGTAATCCTCGCCCTGCTCCTCGTAGACCTCGCCGGGAGCAAACACCTGCGGGTCCGGTTCGTCGGGCGCTGCGACCGCAGGGCGGTACAGCAACCGCTGCGTGGGGTAGGCGCGAACGGTGTCCGCCTCGAACACGACGAGCAGCGCGTCGTCGCCGAGCTTCTTTCCCAGCGCTGCCGCCGCGGCGTCGAGTTCGCCGGCGGGAGCCGCGGCCAGACGTTCCAGCTCGTTATCGAATTCGGTCAGCTTCTGGCGGATTTCGGATGTGATCAGGTCTGCCGCCCGCTCGACCGCTCCGCGCACGTTGTCGTCCTGCAAGGCCCGATTCTGTTCAATCGACTGCCAGCCGAAATAGCCCAGCCCGGCGAGAAACGACAGCATCGTCCCGACAAAAACCAGCAGCAGCAATCGAGGCGGGCGGAGCCATTGGGGCACGTGCATAGCTGGGCGTCGGGCGCGCATTATAAGCAGCCCTATTGTGTGATGACGTGGAGATTTGTCGGAGTTTCGTCAAGAAACCAGCACACACCGGGGTTGGCGGCGCGCGTTATCATCTCGCCCGGAGGCCGACCTATGCACGTGCACTGCTTCGCAGGAGGACTGTTCGCCATTGTTGCCGCCGGGTCGATGACGCTCGCCATGCAGCCACCGCTGAAGGTCGCCATTGACGTGAAGCCCGGCGACGAGAAGGTGACCATCGAGCCCGGACGCGAAGGCATGTTGCCGATCGTGATTCTGACGACGCCGCAGTTCGACGCGGCGACTGCCGATCCCGAGACGATTCTCGTCGGCCCACAGGGGAAAGAAGCGTCGGTGTTCCGGTCGATGCTCGAGGATATCGACCGGGACGGGGACGTCGATCGGATGCTGCTGGTGCGCGTGCGCGACATGCAGGTTACGTGCGGGAACCAGATCATCAGAGTCACTGGGAAAACGATCGATGGCCGCGCGTTCGAAGGCTCGGAAGCCGTTGGAACGGCCGGGTGCTGAGGTGACGTCCCAGTGATCACACGATACGCGACCGTTCTCGTCGCATCCCTTCTGTGCGCCTGCGCTCCGGCAACCCAGGAACAGCAGGTCATCGACGATGCCGTCGAGGCGATGGGTGGCGCCGGCCGGATCAGGGAGGTGAAGGCGCTGACCATTCAAGGCACCGGCACGGCGCCGAACGCGGGACAGAACCGCACGCCGGAGGACGAGCTGCCGGTATGGAAGGTCACCGAGTACACCCGGCGAATCGACCTGGTGAACTGGCGAACGCGCGTGCAGCAGGTGCGCGAAGCGCAGTTCCTCTTCGCCGGTGAGCTGGTGCAGCGGCAGACGCAGGGAATCGACGGCGACGCCGCCTATAACGTCTCCGCCAGCGGAACCGTCTCCCGCGCCGGTGCGGCTGCCGCGCGCGATCGCCGCAGCGAGCTGCTGCATCATCCAGTCACGTTCCTCAAAACGATCGTCGACGCGGACATCACTTTGTCGAACCTCCGCGCCAGGGCCGGCGAACGGCTCGTGGACATCGCCATGCCGGATGGCGGCACCATGACCCTGGGTATCGACGCCGCCACGCATCTGCCGACGCGCGTGGTGTCGATGGCGGCCAACCCGAACATGGGCGACGTGGCAATCGAAACGCGGTTTTCAGACTACGAAGAGGTCGGCGGTCTGAAGCTGCCGCGGCGGCTCACCACGAAGATGGACTATTACCTCCAGCTCGATCTTCAGGTGGCGAAGAACGCCGTCGACGGCGATATGTCGGACCTGGCGCTCTCCGCCGCGCTCAGACAGGCGAAGGCGCCGGAACCGTCGCCCGTGGTGGTGACGGTTGAGCCGGTGGCGAAAGGGATCTGGTGGCTGGCCGGTTCGGGCAACCACCGCAGCGTCGTCTTCGAGTTCGACGATCACCTCGTTCTGTTCGAGGCGCCGGTCAACGAGGCACGGACGAAGGCGGTGATCGACAAGGCGCGCACGCTGAGTCCCAAGCCGCTGACGAAGGCGATCGTGTCGCACCACCACTTCGACCACTCCGGCGGGCTGCGCGTGGCGATCGCCGAGGGGCTGACCATCGTCACGCACAGGTCCAACGAAGCGTTCTTCACGTCGCTGGTGGCGCGGCAGCACACCATCGCGCCGGACACACTCGAGAAGGTGCGCCGCCTGGTGACCTTCGAGCTCGTCGACGATCAGCTGACGCTGAAGGACGAGTCGATGGAAGTGCAGCTCTATCACCTGCTCGACAACCCGCGCGAAGGCACGAACATCTACGCCTATGTGCCGCGCGATCGGATCCTGGTGCAGGCCGACCTCTACGACGCCACATGGCTGCGCCACTCGTGGGGCGAGAACGTGCTGCGGAACCTCGAGCGCCGCGGGTTGAAGATCGAGCGAAGCGTCCCCGTCCACGGCGTCATCGAACCGTTTGATCAGATGGTCAGGAACATCAAGTCGAAGCCGTCGTAAGCCGCCGTCGTAGTGTCCGCCTTTAGGCGGACCTATCGCGCCGCCTGGTACACCGCGAACATCGCCTTCTGCGGGTCCTGCAGGATGACGAACCGTCCGCCGTCCGGAATCGCGTTCGGCCCCACCATAACCGACGCGCCGAGGCTTTTCGCTTGAGCGGCTGACGCGTCCAGGTCGGCGACCTGGAAGTAGGGCATCCAGTACGACGGCACCTGCGCCGGCATACTCTCGGGCATCGCCATCATCCCGACGCCGGGTTGTCCGTTGACGCTGAACTCCGTGTAGTCCATCACCGCCGCCGGTGCGCTGTGCTTGGCGCTCCACCCGAACATCTGCGTATAGAACGTCTCCGCCTTCTTCGGGTCGCGTGTGGTCAGCTCGGCCCAGCAGAGCGCGCCCGGTTCGTTGCGAACCTTCACGCCGATGTGCGCCTTCGGCTCCCAGACGTGAAAGACGGCGCCGCTCGGATCCTGAATCACGGCCATCCGCCCGTGCGTCATGACATCGAATGGCCCGAACAGAACCGTGGCGTCGAGCGAGGCGGCGCGCTTCACGGCGTCGTCCGCGTTCGGAACGGAGACGTACAGGTTCCAGTGCGAGGGGATGCCCATCTGTCGCTCGTCCTGCGGCAGACTGGCGCCGGCGGCGACATCCCGCCCCCGCATCGTGAAGATCGTATAGACGCCATCCGGGCCCATGTCGTGCTCGACGACGTCCCACCCGAAGAGGTTGCGGTAGAACGCGACGCCGGCTTTCGCGTCGGTGGTCATGAGCTCGACCCAGGAGAACGTGCCCGGTGCATGCGCGGTGAAGTCGGCCATGAACCGAAGATATACGATTCCGGTGGGATAATCCGCGCCATGAGGAAACGAGTCGTCGTCGTGTGCGCCGCGACGCAGTTGCTGGCTGCTGCAACAGGCGGCGCGCAAATCCGTGAGGTCGAGGTGACCGGTGGCCGCGTGTCGGGCGCGGTGGCCAATGGAATCGCCGCGTTCAAGGGCATTCCGTTTGCCGCGCCGCCCGTGGGCGATTTGCGCTGGAAGTCTCCACAGCCGGTGAACAGCTGGAGTGGCGTGAAGGCGGCAACGACGTTTGCGCCGAGCTGCGTTCAGGACGTGTCGATCGGCAAGTTGTTCGGCGCGCCCGAGGCGACGGGCGAGGACTGCCTCTACCTGAACGTCTGGACGCCGGCCAAGGCGGCGCGGGAACGCCGCCCGGTGATGGTGTGGATCTACGGCGGGGCGTTCTCGAGTGGCATGACGAGCATTCCGGCCTACGACGGCGCGCCGTTGGCCGGAAAAGGC
The DNA here is from genome assembly GCA_025938035.1 of Vicinamibacteria bacterium. Next base: position 35,451 of record JAICQE010000014.1, read on the forward strand.
GTCGTTCTCGTCAGCATCGCGTATCGCGTCGGGCCGTTCGGGTTCCTCGCGCATCCCGAGTTAACGAAAGAGCGCGCTTCGCCTCCGCTCGGGGCAGGCGGCAAGGGGTCGGGCAATTACGGTCTGCAGGATCAGATTGCCGCCCTGCGGTGGGTGAAGGACAACATCGCGAAGTTCGGCGGCGATCCGAACGCCGTGACGATCTTCGGCGAGTCCGCCGGGGGGATGTCGGTCAGCATGCTGGCCGCGTCGCCGGCCGCGAACGGCCTCTTCCATCGCGCGATCTCACAGAGCGGTGGTCATTTCGGTCCGGCGCGGACCGGCACGATCGGTGGCGCCACGTCGCCTCCATTGAAGGTGGCGGAAGGAATCGGCCAGGCGTTTCTGAAAAGGCTCGGCGCTGCGGACATCCAATCGGCCAGGCAGGTGCCGGCGGAAAAGATTCAGGCGGCCATGGGGCCAGGGCTGCAGGGCGCGTTCTGGCCCGTGTTTGACGGCGACGTCCTCCCTGGCGATCAGTACGAGCTGTATCAGGCGAAACGGTTCAACGACACGCCGGTGCTGATCGGTTCGAATTCCGACGAGGGCATCACGTTTTCTCCGGGGATCACTTCGGCGGCGGTACTTGAAAAGTCGCTTCGCGCGGGTTACGGGGAGCATGCCGAGAAGCTCCTTGCCGTGTATCCTCACGCGACCGACGCGGAAGCCTCGCAGAGCATGCGCAACGTGATGCGCGACACGACGTTCGGGTGGCCGGCGTGGGCGTGGGCGATGCTGCAGTCGAAGCACGGCAGCGGCAAGGCCTTCGTCTACTACTTCGATCACCGCACGTCCCTGTCACGGAACGGCGCCGGTCACGCCGCGGAAATCCCGTACGTGTTCCGGACGCTTGGCATGTTCAGCGGTCCGGCTGCCCTCGTCGGGAAACCGCAGCCCGACGATCACGCAATGTCCGAGTTGATGAGCAGTTATTTCGTCAACTTCGCCCGGACTGGCGACCCGAACGGGCCCGGACTGCCGAAATGGCCGGCCTTCACCGAGTCGTCGCAAACGGTGATGCACTTCGACGCCAAGTCGAGCGCGCGGCCGCTGCCGAACATGGCACAGATCAAAGCGATGGATGCCTACTTCGCCTGGCGCCGCGAGGAGGCAAAGGCACGCAAATAGTCACTCGCGATGCGGCGCTGATCTGTGCCGCGGGCGGCACGCGCGCCGCGGCGATCAGCCTTGTCGGCGTCCTCATCGTCATTCACCTCGCCAGCCGCGGTCTGTCCGTCGGCGCGATCGGTCTGATCATCGGGACTGGGATAGCCGCGAGCGCCGCAGGCACCATCATCGCGGCGCTCCGCGCGGATCGATGGGGTCCGCGGCGAACGCTCGTCGTGTTGAGCCTGCTCTCAGGTGCTGGCTACGCCGCCCTGGCATTCACCGCCGCGGTTCCTGTTCTGATGCTGATCGCGGCGGTCGCCATGCTCAACGGTCTGGGCCGCGACCGCGGCCCGGCCTCCGCGCTCGAACAGGCGCTTCTGCCCGCGACGACCACGGACGAGCGGCGTACCTGGACGATGGCCTGGTACAACGTCGTCGTCGATTCCGGCCACGCGCTGGGCGCGCTGGGCGCCGCACTGCCCACTGTCTTTGCCGGCGCACTGGACATGAGCGCGGTCGACGGCCGCGCGCTGACGTTCGTGCTCTGCGGGATCGCGGTTTGCGCCTCGACCATTCCGTATCTGTTGCTGCGCCCGCACGTCGCGCCTGTGCCTGCGCCGGGGTTCATGACGAACGACGCCGTCGATCCGCGTACGCGCGCCGTCGTCCGCCGGATTGCCGGACTCTTCGCGATCGACAGCATTGGCGGCGGCTTCCTCAGCTCGGCGCTCGTCGCCTACTGGTTCTTCGAGCGTTACGGCACGACTGAAGTGCAGCTGGCCTACCTGTTCTTTGCCGCGCGAATCCTGAATGTCGTCTCGCATCTTGCGGCCGCGTGGATGGCCAGGCGCATCGGCCTGGTCAACACCATGGTGCTGACGCACCTGCCCTCGAGCGTCTTCATGATGCTCGCACCCACGGCTCCGACAGCCGGTGCCGCGGCCGCGCTGTTCCTGGCCCGTGAGGCGCTCGTGGAGATGGACGTTCCGACGCGGCAGTCATACGTGATGGCGGTCGTGCCGCCGTCGGCCCGAACCTACGCGAGCGGGATGACGAACGTCACGCGCAATGCGGGCTGGGCCGTCGGTCCGTTGGTTGGCGGCACCGTCATGCAGCATGTGTCCCTGGCGGCGCCGATCTTCATCGGCGCGACGCTGAAAATCTTCTATGACATCGCGCTCTACAGATCGTTCCGCCATCTGAAAGCGCCGGAGGAGGTCACTTAGAAGGTTCCGCAGTCGCGCGTCTGTAGACGTAGGTGTGCTTGAAGTTGTTGGGAGCGAATCCCATCGTTGCGATGTGACCCGGCGGCTCGACGTGACTGAGCTGCCGATGCATCGTCAAGACGTCGCCCTCCACCGAGAACGCGTCCGTCGCCAGGTCGAACACGTTCCTGTCGCGCCGCCTGATGCTTTTGGTGCTGACCACGAGCATGTCCGCGACGAGCAGGAAGGTGTCCTGGTATTCGTAGGCCTGGCTGTCGCGATCCCGAATCGCCGGTGTGCCGTCGAAGCGGACGGCTCTCACCTGCAGCTCGCTGATGTTGTCGCCTGGACGCAGGCGGAGGCGCTCCGTCAGCGTGAGCACCTCTGGCGTCGCGGTAATCGTGAGAGTTCGCGGAATGCGCGGGGCCATGCCGAGGGTGCCGGTGCTGGCCTGTTCATCGAGGACCCAGGTGCCGGCGAACTGCGGAAACGTGCGCGGAGTATTTGGAGGCCGCTGCGCGGAGGCGCCTTCCAGCGAAGCGATCGCGACGAGTGCTGCTCCGGCAAGTACGGCCAGGCGTTTCCCTGTCATCCGCGCACCATACCAGTCGTTCGTTACGCATTCGTGAATCACCTTTGCCGCCCGATTGCAACGTGTGCGCAAGTCTTACATAATGTAAGTACGTTTAATACTGGCATGGATATGCGAATTCGAGCTGGCATCGCGTTCGTCCTCCTCGTATCGGCGGCAACGGGATGGGCGCAATCAGCGGATGCCGAGCGGCCCAGGTTCGACGTGGCGTCGGTCAAACCGAACAAGAACAGCGAAGGCGTAATACGGTTCGCGATCCAACCTGGCGGCCGATTCGCGGCGACCGATATACCGCTCAAGCAGCTCATTCGCGCGGCATACACGCTGCAGCTCTACCAGATCGTCGATGCTCCCTCGTGGACGGAATCCGAACGCTTCGACATTACGGCGGTGACCGATCGTGAACTGAGGGAGGACACCACGTGGGCGCCCGGCGATAAGTACGCGCTGGTGCAGTTGATGTTGCAGTCACTCCTCGCCGAACGCTTCAGCTTCCGCGCGCATTTCGAAGAGCGCCCGGGGCAGGTGTACGCGCTCGTCGTCGACGACAAGGAGCGCGCGGCGAAAGCACTCGCCCCGGCCAAGCCGTGCGGCACCGACTGCGCAATGCAGATCAAATCGGGCACGCTACGCGCCCCCAACGTCGAGCTGCCGCTACTCGCCGAACTCCTGTCGCAACTCACCGGTCGACCTGTGACGGATGCAACCGGCCTCGCCGGCAACTTCGAGATCAACTTGCGTTGGACGCCAGAATCGCAGGAGGCCACTGCCGATGCGCCGTCGCTCTTTACGGCGTTGCCTGAACAATTAGGACTTCGTCTGGACGCGCGAAGGGGTCCGATCAGAATGCTCGTCGTCGATTCCGTGGACCGGCCCACCGCCGACTAAGGTTCTTGTGTCATCCTGATCGTGAAAGGGGCTGGCCATGCTTTCCATCTCCATCGCCGAGGATGACGGTCGAACGCTGAAGGAATTCCTCGAAGCAAAACTCATCGATTTGCGGCGCGAGATTTCGCATACCGATTCGCCCCGGTTCCGCGAGACGCTGTATCAGCTCGAGGGCGTGCTGCAGCGGACGATCGCGCAATTGCCGTAGGTCACGCGGATAGCGAGGCTGAGCGCCGACGATTACTCTCGAAGCAGCGCGTGTTTGAAAACGTTCGCGCGGTGATAGTCGAGATACGCGTTCTGTTCCGTAGTGAACTCGCCAACCCGCACCCCGGCGTCGATGCCCCAGGCATCGAGCAGCTTGTCGCGTACCTCTGGAACGATCACCAACTCTTGGTTGCTTGAAAAGGTGATATAGCCCTCATCAAAAAGGTGATCGATGTGCGGCGAGAGCAGAAGGCCGTTGGCGCCGTCGAGCCGCTCCACGTCGCTTGCGTCGCGCCATGGTTTTATGTGACTGGCTTTCAAGTGCCGGGGTTCACCAACGCGCGTCACGCGGCACGCCTCCTCGCGCAAGAGAACGTTCGCCCTAAAAACTCCCTGACCTCTTCGGGCACGAACGATTTGCTCCCGGAAGGTGGGCCCGGTCAGCACGTGCTCAAACACTAGATCCGTTTCGACATCGACCGGCTCAACGACAGTCTGTAAAACGGCGATTGTGGCGTACGCATCCCAGTAGGCCTGACCGATCAGCGCTATAAGCGCTTCAGCCAACGGTTGTGGTACCTCTGCGAGGTAGACGGACTGCAAGCCGTCTCCAGTTTCCTGAAGAGGCGAGTATTTGGTAGGCAGGAAAGGCCGCAGAATCGCTGCGTGGTCCTTTGGACGGAGCTGGGTGTCCAATACACAGTAGTCGACAGGCACGAACCAGCCGTCTTTCGACCAGTTCAATCCAGCATTTCCGAAGTCGGGTTTCGGACCGGTTTGCGCTCTCCCTGTGACTACGCCGATTGCCTTGATGCGAGCATCGCAGAACGAGAACACGACGTCGCCGGGTGACACTTCCCGCATGTTCTCGTAGAACTGATTCCGGGCACCGTTCGCGTTTCGCTTCGGGGACCACATGAAGCTGCCGCGAACTTCCGCCCTGTACGTCTGGTTCTGGTTAACCCACCAGTACCGCATGCACGGATTCGGCCCACTATAGGCGCGATGACTCCTGAAAGCGAACGATGCAGGAGTAACCCCTGAAAGGGGTGCCTCTGAGGATGGTCCTAGCACCCCTGAACTACCGAAGGGTCCGCCTGAAGGCGGACACTACATGAACACTCCCAACGGTCCGCCTGAAGGCGGACACTAC
>JAICQE010000123.1 GCA_025938035.1 Vicinamibacteria bacterium
GAATCGGCGACCGGCAGGGGCACGACGATTTATCTGCGGTATCCCGTTGTCGGTTCGACACCGGGGGGGGGTGTAAGGTGGCGAAAATTCGGGTCCTTCTTGCCGAAGACCACGAAACCGTCCGACACGGGCTGAAGCTCCTCATCAACGGTCAGACGGACATGGAAGTCGTGGGCGAAGCAGGAGACGGTCGTGTTGCCGTCGAGCGGGCCAAGACTTTACAGCCGAACGTCGCCGTCGTCGACGTTTCGATGCCGCAGATGAACGGGCTGGCGGCGACCAAGGCGATTCGCGAATCGACTCCGGGCACGGCCGTCGTCGCGCTGACCCGCTACGACGATGAGGCCTACGTCCAGGAGCTGTTGAATGCCGGCGCACTCGGGTACGTGCTGAAACAGAGTCCGTCCGCCGAGCTCGTAGACGCCGTTCGCGCAGCAGCATCCGGTCGCCGCTACCTCGATCGCCGACTGGCGGCGCGAGTTGCCGGCGACATTCTGAGTTCGCGCCGACGTCGAGCCGCACCGCCGGCGATTACCGATCGTGAACGTGAAGTGCTGCGACTGATGGCGCTCGGCCACAGCAATAAGGAAATTGCCGAGCTGCTCTTTCTGAGCGTGAAGACAATCGAAGTTCACAAAGCGAATGCGATGAGGAAATTGGGGCTGGCCGGCCGCACCGACGTTGTCCGTTACGCGTTATTGCAGGGCTGGCTTCGCGATCCCCAAGAACCTTAAGAAGAAATCAGGACGGCAAAATAAGGGATCTCCCTGATGCATTGGTGGGAACTGGTGGTTACTAATGAACCGCTATGCTTCCACCCCGCGCCTACGCTGAACCGCTGCCGGCGTTCTCCTCCAACGTGCGCGCGCACTCCGCGCCCACCGACTCGCGTCCGCCGCTGATCGTCGCGGTGGCCGCCGAGGACGTGGAACGGTTCCCGGCTGCTCCCTATGCGCGCTTCTCCGCCCGCACCACGACAGAAGCCGTTCGCCTGATCGAGCGATGGCGGCCGCGCGTAATTGCCGTGGACTGGGATCTGGCCGAGTTGGATCACTCAGCCATCTGCGCCGCGGCGCGCCAGGCGTCCCCGGTGGGAGTTCTCGCGCTGATCACCGAACCTGCTCGCGCGCCGGCGGCACTGAAAGCAGGCTGCCACGCAATTCTGTTGAAACCGATTACGGTGAACCTCGTCGCGGCGCGGCTCGGCCGGCTGTGCCGTGAGATGCCGGCCGCAGCGGCAGTCAGCCGGCTCGGTGCCACGCTGCAGCAATGGGGGACGAACCGGACCTGGCCGGAAGTTCATTGCCCGCAGTGCAATGAAGGCAGTGCCGTGTGCTTCGAGTACTCGAGCCACCGCCGATCGTGGTATGCGTGCCTCGCGTGTGACCACGTGTGGCTCGGTCCGCGGCGCGAGTAATTGGGAAACTCCCAACTCCCAACCTCCGACTCCCAAAGGTTCTCGAAGCCTTGGAAGTTGGCAGTTGGGCGTCGGGAGTTGATTCGGAACTAGCCCTTCTTCGCGACCTTCAGCTCGTTCAGCTTCGCGATCATGTCTTCCGCCGACGTCGCCGGGCGGACCGCCGTGTCGATGGCGACGACCTTGCCGCTCTTGTCGATGTAGAACGTCCAGCGGTTCGCCATCTGTCCGTTCGCCATCAGCACGCCGTACTTCGTCGCCACTTCCTTGCTCGGGTCGCTGAGAAGCGGGAAGTCCGCTTCCTTCTTCTCGACAACCGTCGCCGCGCCGCCGCCTCGGCCCTGCAGCGTGACGCTGGTCGCCTTGGCGAACTTGGTGTTCTCCTCGATGTTGTCGGTGCTGGCCATGAAGTAGGCGACGTCGTACTGCTTGATCTTGTCGCCGTTCTCCGCCAGCGACTTGCACTCGATCGTGCAGCCCTGCGTGAACGCCCGCGGGAACCAGGCGATGACGACCGCCTGCTTGCCGCGGTAGTCGGACAGCTTGTGTGATTTGCCATCGGTCCCGGGCAGCGTGAAGTCGGGCGCCATGTCGCCGACCTTCACCACCGTCGGTACGGCCGGTGCGGCGTTCGGCGGTCCCTGCGCCACGACGGCTGCAACCGCCAGGCTGGCGACCAGCCCCATCGTCAATAGTGCGCGCATCAAGATTCCTCCTCGATTACGGGCTTGCCCCGCGTCTCACTTGAGACGAGGAGTATACCCTTTGAATCGTTCGGAACGTTCGGAACGTTCGGAACGTTCGGAACGTTCGGAACGTTCGAGTCGTTCGAGTCGTTCAGTTACAGGACGATTTTGGCGGTGGCAGACCGGCTGAGCGGCGGACCGCCGTGAGGAACTCGTTCAGGGATCCCTCGGCGCTCTTGCGGCCGAGGCGGCGCGCGATCGGTTCCAGCCAGAAACCGGTCAGCGGCGGATATCCGCGGCTCAAGCCGAGCGTTTCCATGACCACGGACACGCCGTCGGGGTGCTGAGTGAACAACGTCAGCGTATGCGCCCGCCACAGATAGCCGCTGTCGCGGCCGGCCGGACGCAGCGATTCGTTCGGTCGTCCCGCGTGGTTGACCTGCCGGATTTCGTCGGACTTTGACAGCGCGGAGATGGCGCCGTCACCCAGCGTGCGGTACTCGACCGTCGATCGCACGTCCAGCACCGCCTCGACGCCGAGCCCGCCTTCCTCGAGTCGAAGCAGGACGCGATAGGTGTCGCCCTGCTGTGACAACACCTTCGCCGACTTCACGTTCTCGTACACCTTGCTGTACGACGGATAGTCGCGGGCAACGTCGGCGACCTGCCGCAGCGTCGCGCCCCTCACGAACGCGGTTGCCATCCAGTTGTGGATCAGTCCGTCGGGCACGTTGAGGATGCCGTCGCCGCTGGCAGCGCGGGCGCTCATGACGCCGTCGCAGCGGCGGGATTCGCGCGCCAGATTCTGCGCGCGCGCGGCGAAATCCCGCACCGCCTGCTCCGAGTGCTTCTCGTAGGCCTGCGCCGTCCGCGGCTTGAGGTCGGCCGCTTCAACGGCGGAAGCCAGGCACGCGAGTCCAACCAGGGCACCGATGGTGAAGCCGGCGGTTCGCGCCATGCGCGTGGATGATACCGTCGCCACACCACGGAAGGTGCGAAAGCCACCGAAACGGGCTCACACGTAGTGTCCGCCTTCAGGCGGACCAGATAGAATCCTCCCTTCCCATGTCGGGCGACGAAGTGTTCATCCTGCTCGCCAGCGCGATCGTCGCGCTGGTGTCCTGGGGCGCCTGGTACATCGCACCTGTGCGCATCCAGGGCGTCCGGCGGCGTCCCCTGGCCTGGCGCCTGGTGCGCCTGATGCCGCTGGTCGCGGCGGCGCTGCTGTGGCTCGTCCTGCGCAATGGGGCGTCGTTCGACGTGCGCGACGATCCCACCTATCTGACGTTCTATCTGGTGCTCGGCGCCGCCTGGGTCGGCGTCTGGATTCGCTGGCTTGCCATCACCGGCATCAGCACGCGCGACGATGTGGTGGAGCGCTCGAACGGCAGCGCGGCGCTGGCCGTGACCGGTGCGGTGTTCGGCATCACGCTGGCGTACGCCGGCGGCAACGTCGGCAATGGCCCGGGCTGGTGGGTGGTGGTGTTCTCCGCGGCGCTGGCAACGGTCGCACTGTTCGGCGCGTGGATGCTGCTCGAGGCCGTCACCGGAGTCTCCGACGTCGTCACCGTGGATCGCGATCCATCCGCCGGATTCCGGCTCGGCGGGTTTCTGATCGCGTGCGGGGTGATTCTCGGACGCAGCGTGGCCGGCGACTGGGTGTCGGCCGAAGCCACGGTGCGCGACTTCGCGGCGGCCGCGTGGCCGGTGCTTGTGCTGGTGATCGTCGCTGCGGTTGTCGAACGGGTCGCGCGTCCGACGCCGGAGACGCCGCGGCCGTCGCTCGTCGCCTACGGATGCGCTCCCGCGGTGCTCTACGTTGCGGGCGCGGTATTCCAGGTCATGCGCCTGGGACCGGTGTGACTGTTCTCCTCTCGCAGCCGTTCCGCGCGGTCGAGCCCTTTTCAGCGCCGGTCGCGGCCGTGATCCGCCGCCGGGCGATCTTCGAGTGCTGCAAGTGGGATCCGCAGGTGGAGGACGTCGCGACCATTGCCGATGCGCCGATTGTTCTCGACGCGGCAGACTGGCGGGAGCTGGTTGCCAGCGCGGAACGCCTCGCCGGCGAAGTCGTCGCGGCGGAGGAAGAACTTCGACACCGGCCCGAGCTGCATCGCACGCTCGGGCTGCCGTGGACCGTCCGGCGGCTGTTCAGCCGCCCGCCGCGGCACCCCGTCGGCGCGGCACCGCGATTCATCCGCTTCGACTTTCATCACACCAGCACCGGGTGGCGCATCTCCGAAGCCAACACGGACGTGCCCGGCGGGTTGAACGAAGCATCAGGCCTGCCGCGGCTGGTTGCGCCGTATGTGCCGGACGCGCAATCCGCGGGCGACGTCGACGGCTGCTACGCCGACGCGACGCTGGCCTCCCTTCCCTCCGGTGCGCACCTCGCGCTGATACATGCGACGGCCTATTCAGACGACCGGCAGGTGATGACGTACCTGGCCGGCTGCCTGCAGCAGCGCGGCGCGCGGGTGTCACTGGTCAGCCCGGCGCATCTCCGCTGGCGCAACGGCCGGGCGGCGCTCGACACGGCGTGGAACTCGGACGCGGTGGATGCGGTGCTGCGCTTCTATCCGGCCGAGTGGATGTGCAACCTGCCTCGCGCGTGCGGGTGGCCGGCGTATTTCGAATCGACATCGACGTCCGTCAGTAATCCTGCCAGCGCGCTGCTCACGCAGACCAAACGGTTTCCGCTGACGTGGGAGGCGCTGCGGACCCCGCTGCCGGCGTGGCGCGCCCTTCTCCCGGAGACGCGCGATCCGCGTGAGGTTCGGTGGGAGGGGAGCGACGAATGGGTGCTGAAGCCGGCACTCGGGCGAGTCGGCGAGGACGTCATGATTGCGGGAGTGACGCCGTCGCAGGACGCGACGCGCATCGCGCGCGACGTCCGCCGCCACCCGTCGCACTGGATTGCGCAGCGCCGCTTCGTGGCGACGCCGATGCGCGTTGGCGACAAGGATTGCTATCCGAGCATCGGCGTCTACACGGTGAACGGCCGGGTCGCCGGCGCATACGGACGGATAGGGGAGAAACCGTTGATCGATGCCCGTGCGCGCGACGCGGCGGTGCTGATCGAGCGTAGTGTCCGCCTTCAGGCGGACCTGAGTACGTAGTGTCCGCCTTTAGGCGGACCCGTCGAGCATGACCAAAGAAGAAATCTTCAACGCATGGGCCCCCGAGGGCGTCGAGTGGTCCGCGTGGGCCAAACCGGTCCTCTTTGCCCAGTGGCCGGACACCGTGACGCCGCCGGCGACGACGCCGGAATGGGCGGAGCCGAACTATCTCTGGCTGCCGCAGGCTGGCGGCCGCACGGCCATCGTCGTCGATCTTCCAGCCGTGGAGTCGGTCCGGACAGGCATCGTGTTCGCGCGCCGCGGATACCGTCCCGTGCCGCTTTTCAACACCAGCCACGGGCCGTCGCCCGTCATCGAGATCGCGCCGCTGGTGCTCGAGCTCGGTCGCGGTGCGCGTCTGCTGCAGACGATCTCGCTGGCGGCCACCGCGCCGCCGGCCTTCCTCATCGACGCCAACCGCATGCAGCCGGCGGTGCCCGTGTCACCCGGCAAGTTCGACAACCGCTGGGTCGTGTTCCCGCAGGATTTCCCGTCCGCGGCGCTGCTGCGATCGCGTGGCGTCACCGATGTTCTGGTCATTCAGAATGGGGAACGGCCGCAGGAGGATCTGGCGCACGCGCTGCTGCGGTGGCAGCAGGGCGGCCTCCGCATCCTGGCGGCGTCGCCGGCGGACACGGCGCCGCGCCAGCTCACCGTGAATCGACCTTCGTGGTTTCGCCTCGCCTGGTATCGCGCGCTGACGGCGGCGCGGCTGCGCCGCAACAACGCCGGCGGCTTCGGGGCCGTGATTCCCGTTGCCACCGGCGGTGGACACTACGGGTACGGCTGATCAGCGAGCCCGATTGGGCGTAGACTGACGGTCCCGCGGACCGGACAAGGTCCGCGCCACGGGAACATCCGCGCCACGGGAGGTATCGATGCGCACGCTTGTTCTTGCGGCCGCTCTGGTTGCCGCGCTGCCCGCTCTTGCCTCGGCGCAGAACACGCCGTGGGGCGATCCCGATCTGCAGGGCACCTGGTCGAACCAGACGCCCATTCCGCTCGAGCGGCCGGCGCCGCTCGCCAACAAGCCGTTCTTCACGAAGCAGGAAGCGGACGAAATCGAGAAGAACTCGCTGGCGTCGATACTCAAGGTCGTGGCTCGCGGCATCCCGACGAGCGGCGAGTTGAGCGAGGTCTGGCTCGAAACGGGCAAGGGCAAGGTGGGACGCAACCTGCGCACGTCGCTCATCGTCGATCCTCCGGATGGGAAGATTCCTTACACGAAGGACGGGCGGGCGCGATGGGATGACACGCCGTCGCTCGAACGCGAGCTCATCGGCGTGAGACCGCTCGGCGTCGACAAGCCCGCCGACCGCACGCTCGACGAGCGCTGCATCACGACGGGCGGTCTGTATGTCCCGAACCCGTTCTACAACAACTACCACCAGATCGTGCAGGGTCCGGGCTACGTGGTGCTCCTCACCGAGATGATGCACGAGGCGCGCGTCGTTCCGCTCGACCGGCGGCCGCGCCTCGGGACCGGCATCCGCCAGTGGCACGGCGACGCCCGGGGGTGGTGGGAAGGGCGGACGCTCGTCGTGGAGACGACGAACTTCAACGATGAGCGCCTGTTTCAGGGCGCGACGAAAGATCTGCGCCTGGTCGAACGATTCACCCGGGTTGACAACAACACCATCGACTATCGGCTGACGGTGACCGATCCGAACACTTACTCGAGGCCATGGACGCTCGAGAACAGTTTGTGGCGCACGGACGAGCGGATGTACGAGGTCGCGTGTCACGAAGGCAACTACGGTCTGGCGAATATCCTGTCGGGAGCGCGCGCCCAGGAGAGGCGGTAACCCACATATGCGGCTGTTTCGTTCGTCAATACTTCTGGCGTTGATCTGCACCGCGAACGCCGCGGGGGCACAGACGACGCCGTGGGGCGATCCCGATCTGCAAGGCGTCTGGTCCAAGCAGACTCCGGTTCCGCTCGAACGGCCGGCGGCGATCGCGAACAAGCCGTTCTTCACGAAACAGGAAGCGGCCGATCTCGAGAAGAACGCGCTCGCGGTAACGCTCAAGAACGTCGCCGCGGGAATTCCGACGAGCGGGGAGTTCAACGAGATCTATCTGGAATCGGAGAAGGGGAGAGTTCATACCAATCTCCGCACGTCGCTCATCGTCGATCCGCCCGATGGCAGGATTCCCTTCACAGCCGAAGGGCGGGCACGGTGGCTGGCGACGCCGGATCTGTTGACGGAGCGGCTCACGGGAAACACGTTGACGGCGAATTCGTGGCACGACCGTGCGCACCAGGAGCGCTGCATCACGTCCGATGCGATGTTCTTTCCGAATGCCTTCTACAACAACTATCACCGCATCGTTCAGGCGCCCGGCCACGTCGTGATCGTCACCGAGGCCATGCACGACGTGCGGGTCATCCCGCTCGACAGGCGTCCGCATGTCGGCGCCAACGTCCGGCAGTGGCTCGGCGATTCGCGCGGCTGGTGGGAAGGGAAGACGCTGGTTGTCGAGACGAGGAATTTCAACGATCAACGGCGCTTCATGGGATCGACGAAGGACGTGCGCCTCGTCGAGCGGTTCACCCGCACGGATCAGAACACGATCAACTATCAGCTCACCGTGACCGACCCGCGGACGTACTCGAAGCCGTGGACGCTCGAAAACATGATGTGGCGAAGCGACGAGCCGATGTTCGAGGTCGGCTGCCACGAAGGAAACATCGGCCTGGCGGCGATTCTCTCGGGGGCGCGGGCGGCCGAGAAACGCTAGGCTATGGCTAGACGCATCTGAAAATGCGCTCGTGCTGGCGTCCCGGCCCCGTGGTGCCGATAGGATGTGTGCATGGACGGGAAACAGCCCGGCTTCGTCCGCATGTTCGTCCGGATCGGCGCCCTCAAGCGCTTCCATTTCCTGAAGAAAAAGACCGCTGACCTGCCGGTCAGCGTCGAATGGGATCGCCGCCGCTCGGATCGCCGCTCCGCTGAAGAGCCGGAAACTCCGGACCTGCGTGGCGCGGAACGCCGGGGCACGCCGCCCTTCACCTGGGACACGGCCGACTTCGTCGTCGTCGAGGAATCCCCGGTACCTGTCGGGGCCGACAAGAAGAACTCCGACTGACGACCGCCCGCGACGGTCGGCCTTTCAATCCGTCGAGACTTCAATGGCCCTGAATTCGACGACGCCCACTTCCGCCTGCAGCCCGATGTAGCCTGCCTGTTTCACGATGTTGGCCGCGCGTGTGACTTCAGTGCCGTTGAAGCGAACGGTCAACATTTCGCCGGCAACCGTGAACGCGAGATCCTGCCATTCACCTGTCCCGCGTGACAGCTTCTCGACCAGCGGCTGATCGAAGGTGATCTCGCCCGGGGGCATGCCGTGGCGGAACAGTCCGCCGACGGCCGGCAATCGACTCTGTGTTGCAGGATTGCGGACCTGCACCTGGTAGCCGTTGTTCGGCCACCCGCGCATGAACTGAGTTGCGCCGGTCGTTCGGAAGAAGACGCCGCTGTCGGCGTCGGCGGTCACGAACCGGAACTGCAGCCGCGCGGTGAAATCCGTGAACTGCCGCTCCGTCCGCAGCCAGCCCGAGGGGCCTTCGACGCGAAGCACGCCGTCCGTGACGGTGAAGTTCTTCGCGGTGGCATTCTCGGCGATCCAGCCCTTCATCGTTCCATCGAACAGCCGGACGAACTGCTGCTGCGCGAGGCCGGTCGTGGCGACGCCGAGCGCAGACACGAACAGCGCAAGGCCGAGAAGTGCGCCGCTGGGGTGATTCACTTCTTCAGCGCGGCCTTCGTCACGTTCCAGTTGCTGGCGTTCGTGGACGAGGTGTAGACGTCGCCGGTTGCCGGATCGACAGACAGGCCGTGCGGCCGTCCATCAACCTTGATCACATCGGCGATCTGATCGTTGCGAATGAGGGTGACGACGCCGGCGTTGACGTCGCTCACGTAGATCGTGCCGTCCGCCGCCGCCACGACCCCGCCGCGGCTCGGCGCCGCGATGACCTTCACGAACTTCCCATCCTTGTCGAATATCGACAGCCGCTTGTTGTCGCTGTCGGCGATGACGATGCGCCCCTGCGGGTCGATGGCGACTCCGTGCGGGACCTGCAGCTCGCCGGGCGCGGAGCCCTTCCTGCCGCCGATGATGCGGACGAACTTGCCCTCGCTGGTGAAGTGGACCACGCGGGAGTTGCCGTAGCCGTCGGAGACGTAGATGTCGCCGTTCGGGGCAAAGCCGAGGCCGTTCGGCTGATTGAAGGCGTCGCGCGAGGTGTCGTCGCCGGCGGCGCCCTTCTTGCCCAGTGTCAACAGGATCTTTCCATCCGCGCCGAACTTGTGCACGACGTGCGCGTTCGGATCGCTCGCCCAGATCGCCCCGTCGGGGGCGACGTGCACGCTGTGCGCAAGGTTGAAGAGGCCCGCATCACCCCACGTCTTCACCGGCTTCCCGTCCGTGGTGAAGATCCGAAAGTAGGGGACCGCGCGCACCATGACGATGACCTGCCCCTTGCCGTCGGCGGCAACGGACGTCGTGCTGGCACCCCAACCGGCGGCGGCCAAGCCCGCGAAGTCGGCTTTCACCGTGTAGCGGTCGAACAGGCTGCTTAACGTTGATTGCGCGCCAACCGCGGCGGCGGCCGATACGGCGAGCGTGAGGATCGTGGCGGAGAAAGCTGTCTTCGTCATGGGCGCAATCCTACACCTACCAAAAATTACCGTCCCGACCAAAAAACGCCAGACCAGCCCGGGCCGGGATCCGCGAAAAGCTTCGATTTTTGGACGAGGTGAAGACGGCATCGACGTTGCCTTATTCCCGGATGCTATGAATCCGCCGCGCCCCATGGAATGTCCTGATTGCGCCCGTTCCGTTGCCCCGATGTCCGGGAGCACGTGGGCGATCGCCTGGTATTCGTGTGGCGCGTGCGGGACGTTCTGGTACGCGCGGCTGCGGGTGGGCCCCGACGCCGAACGCCCAGCCGTTCCGATGCTTGCCAGCGCGCGCCCGGCGCCCGCGCGAGAGGCGTGGACGCTCGAGGAGCTCGAGGCCGAGGCCGACGCCCTGCGCCGCGAGAGCGAACGCCTGCCAAAGGGGAACCTCGAGGCGCTGCGCCTGCACCTGGAAAAGCTCAAGGTCCTGGCCGACGCCATCAATCATCGTCTCGATACGAACGCAGCCTCAACGGTCGGCGCGAGGCCCTGCTAGGCGAGTGTCGTCGCCTGCCGGGTGCGACTGAGCGGCCGATCCGCGGACAGCTCCACCGCAGCCTTCACCAAATCGGCGCATTTTCTGTACGGCATGGATAGTGCGTCGTGTCTCTCTGACTCTTAACCCCGTAACAACTGAGGTGAGCAGAGCAGTGAGCACGAGCAACGTGTCGGCGCAGTTGTGTCCCCGGTGCGCATCGACGAACACGATTCGCGTCCAGTCGACCTTGCGGTGTGATTCGTGGCACTGCTATGCCTGCGGGCGAAGTTTCGACGTGCTGCAGGAGTCGCCACCCGAGCGCAACCGGCGCTCCGGCGACGTGCGGAGGAACGTCGGACGAAGGGTGGGACGGAGGGTGTGACGGACGGTTCTCAGACGTCGTCGTCCTCGGCGTCCTCGTCATAAAACCGCGTGTATCGGCTCGTCGCACTTCGGTTCAGCACGCCTTCCACCGCTGCGACGAGCTGCTCCAGTCTGACGGGCTTGCGGACAAGCGTGTTGAAGGCCGTCGGCTCGACGACCGCGTCGCTCGCGACGATCACGATCGCCGGAACATCCTTGGTGTTCGGCCGGGAGCGAAGTTCCTGGAGCAGGTCGATTCCAGCGAGCTGGGGAAGACCGGGATCGAAAACGACCACTGCCGGCCGGTACTGTTCGAGAAAGCCGACCGCGGCAGCACCGTCTTCGACCGGGTTCACGCGGAAGCCCGCCCCACTCAACGCACGCCGGTACGTCTCGCGCGTGACCGAATCAGGCTCGACGACGAGAACGATGTCCGTGGAGAGTAACGACATAGCTGATCTGGGTGTTGGTTGGCCTGCCAACCGTATCTCATGCTCGGGATGCAAGGCGTGAGCGAAGGTTGACGATTTTACCAATGATTCCGTCCGCCTGTTGTCCGAGGGTGTTGCCCGTCCATTCGTTCGTTTAGCAGTCCTTAATTCCCAGTCCGGCAGGTGATCCGCTTACCTACGAGGTGCCGTGATATGGGTACTCCTAATCCTTGCCTTTATCTTCGGGGCGTTGTTCCTCTACGAAGTGGCACAGGTTAAGCGATAGCGTCGCATGGGGGGGCGCGCTCGCCGGCGAGTCAAATTGAGGGTCAAGCGATTTAATGGAGCCGGCGGTCGGACTTGAACCGACGACCTGCTGATTACGAATCAGCTGCTCTACCAACTGAGCTACGCCGGCCAGGCGAGGTCCGTCCGCCTGAAGGCGGACACTACGACGGCGGCGGGCCGCCGAAGCGTCAATTGTAACCGCCCGATCCAGACCCGGCAAACGCAACGGATTGACGGATGACGCGGCTCCGGGTTTGTGGCAGCATACGCCGTCCCCCGGAGACTACTGTGCAGCGCTTCTGGTTCATTACCGCCTGCTGTCTCACGCTGCTGCTGGTGCAGCACGCGTCCGCTCAGTGGATCGACTACAAGACGCCGGGGTTGCCGCGTACGCCTGATGGAAAGGTGGACCTCAAGGCGCCGCGCCCCGTGACCGCCGACGGCAGGCCCGACCTGACCGGCCTGTGGGCCCTCGAAGCGAAGATCGACGTTTCGGGAGCGCTCGACGCAGCCGGCCCGCAGCCGTGGATCGTTGACGCGGCGAAGACCTACATGCACGAACTGGGGCGCAACGACACGGGCGTCCTCTGCCTCCCGGGCGGCCCTCGCGGCTCCGTCGGTGTCCAGTT
Organism: Vicinamibacteria bacterium; assembly: GCA_025938035.1. The sequence continues at coordinate 12,094 of JAICQE010000123.1, forward strand.
CGCGAAATTCGTTCAGACACCGGCCTTGACGACCGTCCTTTACGAAGGACTCGAGTACCGGCAGATCTTCACCGACGGCCGCCCGCTGCCCGCCGACATGAACCCGACCTGGCTCGGCTACTCGATCGGACGCTGGGAGGGCGACACGCTCGTCGTCACGACGGCCGGCTACAACGACCGGACGTTCCTCGACGGGCTGGGGCACCGCCACTCGGAGGCCCTTCGCGTCACGGAGCGCTTCACACGGCGCGACCTGGGGCACATGGACATCGTGGTGACCTTCGAAGACCCGAAGGCGTACGCGAAACCGATCACGATCCCCGTGGAAGCCACGCTGCGGCCCGACACGGAAATGATCGAATACGTCTGCAACGAGAACGAACGCAGCCGGCCACATCTGGTGGGAACGGCGGACGACGACAAGAAGCAGCGGGTCGCCGTCGACTCTGCGGTGCTCAAGAGTTACGAGGGAACGTATCAGTTCCCGCCCTTCGTTCCCGGGGACAAGGTATTCCTGGTCACCGTGACGGCGAAAGACGGCGACATCCTCTTGTCGATCGAACGGGGGCCGACTCTCACCGCCATTCCGACAACGCGGACGAAATTCCTCGCTCAGGGCGTCGGCGTCGAGTTCCTCCCGGGACCGAGCGGCGTCGTGAACGAGATGGTCGTGACCATCGTCGAAGGTGAACTCAAGGGCGTGCGCATCAAATAGGAGCCGCTATGCATCAGCATCTGATCGACGTGCTGGCGACGCTCGACGCGTCGCGTCAGGCCTTGCGGGAATCCGTCGCCGCGATTCCTCCAGCCGCCCGCACGGCACGTCCCGGACCCGATCGCTGGTCCCCGGTGGACATCATCGAGCATCTGTCGCTCGTCGAAGCGCGATTCAGCGCCGTGGTCGGCGGCAAGATTGCCGACGCGGTCAACGCCGGTCTCGGACACGAGAGCGAGGGGCGCGAGCCGCTGCCCGAGCGCATCCGCACCCTGCTGGCGGATCGAACGGGCAAGCGAACCGCCCCCGAGGCGGCGATTCCGTCCGGCGTGATGAACGAGAGCGCGGCGTGGGCGGCTGCCGACCGCGCGCGTGCGGGGTTCCGCGCCGCCGTGATGAGCGCCGACGGCCGCGCCCTGAGCAGCGTGATTCACGAGCATCCGTTCTTCGGGCCGCTCAACGTGTATCAGTGGGTGGAGCTCATTGCCGCCCACGAGATGCGCCATGTGGCGCAGGTGCGCGAAGCGGCGGCGCAGCTGCTGGCGCGGGCGTGACACCGCGCGCGGAACGATCGAACCAAATTCGCGGAAGCGGCGTCTAACAGGCGATTGCGCCTCGCCAGGCTGATAGCGGTCGTGTGTCTTGCCCTGTCTGGGGGCACAGGCGGCACCGCGTTCGCCCAGGAGCCGGCTGCGCCCGCTGCGGCCGGCCCGATCCGGATCTTCATCGACTGCAACAACACACCATGTGACTCTGATTTTTTCCGGACCGAAATCAGTTTCGTGGAGCACGTGCGCGACCGGCAGAACGCCGACGTCCACCTGCTGATGACCGGGCAGTCCACCGGCAGCGGCGGCCGCGAGATCACGTTCAGTTTCTTCGGCCAGGGGCGCTTCAAGGGTCGCGATGCGGTGTTGAAGGAAACATTCGTCGTGGCGGCGTCGGACGACGACGTCCGGCGCGGCATGGTGCGCGTGATGTCGCTCGGGCTCGTGCCGTACGCGCTGGGGACCCCGAGCGCGGATCGCCTCCGCGTCACGCTGCAGGAGGCGCAGTCGACGACGACCGCGGCCGCTCAGTCGAGCGATCCCTGGAACCGCTGGAGCTTCCGTGTGAACGTCAACGGCAACGCCAATGGCGAGAGCTCGAGCAGCTCGTTCAACGTGAACACCAACGTCAACGCGAATCGCACCACGGACGAGTCGAAGATCAATCTCAACGCGCGAATGAACTACCGCCAGAGCAAGTTCGAGCTGCCGGACGGGCGGACGTTCCTGTCGCCGAATCGCGATTATGGGACGAACGGGCTCTA
>JAICQE010000120.1 GCA_025938035.1 Vicinamibacteria bacterium
GGCAGCGGCGCGAAGCTGGCGAAGTCCTCGACGACGCTCAGCGAACCGCGGCGATGCCAGAACTCGTGGAACAGCCGGTACATGTGCGTCGGATGCAGCAGCTCGCCGTCGCGGATGTGCAGCGTCTGCTGGACGAGCTTCAGGATGTCGCGATCGAACTCCGAAATCGTCCGCGGCTTCAGCTTCCCGTCCGTGATGCGCTGTTCGCTCTGCTGACGGAACTCCTCGGGCGTGTAGTAGTCGAACAGATCGATGTACCGCGCGCCGATATGGCGGTACCAGGCGCCGGCGCCGCCCCGCGACACCACGACCATCCGCTCGGCTTGAATCGGGTAATTCGCTTTCACCCAGTTGAGAAATGGAATCCAGTACAGCAGCTCGAATCCGACTTCGCTCACCCACGGCCCGACGATCACCGGTCTCTCGCTGCGCGCCATCTTCTGCAGCATTCCGGCCACTGCAACAGCCTCCTCGCTCGGCGCATCGACGGCCGAAAGCCGCGCCACCGCCCGCGGAAGGATGCGGTTCTTCACGAACTCTCTGATCGACTTGACGCCGAGGAGCCAGTCGAACACGGAGAGCGTCATCTGCACGAGCGTACCGGTAACGGTCACCGGCCTCAGCTGCCGCTCTCGCTTGCGCGTAACACGGCTGATTCGCCGTACGAGCGCGAGCGTCAGCGCAACGGGAAACAGCACCACGCGCAGCGGATAGACGTACAACGGCGGCGGCTCGGGTGCAGGCGCCGGCCGCGCGCCAAGCCGTTCGATCGCCGCGACCATCTGCGGCGTCGCTTCGACGGCAAGGCCGTGCGGACGCGTGAAGACCTGGACGAACCTCTCGATGCGCCGCCTGGTGCCGGCGGGATCGTCGAGCGCCTCGGCTATCTGCCGCACATGTGTCTCGAAGTCGTCCGCGAGGTTCAGCAACCCGCCGCCCTCTGTCGTCAGATGCCTGAAGTGCAGGGTGCCTTCCTGCGTTCGATGGTAATCGGGGGTTCGAATCGTGAAGACCGGGCGCCCGACGATGCCGCATTCGATCTGGGCGCTGGTGTTGATGCCCACGGCGCCGGCGGCGTGGTACATCGAATCGAAGAAGTCGTTTCGCGAGTCGGCGTCGACCGGGCTGACGCCGCCCTTCGGCCAGACGGCGACGTTCTCGAGCTTGATCTCGCCGAACCGCAGCCACGGCTGCAGGTTCTCCGGGTGTGGCCGGATGAGGAGCCCCGCACCGCGCACACGCGGATCGGGTGCACGGCGGATGGCCGCGATCCACTGCTCGATGAAGTTCACTTCGTCGGGCGCGATGAATGGCGACGAGCACAGATACAGCAGAACGACGTTGGCGGGATCAAGTCCGACACGCGCGCAGAATTCGTCGCGCGTGGTGCTCGGCCTGCGGGCGAACCACTGGTCGTAGACCATCGCCCCGGTCACCGTGATGTCCGCGGGATCCGTGCCGTGCATCGTGACCGCTTCGGTCTTCTGCGCATCGTTCCACACGAAGACCTGCTGCGGCTGCAGCCTGATCAGGCCTTTGTTCGTAAGATTGTCCCAACTGAGCACCGGGAGCGCCGACCGGATGCCGAGACGGCGGGCCGCCTTCACGTAGTCGACCTGATCGGAGCCGATGTCGACGAGCGGCGCGACGAGCAGCACGTCGGGGCGTTCCCGCCTGACCAGGTCGAAGACCGCGCGATCGATCGGAACCGCGCGCTCGACGGCAAGGAGCACGCGCGTGAGGCGCCGGTGCGCGGCCGGGCGCCGCCAGAAAGACCGCTCGATGAACCAGCGGACAGGGGCGATGACCTTGGCGCGCGCCCGCTCCTTCAGGCTGACGATGCTGTCGTACTCGGGCGTGAGGTAGCGGAAGTAATCGACGGCGGTGCGGGCGACACGGCCGACGCCGAGCCACAGCCGCCACGACGTCTTGCGGCGCACCTCGGCGCACGTGATCGTGGGGTGCGCACGGGTGAGGTCGTCGAGCAGCCGATCGTCGCGCTCGGCATCGAGCTGCCCGAACACGAGGTGAATCTGGTGGTTCCGCGCGGCGAGCGCCTCGAGGGTGGATGCGAAATTGCGCAGCACCCCCGGATGACGCATCGAGAAGAGGATCCGCATTCGGTGGTACTAAAAATAGCAGGCCCAAGGCCAAAGGCCTAAGGCCAAAGGGCTGGTCCAGGGATCGGGGAGCAGGGATCGGGGAGCAGGGATCAGGGAGCAGGGATCAGGGAGCAGGGATCAGGGAGCAGGGATCAGGGATCAGTTTTCGGTCGGCAGTTCGGCCGAGACCACGGCGAGGACGTCCACCGCGCCGGGCTGCGATTCGAGCCTGAGGCCCAGTTGTTCCTGCAGCGCCGTAAAAATCGACGGTGCCCGGGCAGGATCCGATGGGAGGTCGGGTGAAACCGCTGCGGCACGCCCACGCCCGAGAAAAGACGCCGCCGCGCCGTCATAGCGGAGATCGAAGTCGAACGTTCCGGTCAGTCCCGTTTTGTCGACGACCGGGCGATCCATCAGTGGCGTCAGCAAAGTGACGAGCGTCGCCATCGTCACGGAGCCAGCCTTCATCGTGTCGCCGTCCGGTCCCACGCCGCACCGCCGCCCAGGCCGCCCCGGAGCCGGCCAGGCACTAACCTTCGCGGATGCGGCTGTTTTGGCGCCGCCTTTGGCAGACAGAGCGACATCTGGGATGACCATCGTGCATTCGCCGGATGGCCTCTTAATCTGCGGACCGAGTGCACCCCCTCGTCTGGCGAGTACGAGCGCGTAGATCGGTCCCTCGCGCGACTCTTTGCGCGCCACGAGCTTGAAACGCTCTGCCAGCAGCGTGCGCATCATGTACGCGGACTCCGCAAGCGTGGCCGATTTCGCAGGACGTGCGTCGACGTCGAAGCCGTACGTGTCGGACCATGCCGGGCCGCCGACGATCTCGTCCGTCAGCGACAGCCTGTACGCCTGTCGAATCAGCATCCGAAGCGTGGCGTTCGTGTTGCGAACCCCGCCGCCCGCAAGCAGCCGTAAACCGGCCGAGTTTCCACCCCCGCTCTTGTTTCGCTTCACGGAGGCAACCTCGAAGCGCGGCGCGTCAGGTCCGGTTGTTGGCGTTTCGACGAGGCCGGCAAGACCGGGAATCGGGTTCGGTGCTCGCCCGCCTGCGGCCGGCGGCACGACCTGATCCGCCGGATGCCCGGCCCCGGCGGACGACGTCAGCATGGCACCGATAAACACCGCTACTGCGATGGCGGCAGACCGCACGGCAACTCGCACGCCGGGTTTGACACCGCGCGGAGGGAAAAGGATACGCAGAGGGGTCCGTCTAGATCTTTCGCTCGAGCACCGCGCGGACCGCGGCGCTGCCGCCGATCTCTCGCGGCCGTGTTGCGCCCGCCTTTAACAGCACTTCCACCGTCTCGGCATGTTTACCGCTGCTCGCGTACCACCCGTTCTCGGAACCGTGGATGGTCCACCCAAGCGGAGTCCCCTTGAAGTCGCCATCTGTCGCTTCGAGCGGCGGGTTGAACCGCAGGATCTCGCGCGCCATCTCGACGTTGCCGTGAAACCCGGCCCAGTGCAGCACGGTTGCATCGTGCTGCCCGCGGGCGTCGACTGGCCAGCCGCACTCGAGCATCAGCGCGACGGCGCGTGTCTGGTTGTTCCGGGCAGCGTGCGCGACCAGCTGGCGCTGATCGGGGGACAGCTTCTCCGCCAGGGACGGCACCGCGGCGCGAAAAGTGCGCGCGGCACCTTCGTCTTCGATGAGGCAGGCTTCGGCCACTCTCGCCACCGGCGCCGTGCGCTCGAAGAGCAGCTGCAGGACGTCCGAATGGCCAAACCTCTTTGCCACCTGGTGCGCGGAGGCGTGTGAATCGAGCGTCCAGTTGTAGATGGTCCCGCCGGCTTTCGGATTCGCCATCGGAAACCAGCGATCGTTGACCCGCATTTCGATGCAGCCGGCGTCGGCATCGAGATGCTGCTGGGTGCGGTCGAAATCGCCGAGCGCCGCCGTCAGCAGCAGGTCCGTCCGGCAGCCGCGCGCGACGAGATGTCGCGCGATCGCGTGCCGGTCCCGGACCATGTACTGTGCCGGCGTCGATTCGTGATCGACATCGCGCGCGTCGAGGTCGGCGCCAGCGGAAATCAACAAATCCGCCGCTTCGATGCTTCCTGCCATGTGCAGCGGCATCTGGCCGTCGCCGCCCCGTGCATGCGCCATTTGGCTATCCCCGGCAAGCAGCCGGTGAAGGGCATCCGTAAGGCCAAGACGGGCCGCCGCATGCGCATCGACGGTCGCACCACGCTCGATTGCGTATGCCGCCACGGCCGGCTGCGCGAGGTCCAACAATCCAAAACCGCCTGCCCACCACCTGCTGCGTGCGTTGATATCGGCGCCCGACGCGAGCAGAACATCCAGCATCGCGGCGCTCCTGACATGGATGATTGCCGGTGAATCGAACGGACCGATCGGTTCGTTGACGTGGTCGCGCAGCGTCGAATCGCCGAGGACACGACGCGCCCGCCCCACGTCATCGTCTTCAACGGCCCTGATGACCTCCCGAAGCCTCTGCTCCGCCTCACTCATCCCTGTTCCCTGATCCCTGTTCCCTGATCCCTGTTCCCTGTTCCCTGATTCCTGTTCCCTAGACCAGCCCTTAGCCCTTAGGCCTTGGCCCTTAGGCCTTCTTCTTCAGCCACCATCTCCCTCACCATCGGCACCACCTTCGTCCCGTACAGCTCGATGCTCTTCATCTGCAGGTCGTGAGGAAGGGTGCCGTTGCTGTATTTCAGGTCGAAGCGCGAGAGGCCCAGCGCCTTCACCGTGGCGGCGATCTTCGCGGCCACGGTTTCCGGCGACCCGACGTAGAGCGCGCCCTCGGGGCCCGCCGCGTGCTCGAATTCGCGGCGGCCGCTTGGCGGCCAGCCCCGTTCCGCGCCGATGCGGTTCATCATCGCCAGGTAATGCGGAAACAGTTCCTCTTTCGCCTGTTCGTCGGTTGCCGCGATGTGGCCTGGGGAGTGCACGCCGACCGGCCGCTGCGGCTTGTTGAACCGCTGCAATCGCTCGTGGTACAGGTCCACCCACGGCCTGAACCGCGCCGGATTCCCGCCGATGATGGCCAGCATCAGCGGCAGTCCGTAAAACGCGGCCCGGACCACCGATTCCGGACTTCCCCCAACCGCCACCCACGTCGTCAACGTGCCGGACTCCGAGGGCGGATAGATCTTCTGCTCGTGCAGTCCAGAGCGCAGACGTCCGTTCCAGCTCACCGGCTCGCCATTCAGCAGCTCGACCCACAGATTGAGCTTCTCCTCGAAGAGCTGTTCGTAGAGCGACAGGTCGTATCCGAACAGCGGGAACGACTCGGTAAACGACCCGCGGCCGACGATGACCTCGGCGCGGCCGTTGGAGATTGCATTGATTGTCGAGAAGCGCTGGAACACACGCACGGGATCGTCCGTGCTGAGCACGGTGACGGCAGTGCCGATGCGAATGCGCGACGTTCGTGCCGCGATCGCCGCTGCAATCACTTCCGGCGCCGAGATGGCAAAGTCCGGACGATGGTGTTCGCCGAGGCCGATGAAGTGCAACCCGACCTGATCGGCCAGGACTCCCTGCTCGACCACGTTGCGCACGGTTTGTGCCTGCGATAGCTGCTGCCCATCTGCACCGACACTTACGTCACCGAAAGTATCCACACCCAGTTCGATCGAATCATTCATCTGACTATTCTGTGCGACAATCCGCGCCGTGAGGCGATTCCTGATTGCCGTCGTGATCCTTCCCGCCACGTTGAGCGCGCAGGACACTCTGCGGGTGACGCCGGTCGAGGAGGTGATCGCGACGGAATTCGCTGCCAACGGCATGTCCAACGCCGTGGCCAGGCTGCTCGTCTATCCCTCCCTGGCGCGCCGGATCTTCACGCACGACCGGTACATCACGACGGACTCGACGCTGCCGCCGCGTCATCGTGCGCTCCTGAGCCTGCGCACCGCGTGGCTCACGCGTTCGAACTATCTATGGGCGCATCGCGCCCTCCTGGCGAGAAAGGCCGGCCTGACCGACGCTGACCTGCGGCGCATCGCACAGGGGCCAGACGCTCCGGGATGGGATCCGTTTGAAGCGACCCTGCTGCGGTCAGCGGACGAACTTCATGTCGATTCATTCATCGCCGACGCGACATGGAAGACGCTCAGCGCGCGCTACGACCTGCCGCAGATGATCGACACCATCGACACATCGGGCGGCACCACGATGTACGCAGGGTTGTTCAACTCGCTGGGTGTCGAGATCGAGCCGGGTGTGATCGACCGCCTGCCCTCAGGGATCCCGGTAACGGTCGCCGCCAAGCGAACAAATCTGCGGGTGTATCCGACGCCGCGCATACCGCCCGCCGAAGCAGCGCCTGGCGGCCGCGGCGGCGGCGCGAACGTTTTCCGCACCTTCAACCGCCACCCGCCCGCCGATCGCGTGCGCGGTGCCATCAACACGCACATCACGGGCAAGTACACGCTGACGCCGCGGTGGCGCGAGCTGCTGCTGACGCGAATCGGCGTGTTGTGCCGCTCGGAATACGAGTACGCCGCACACCTGCGGCTGGGACGTCAGGCCGGGTTCACCGACGCCGACGTTGAGCGTGTGATTAACGGGCCGAAGACGCCGGGCGATCCGTTCGAAACCGCCCTGCTCCAGGCCGCGGACGAGCTGTTCGAGAACGACGTTGTCTCTCCCGCGACCTGGGCCACGCTGTCGAAGTCGCTCGACGCGCAACAAATGATCGACGTCGTGATCTCGGTCGGCGGCTATCGATCCGGATCGATGCTGATCAACAGCGCTGGCGTGCAACTCGACGCCAACATGGCGGACTTCCGCTTTCCATCGTCGATGCGCTCGACGCCTTAGCGAGTCTGTGGTCCCCGCCACAGTCCGATGGCAACGCAGAGCCAGGCGAGCATCAGGCAGCCGAAGCCGAAGAAGAGCGTCACCAGCGACTCGGCGGCCCCGACAAAGGAGATGTTGTCGAACGTGGGCACCTCTTTCTGCGCGATGTTCCTGAACACATTCACGAAGCCCAGGGCACAGCCGTGAAGAGCGCCGAAGATCGCCGCCAGCGAAATCGGCCGCATCAGCGCCAGCCGCTGTTCGGTGGGCCGGGCGGCGTACAGAATGCCGAGCCCGAGTGGAAGCAGGCCGACCAACATACTCAAGATGGCGGCGGGGCCCATCTGGCGAAGCATCTCGGGAAACATGTCACCTCCAGGATGTGATGACTGACATAACGCGCAACCACCTGGAGCGTGACCTGTCACGCGAGGCCGCGCCGCGCGTTACTACGCTCGTGGACCGCGATCTCGAGCTCCAGCTCGTTGCCCGCCTGCGTGAGCGAGACCCGGCGGCGTTCGAGGCGGTGCACGACGCGTTCAACGCACGGCTCTTCAACTTCCTCGCCCGCCTTTCCAACAGCCGCGACGTTGCCGAGGACCTTCTCGAGGAGACGTGGCTCCGTCTGGTGTCGCATGCCGGGCGGTTGCAGCCCGATACCCGCCTCGGTCCCTGGCTGTTCACCGTTGCCCGCAACCTGCATCTGAGCTATCGGCGCTCGCGGGCGATCGAAGACTGGGGCGACCCGGAGGCGGCGGGCCTGTGGTCCAGAGGGGCGCCAACGCCCTCGCCTCTGGAAGTCGCCGAGGCGAGCGAGATGGAGCGGCGCATCGCCGCGGCTATCGCCGCTTTGCCGACGATCTATCGCGAGGCGCTGCTGCTCGTCGGGATCGAAGGCCTCAGCCCCTCGGAGGCGGCGGTGGTCTGCGACATCTCATCGCCGGCCATGCGCCAGCGTCTCAGCCGCGCCCGCGCCCTGGTCGATCGCCACCTCTCAGCGACCGACGGGCCGGGGCTGACGGCCTTGCGCGAGGTCATCACATGACGCCTGAATCCGCCGGCGAGATCCGGAACCACTGCGTGTACACCCTGCCACCGCTCGTGCCAGGAGCCGGCCGTGCCGACCGTGTCCGCGCGCTGTGCCGGGCGAAGCTCGAACGCGATCGCCGGCGTTCGAGGCGTCTGGCCGCAATTTCCCGGTTTGGCCGGCACATCGTCGCGCCGGCACTCGCCGCGGGATTACTCGTGTTGTACGCGACCGATCTCGTCTCGATCACCGTGCGCACCTTCGGCGCCTGAACATTCGCACTCCTGCACGAACGCTGGCGGCCATGCGCCGGATCTGCGATCCTCTCTGGGTAGGAGGCACCCTGCGTGGAGTACGTCAACAAGCGCCGATACCCTCGCCTGCCCGTACTGGTCGAGTGCCGGCTCGATGGCGCGTCGGGACGCCATGAGATGCGGATGACGGATCTGAGCCCGGCCGGCTGCTTCGTCGACACGTCGATGTCGTTCCCCGAGGGAACCCGCGTAATCCTCACCGCGCAGCTCGGCGAGGGTGAAGTCGCACTCCCTGGGCGCGTTGTGCCAATCAAAACAGGAGGGTTCGGATTCGGCATCGAATTCGTGGATCTGGACGACGAGGCGAAGAGGAAGCTCGACGCCTATCTCCAGCAGGCTGGTTCGTAGGACGCGTGACTGTGCGGCCACTGGTACCGGTCCTCTGGGGATTCATCGCACTCAGCGCGACACTGGGCGCACAGTGGCCGTCCTATCCGTCCGCCGGACTGTCGCGCGGCGCCGACGGCCGTGTGAATCTCACGGCACCGGCTCCGCGCACGCCCGACGGAAAGCCTGACCTTTCCGGAGTCTGGAACTACGCCGGCGTGCTCGGCTTTCGCGGCGGGCCTCCTCCTCCACCGCCGGGCACCCCGCCACAGGCGACCTTCTGGAACATCGAGGCCGGCATCAAAGACGGGCTGCCGTTCACGCCCTACGGCGCGGAGCTGCGCAGGCAGCGAATGGCCGGCAACAGCAAGGACAACCCCGATGCGGCATGTCTGCCGATGGGCTACATGCAGTCGCACACGCACTCACAGCCGCGCAAGCTGATTCAGCAGCCGAATCTGATCGTCATCCTGTACGAAGCCAACGCAGGCACGCGCCAGATCTTCCTCGACGGCCGGCCGGCTCCTCCGGCGGATGCGCAGCCGTGGTGGTGGGGGTATTCGCGCGGCCGATGGGACGGCGACACGCTCGTCGTCGAGAGCACGCACTTCCGCGACGGCGGCTGGCTCGACGTCAACGGCGCACCGCTGACGTCCGAAGGCAAGATCACCGAACGCTTCCGGCGGCCAACGGTCGGCACGCTGGAGATCGACGTGACCATCGACGACCCCAAGGCGTACACCCGTCCATGGACCGTGCGCGTCAATCAGCGTCTTCTTCCGGACGCGGATCTGATCGAGTTCGTCTGCCTCGAGAACAACCAGTTCGATCCGACCACCGGGTCCCGTCGCCCCCGCTGATTGGCCGTCCGCCTGACGGCGGACACTACGACGACCCACCACACCTCTGCAGTTCTCCGGACTTCGGTTCGATAAGTCTGTTGGACAACCTCCCCAAAGGCATGTCGTCTCCAAAACTGGCCGAGTGCCCGCAGTGCGGGTACTCGGCTGGTATCTATCTCGCCCCGAAGAACGAGCGCACGGCGTCCACGCCGGTGCGGTGCCTCTCCTGCCGCGCGCAGGCGCCTCTCGCCCGCTGGCTGGAGCCCCGTCCGTCCCGGCTGACAGGGCGGCCCCGGCGAATCCGCGTGCAGCCATAACAAGCACTTTCGTCCGATTGTCCCGCCGACCAGCTGAGCTATAGTCCACCGCACTGGCGGGAGTCGGATGGGATTGCTGTTTGGCCGTAAGAAGAGGGACGCGACGCACGATCCGGGCACGGTCACACCGGACCAGCAGGCCTACGACCTCGTGTGGGATCGCGAGACGGCGCGGTTGGGGCGCGCCGAAGTCGTCCGTCGGCTCGCGGCACTGAGCGACTACCGCGGCGGCCGGACGGGCCCGAGCGGCTTCGAGCGCTGGAACCAGGAGATCGAACGTCAGATACGCCTGCTCGCCTCCGAGATCGCCAGCGGCCAGCACCCCTGATCCGCTTCAGCCGAGGCGACGCTGACCTGCGCGTTATCATCGCGCGATGAACGAACCGCTCGTTGCGGCGGAAGCGTGTGTCGCGATCGGCGCGCGTGGCCAGCAGTTCGAACCGTATCAGGGGCGCGACGTACGAATCGGCGATCTGCGGGTGCTGCGCGCGCTGCCGGTCAAAGGCCGGCGGCTGATCGGCCCGTGGTGTTTTCTCGATCGGTTCGGTCCGCTGACGTTCAGCGCGGGTGCGCCGATGGACGTTGCGCCGCATCCCCACATGGGCCTGCAGACCGTTACCTGGCTGCTCGACGGCGAGGTCGTGCACGACGACAGCCTGCAGCAGGAAGCACTCCTTCGGCCGGGCGGGCTGAACGTCATGACGTCGGGCGACGCAATCGCTCACGCCGAGCGCACGCCGGTCGAGAACACCGGGCGGCTGAACGGCGTGCAGCTGTGGACTGCGCTCCCCGAGCGTCATCGCCACGACGCGGCGTCGTTCCAGCATCTGCCGGACGTTCCGGCGGTGGAATTCCCCGGGGGCGTTGCGCGCGTGTTCTCAGGCATCCTGGGGGACGCCACCTCCGCTGCCCGGCACTTCTCGCCGCTTGTCGGCGCTGAACTGCAAATCCACCCCCGTGAAAGGTTGACCGTTCCGCTGCAGCGCGATCACGAGCATGCGTTGCTGGTGTTGAAGGGCGACGCGTCGCTTCAGAAGGACGTCCTTGGAGCGGACACGCTCTATTACCTGGGCACGCAGCGTGACGAGATTGCCCTCGCCAGCGCCGCCGGCAGCCGCGTACTGCTGATCGGAGGGCTGCCGTTCGGTGAAACGATCCTGATGTGGTGGAACTTCGTGGCGAGAACGCCCGAGGAAATCCGCCAGGCCCGCGATGACTGGGAGGCGCATCGCCGCTTCGGCGACGTGCCGGCCTACGCAGGCCCGCGACTTCCCGCTCCTGATCTCCTCAGGCTCGCACACCCGAATCCGGTGAGCTAGCGGTGATTTGATTCCGTGGCGCTCAATTTTCCGCCGGCCGTTCAACGCTGTCGATCACGACGAACTCGAGGGGCCCGCGGATCGGTTCGAGCTTCAGTCCGAGTTGCTCCTGAAGCGCCACGAAGATGCCTCCGCCCGCATCAGCCGCATTTCTTCCATCGGGCGGTGTCTCGAGCTCCGGGAACCGGAGGTCGAAATCGAAACCCCCGGCCAGGTTCGTCCGGTCCACAACCGGCCGGCCGGCGAAGAACGACAGCATCCGCGCCAGCGTCGTCAGCCGTTGACCGCGGCCGATGATCTCGCCGCCAAGCTCCGACCCGCAGGGACCGCGTTCGCCCGGCTTCGCCGCCGGGATCGCTGCCGCATCTATCGCATCACAATCGATCGATGCCTTACGCAGCCGCGGTCCCAGACGCCCGTCGGGGCGATCGGCAACCAGCGCATACAACGGCGCATCGCGCATCTCGCTGTGTGCGACCAGCTTGAAGCGATCGGCGAGAAGCACGCGCAGCATCGCCGGCACCTCGTTCGGCCCGGCGCCTTCAGGCAGCGTCGCGAGGACGTCGAACCGTTCCCCGCCGATGAGCGGCATTGCAACGCTCGCGGACCCGATCCAGGAGGGACCGCCGAGCACTCGCGCTGCGGGAACACCGTAGGCTGAGGCGACGAGATATCGAACCGGTATGTTCGTCGCCGTGTACGTGCGCCCTCGCGTACGTGCGGGCATGGCGAGGTCACCCGACTTGTTGGCCCGCACCGAGGCCACCTCGAACGTTGCGGCTTTCGTGGACTGAACCTGAGGCTGCTGTGCTTGTGCGTGCCACGTCAGGGCCAGCACAGGCACGAACCATATCGACAGGATCCGCACATCACCCTCCTTTCGATCGCGGCTACCCGTCTATAGACGGTGCGTGTCGAGGGAAGGTTGGAAACTGATCAGGGCAGGTTTTGCGTCAGCCGTTCGGCCACGCGGGCGGTTGCCATACCTTCGGGTTTCTCGTCGAGGCGATTGATGGACGCTTCCCGCGTCGCGCCGGCGGCATACAGCAGATCGACGACCGTGCAATAGTCGTCGTCCGCGTTCCGGCACTCGCACGATCCATGAGCGGCCCATCCGAGCGGTGAAGCGCTGAATTCGCGGTCGCGCTGATTGACGTCCGCCCCAACCGCGATGAGCGTGCGCACCGCAGCGACGTTTCCAGTCCAGGCTGCCCAGTGCAGCAGCGTCCCGGCGAAGCCGACCTCCTTCGGCAGCACGGCGGTGACCGAGGGGTCCTGGGCCAGCAGCGCGCGGGCGCGACCCTCGTCGCCGCGACGGCAGGCGGCCATGAACTCGTCCGCCGGCGTCAGCGGCACCGCGCCCCCGCGGTCCGCGAGCATTCGTGCGAGCGCCTCGTTGCCCGAGCGGAATGCAATCTGATACGCGACGTCCCCTTCGGTGTTTCGGATCAGCGGATCCGCGCCGCGATCGAGGAGCAGTCTGGCGGTGGCGAGTCCCGCCGGCGAAGTCGCAATCCGATGCAGCGGCGTCTCGTGGCCCGGAGTGCTTGGCGTGTTCGGATCCGCGCCCCGGTCGAGCAGATACGCGATTCCGTGGTGCCACGCCGCGCGCCCCTCCTCGTCATTGCCGAAGCCGCACAGGAAGAATATCGGCGTGTTGCCGTAGACCGCGTGCGCTGAGGAGACGTCGCAGCCGTACTGCACGAGGAGATCAATCACCGCCCGATGATTCTTCTCGGCAGCGTGAAACACCGACTCGCCGTCGTTCGGATCCGCGCCGGCGTCGAGCAGCCGTTTGACCTCGACGAGGTCGCCTGCAATCGAGGCGTAGTAGAGCGGCGGCAGTTCGGGTTCAGCCACGCGTGTTCTTACGCTCCGCCGGCGACGGCGACCATGGTGAACATCACGTCGACTTCGTCTTTGACCCGCACCGTCCCGCCCGCCGCCGTCACCGGACGGATTCCAAACTCGCTCTGACGGACCGTCGCCTCGCCTGTTGCCGTCAGCCGGTTGCCATCGAGGCGCACGGCCACGGGAACGCTCACCGGCTTTGTCACACCATGCAACGTCAGGCGGCCGTCAACGCGCAGGGTCAGGCGGCTGGCCGAGCGCTGTTGAACCGAGATGCGATCGGACTCGAAGGCAATCGTCGGATAGCGCGTCACGTCGAGGACGCGGTCGCTGAGCATCGTGCGCTGCACTTCGGCGACGTCTCCGGCCGGCTCGCCTCGACCCGTCACCTTGAGAGCCTTCGCGTCGAATTGCACCGCCACGCGCGAACGGCTCGGGTCGCTTGAATCCAGTGAGATGCGGCCTTCGACGCCGGGCGCGGCGACCTCGTGATCGTGCCCGGCGAACCTGAACAGACCCGCGCGACCGACGTGGACGATGACGCTCGTGGCCGCCGGGTCGATACGAAGTTCCTGAGTCGTTTGTGCTGCGACGGCCAAGCCGGCAACGGCCGTCAGGATTGCGACTCCCTGTAGTAGTGTTCGCATCCGGCCCCACCCAAACACGTCGAACGACTCGAACGACTCGAACGATCCGAACGACTCGAACGATCCGAACGACTCGAACGATCCGAACGACTCGAACGATCCGAACGACTCTACACCCTCCCAACGTACCCGCGCACAACGGGCACGCGACGGCCTGCGGCGGCTTCAGCAACCGCAGCGGCCAGGGTTGCGTCGACCGGCGTGAGCACGCGAAGCATGTCCCCCTCCATCGCCGAAACCGGAACCCCGCGCAGGTAGACGATGCGGTTGGCGGCAACGGTGCGGAGGCGATCGCCGGGCGTGACAATGCCGGTGAGGTTCAGCGGATCGGCGGCGCTGATCGTCACGAGTCGATCGTCTGCCGGCGTACGCCGGATCTCGCGGAGACGCTCGACTGCGTCGGCGAGCGCGTATTGTTCGCCCGACACGCCCGTCACGAACCGGCCGCCGCGAATCTCGCCGCGGGCTTCCAGGCGCCGATACACGTGCACCAGCTCGCGCCACGTGACCGGCGCCGTTTCCCTCGCCAGGAGACGACGGAAGATCACGCCGTAACGGCGCAGCAGCGTCCAGGCCACCGTTTCGACGTCGGGCTCCTGCCCGGTGTTCACCGTAAACCAGCGGCCGGTCGCTGTCGTCGGCCGTGTGCCGATGATGGTGCGGAGCCCGGCGAAGCCATCGGAGCTCACGGCTCCGGCGGCTACCAGTTCGGTCAGCCCCGCTCGTATCTCGTCGTCGCTCAGGCTGCACGCCGACGCCAACTCGGTGGCAAACGACGCTCCGCTGACAATCAGGTGCTCAAGAACGGCGGCAGCTACGCTCGAACGCTCAGAAAGGCGACCTGGGTCTGACGATTCGATCGTGGGGCGGGCCACGCCACCCCATCGCCCGAGCGCGAAGGGGGCCCCCGCGTCAGGCCCGCCAGGCGCACCCGGCAGGGTGCGCCCCACATGCGGACGACTGACCC
>JAICQE010000190.1 GCA_025938035.1 Vicinamibacteria bacterium
GTTCGCCTTCGTGGCGATCGTCGCGCACTCCTTGCTGCAGCTCGTACCGCCGTACCTGACCAAGCTGGTCATCGACGCGTACATTCCGGCCGCCGACCTGTCCGGGCTCGCCGCGGTGGCGGCGATGTATCTGCTGACCCTGGGTGCCTCGTTCGCATTGGAGTACGCGCAGACATGGACCATGCAGGTGACAGGGCAGCGGATCATGTTCGACCTGCGCATGCAGGTGTTCTCGCATCTGCAGCGACTCGACCTGCGCTTCTACGATCGCAATCCTGTCGGCCGGCTGATGACGCGCGTGACGACCGACGTCGACGTGCTCAACGAGCTGTTCACGTCCGGAGTGGTGGCCGCCTTCGGCGATCTGTTCACCCTGCTCGGCATCATGGCCATGCTGGTGTGGATGGACTGGCAGCTCGCGCTGGTCGCGTTCTCCGTGCTGCCGTTGATCGCACTGATCGCGCAATGGTTCCGCCGCCACGTACGCGAGTCCTATCGGGTGGTCCGCACGTGGATTGCGCGCATCAACGCGTTCCTGCAGGAGCGGATCACCGGGATGGCGACCGTGCAGTTGTTCCGGCGCGAGGCGAAAGACTTCGCGGCATTCGACGGAATCGATCGCGCCCATCGCGACGCGAACGTCGAGTCGATCTTCTATTACGCCGTGTTCTATCCGGCAGTGGAACTGGTGAGCGCGCTGGCCGCATCCCTCATCCTGTGGTACGGCGGCGGCCGGGTCATCAGCGATGCGCTGACGCTCGGCTCGCTCGTCGCGTTCCTGCAGTACTCGCAGCGGTTCTTCCGGCCCATCAGCGACATGTCCGAGAAGTTCAACGTGCTGCAGGGGGCCATGGCATCGTCGGAACGCATCTTCGCGCTGCTCGACACGCCTGTCGAAGTCGCGTCGCCGGAGCGGGCGGCGCTGACGTATCGA
Organism: Vicinamibacteria bacterium; assembly: GCA_025938035.1. Next base: position 935 of record JAICQE010000190.1, read on the forward strand.
GACCGCCGCCCGGATCGGCCACCGGCGCCCGCGGGCCGTATTGCCTTCGAGAACGTCTCGTTCGCTTATGTCGAAGGCGAGCCGGTCCTGAAGAACGTGTCATTCGAGGTCGAGCGCGGTCAGCGCGTCGCGATTGTCGGCGCCACCGGCTCAGGGAAGACGACGGTCGTCAACCTGCTGCTGCGGTTCTATGACGTGCAGCAGGGACGGATCACCATCGATGGTGTCGACATCCGCGACATGGACCTGGCGGCAGTGCGCGCCCTGTTCGGCATGGTCCTGCAGGACGTCCATCTGTTCTCCGGGACGATTGCGGCGAACGTACGGCTCGGACACAGCGAAATCGACGACGATCGCATCCGCCGCGCGCTGGCGGCGGTGCACGCGGCGAGGTTCGTCGATCAGATGCCGCAGGGGCTCGAGACGCCCGTAGCCGAGCGCGGTGCGACCCTGTCGGTGGGGCAGAAGCAGCTCCTGTCCTTCGCCCGCGCGCTGGCGTTCGACCCGCCGGTGCTCATCCTGGACGAGGCGACTTCGAGTGTCGACACCGAAACGGAACTGCTCATCCGCGATGCATTGAAAGTGGTGATGCAGGGTCGTACGACGATCGCCATCGCGCATCGTCTCTCGACTATTCAGGACATGGACCGCATCCTCGTCCTCCACAAGGGAGAGTTGCGCGAAAGCGGGACACATCAGGAACTGCTGGGCCGTCGCGGCATCTACCACCGCCTCTACCAGTTGCAGTTCAAGGAGACGGAGAAGATCGGTATCTGAGTTGCACCTTCCCGAATGGTTGTCCTGCCTGCCCTGGACGAGGTGCCTCTATGGCTGTGGATCGGGCGGTCCACGACGTTCGCGACGCCGCGTTGTGGTTCGAGACGGGCCCTGATGGTGTAGGGCCGCTTCTCGATGCTGTCGGCGATGCGCGTATCGTGCTCATCGGTGAGGCCACGCATGGCACGCACGAGTTCTACCGCATTCGCGCCGATCTGACCCAGGCGCTGATCGACCGGAAGGGGTTCAACATCGTTGCGGCCGAAGCCGACTGGCCCGATGCCTACCGGGTCAACCGATGGGTTCGCCACATGTCGGATGACGCCACTCCCGAGCAGGCGCTTGCCGATTTCACCCGATTCCCGCGCTGGATGTGGCGCAACGACGTCGTCGTCGACTTCTGCGCCTGGCTGCATGGATGGAACCGCAGCCGCAGCACGAAAGAGCGCGTCGGGTTCTACGGGCTGGACCTGTACAGCCTGCACACGTCCATCGAAGCCGTACTGACCTATTTATCCAGGATCGATCCCGAAGCAGCGCGGCAGGCACGCGCGCGCTATGGCTGCTTCGAGCGCTTCGGAGAGGATTCCCAGGCCTATGGGTACGCCGCCAGTGTCGGGCTGTCGCGGTCGTGCGAAGACGACGTTGTCGCGCAGCTCGTGGAGCTGCGGCGGCGGGCGGCGGAGTATGCCCGGCGCGACGGCTTCGTTGCCGAGGACGAATTCTTTTTCGCCGAACAGAACGCGCGCCTCGTCCGGAACGCCGAGGAGTACTACCGGGCGATGTTTGCCGGGCGCGTCGAGTCGTGGAACCTCCGCGATACGCACATGATGGAGACGTTACAGGCGCTGATGGCGTGGATTGGACGGCAGGCCGGTACGGCACGCGCCGTCGTCTGGGCGCATAATTCGCACCTCGGCGACGCCCGCGCCACGCAGATGGGAGAGTGGGGCGAGTTGAACCTCGGGCAGCTGGTGCGCCAGGAGTTCGGGGGCGAGGCGTGCCTGATCGGGTTCTCCACGCATGCCGGCACTGTCACGGCGGCGCGCGATTGGGATTCTCCGGCGGAGCAGCGGCGCGTCAGACCGTCGCTGACCGGCAGCTACGAACGGTTGTTTCACGAAGCTGGCATCGAGCGATTCGCGATAAGGCTGAAGGACGAACCGGTCCGTTCGGCGTTGACGCCAACGCGACTGCAACGCGCCATTGGCGTCATCTACGTTCCGGAAACGGAGCGCGCGAGCCACTACTTCCGCGCGCGACTGCCGGAGCAGTTCGACCTGATGCTTCACGTCGACGAGACGCGCGCCCTGCAGCCGCTCGAGCGTTGGGCGGAAATCGAGGCCGACGTACCGGAAACCTACCCGACGGGGATGTGACATGAGTCAGACCACCACTTCGCCGCGCGCGGTACAGATACCCGACGAGTCGGCGCTGCTCGGCGCCGACCTGCGTGTTCCGGCCGACCCTTCGGGGCTTGTCGTGTTCGCGCATGGCAGCGGCAGCAGCCGCCGGAGCACGCGGAACCGGCAGGTCGCCGAGATGCTCGATGATGCCGGACTCGCGACGCTGCTCCTCGATCTGCTGACGCCGGCTGAGGAGTCGATCGACCAGTTCACGCGCGAATTCCGGTTCGACATCCCGCGGCTCGGCCGGCGGATGGTTGCGGCGACGGATTGGGCGGTCGAGCAGCCGGACCTGCGACGCCTTCCGATTGGTTTCTTCGGTGCCAGCACGGGCGCTGCGGCTGCCATCATCGCGGCGGCCGAGCGTCCAAATCGTGCGTCGGCGGTCGTCTCTCGTGGCGGCCGGCCCGACCTTGCCGGCGAGGCGCTGGGTCGGCTGCAAGCGCCGACGCTGCTGATCGTCGGTGGCGATGACGAACCGGTCATCGAGTTGAACGAAGATGCGCAGCGGCAGATCCGGGCTGTCACGCGTCTCGAGATCGTTCCCGGGGCCACGCACCTGTTCGAAGAGCCTGGCACGCTCGACCAGGTCGCCCGGCTGGCGATCGCGTGGTTCCGGCAGCACCTGCGGCCGCGGGCGGGCCACGACTCCGCGACGCCGCGCGGCGGCACCTCGTAGGGTGCTCGCGAGAGGAAGGTTCTCATGTTCAGGAATCCCCAGGCCTATGCCGACAGGCGCGAGGCCGGCCGCGAACTCGCCCGTCTCCTGCAGAAGTACGCGGATCGCGACGACGTGCTCGTTCTCGCCTTGCCGCGTGGCGGTGTCCCGGTAGCCTTCGAGGTGGCGACGGCGCTGAATGCGCCGCTCGACGTCTTCCTGGTGCGTAAGCTGGGGACACCCGGCCATCGTGAGCTGGCGATGGGTGCGATCGCGTCGGGCGGTATCAAAGTACTGAACGACGACGTGGTGCAGTACCTCGGAATCAGCGCGGACCAGATCGAGGCGGTCGCTCGCGAAGAGCAACAGGAGCTCGAGCGTCGTGAGGCCGTGTACCGCACGGGACGTGCGCTGCCACCGCTGGAGGGCCGCACGGTCATCCTCGTCGACGATGGCCTCGCGACCGGTTCGACGATGAAGGCGGCGGTTCAAGCCGTGAAGCAGCAGCATCCGGCGCGTGTGATCGTGGCCGTCCCGGTCGGCGCCGGGGATACGTGTGAGGAGTTGCGGGCGCTCGCCGACGAAGTCGTCTGCGGCCGCATGCCGACGCCGTTTTCAGCAGTCGGCCAGTGGTACCACGACTTCGACCAGACGACCGACGAAGAGGTTCGCGACCTGCTCGCCCGGCACGGGACGCTGATACCACACCACGCGTCGTAAACGGCAGCGCGACACGCTCGGACTTTGCCGCACGTAGCGTCCGGTTTCAGCCGGGCGTCCGTCGTCGCGCAGTAGCGTCCGGCTTCAGCGGGCCCTTCTCACACGTAGCGTCCGGCTTTAGCCGGACTTTCTCACACGTAGCGTCCGGCTTCAGCCGGATCTCCAGCACTACCTCTGCTATCCACCGGCACCACCGTTGCTAGAACTGCATCAGAAGCAGGGATGCGATCGCCACTCGTCTGTTCAGAGGGTTTGAGGAGGTAGGGAAATGCTTCGAGTCATCCAGACATTGGTAATGGGAGCCACCGTCACGGCTGTCGCGTGCGGCGCGACCGCGCGCGATCCGATTAACACTCCACAGTCGAGTACGGGCGTCACGCAGACCGCCCCGGCCGGTCCGACCGAGGTGAACACGAGCGAGCTCGGCGTAATTCCAACGGGACAGGAGCTCGACGTGCGCCTGCAGACCACGCTGAGCTCGGAGACAGCAACGCCTGAGCAGCGCTTCGAGGCAACCACCGCCGTGGACGTCACGCAGAACGGCCGCGTACTGATGCCGGCGGGTTCCGTGGTCCGCGGTGTCGTGACTGCCGTCGAGCGGCCCGGCCGCGTCGAGCGCGTCGGGCGGCTGACGTTGTCGTTCGATCAGATCACCGTGCGCGGACGCAACTACCCGATCCGCGGCATGGCGACGCAGGTGTTCGAAAGCGGCGGCATCCGCGATGAAGTGGGTACGGCCGGCGCAGGGGCTGGTGTCGGCGGAGTAATCGGCGGACTCCTCGGCGGCGTCAAAGGTGCGGTGCTTGGCGCGGTGATTGGCGCCGGCGGCGCGATTGCGGCGACCGAAGGCAAGGACGTCACCCTGCCGGCCGGCTCGATCATCCGCGTGCGCATGGACTCGGATCTGCGGGTCCGCTAGCGCGGACAGAGGAGGCGAGAAGATGCCAACGGACAGTAAACCGAAGCACGATCGGACCCATACCGAACAGGGTTCAGGACGCCCGGCGCAGCGTTCGCCGGAAGGAGTGCATCGGGATCGGGACTGGGAGCGGGAGCGGTCGTCCTTCAGTCCGTTTTCTCTCATGCGCCAGGGCGTGGACGAAATGGAGCGCTGGTTCGGTCATCTGAACTGGCCGCGAGGGCTGGCGCCCACGTCCGCATGGGGCACGCAGGGACGCGGGATGATGTCCCAGATGGCACGTCAGATGGGCGACTGGATGCCGGCCGTGGACGCATTCCAGCGCGGCGACGAGTTCGTCATCCGCGCGGAAGTTCCAGGCATGAGCCGCCAGGATCTGACGGTGGAGGTGAACGACGACTCGATCACACTTCACGGTGAGCGGAAACGCGAGTTCGAGGACGATCGTGAAGGGATGTTCTGGAGCGAGCGGAGCTACGGCAGCTTCACGCGCGTCATTCCATTGCCGCCGGGCGCCATTGGCGATTCCGCCAAGGCGACGTTCACCAACGGCATGCTGGAAATCGTGATGCAGGCTCCGTCGGCGGAAGCAAGGCGCGGGCGGCGAATCGACATCTCCGGAGCGTCGGCGGATACCGAGAAGAAAGGCTGAAAGGCTATTGACCGATCGCGGGGCTGCCGGTGTCGCTCTCGCCGGCAGCGCTGCCCGTCGTGGCGTCAGCCGGCGGCGTTGCCGGGGTCTCTTCGCCAGGCGGCACGCCAGCCGGCGGCGGCGCATCGGGCGGAGGGATGCGGCGCCGCGCCTCGCGGCCGCGGAACAGCCGATCGATCAGGCGCGGTGAGCTGGCCGTCGGATCCCATCCGAGGCGCAGGACCGTGACCTGCACTTCCTTGCGGCCGAAGCGCAGCGCCTCGTGGCAGCTCCACATGTACAGGTCGAGGATCCGGCCTCGTACGCTCGGTCCGGTATCCATCACGGTGTAGACGCCGTTGTAGCGGCTGTCGCCCGTTGCGATGTTGAGCACGCTGCCGACAGGAAGGAGTGCCGGATCGGCGGCGGCTATCCCTGTACGAACACCGACGCCCGAGGCGGTCGTCGTGCCCTTGCAATAGGCGGTGGCGTCGAACTGCAGCCGCGAGCCCGGCGGCGGTTGCGCGTTCCCGAGCATCGACGTCAGCGACAGATACCGCGAATCGAGCATCCGCGTCTCGTACAGGAACACGAAGCCCACCATGGCGACGACGAGCACCGCCAGCTTCCGCCCGATCGATCGCGAGATCGTGAATCGCATACTTGTGGGGTGGCTCACCCCGCGGTCCGGCTGAAGTCGGAATCTGGTCCGGCTGAAGCCGGACACTACGAAACCGCGCCGTGCATCAACGGTCCGGCTGAAGCCGGGCTGGTCCGGCTAAAGCCGGACACTACGTACACCAACCGTCGGCTGAAGCCGGACACTACGAACGCGCCGTCAACCGGTCCGGAAATGTTCGTATCCGGCCGGGAGCGCGCGCGTGCCCGTCGCGCCACGGACGACCAGATCCCGTTCCTTCGTCGCCACTCCTATCCGAGTGACCGGCGTGCGCATCGTCTGCAGGACGCCGCGCAGCCGGCCGCGGTGCGGGGGGCGCACGGTGAAGAGCAGCTCGTAGTCGTCACCCGATGCGAACGCGGTCTCGAGCGCGTCGCCGCCCATACGTTCGTGCCAGTGCCGCACCGCATCGCTGAGCGGAATCTCGGCCGCGTCGAGCGCGATGCCGACATTCGAGGCCGATGCCACCTGGCGCACGGCATCAGCGAGTCCGTCGCTCACGTCCATACAACTCGAGGCCACGCGATTGCGCCCGAGCAGCAACCCGGCGCGGACTCGCGGTTCCGGCCTCAGATAGCGCTCCACGCAGGACGCATATGTGTCCGCCGCGCCGCGCTCCTGCTGCAGGCATCGAAGGCCGACGGCGGCGTCGCCCAGCGTTCCGGTGACATACACCTCGTCCCCGGGCCGTACCCCGCTGCGCCTCAGAATGCGCCGCGGATGTACCGTGCCGGTTGCCGTCACGTCGATCGCCAGCGGTCCGGGCGTTCGCGTGATGTTTCCGCCGACGAGTACGGCCCGGTGCCGCTGGGCCAGCGCCACGAGTCCGTCGACGATGCCGTCCAGGGTTGCGACTTCCAACCCGTCCGGCAGCAGTAGTGACAACA
>JAICQE010000186.1 GCA_025938035.1 Vicinamibacteria bacterium
ACCGTCGTCACCCCGGCCGGCATCCCTGCGGCCGGAGCCGAGGTGAACTCCTTCTCAGACTCGCGGTCTTTTAACGGCACGACGTTCCAGGCGAACCACGCAGGGAAAGCCGGTAAGGACGGCACGGTCGCCCTAACCTCCGTGTTTCCCGGAAAACTGGTGTTGACTGCGACAGCAACGGTCGGAGACGAACAGCTGGCAGGTATGGAGATCGTGGAGGTCGGCAACGCTCCACTCGAAGTCTTCATGAGGCTCGGCGCTGCGGCGCAAGTCAGCGGGCGCGTCGAATTCTCCGGGCTGGACCGGCCGCTGCACGGCCCCGGCGGCATTCGGGTCATGGCCCTTCTCGGCCGCGGCTCCGCGTATTCCTTGGCGGATACGAATGGCCTCGTCGGCCCCGAGGGCAAGTTCACGCTGAAGGGGCTCGCCGGCGAACGCTGCCTGGGATTGCGCTCCCTGCCATACGGCTGGCGGTTAGCCGAAATCACGCAGTACGGCCGGCCTCTCGAGCACAATCGGTTGGAATTCCTGGAGGGGCAACGCGTCACCGGCATCGTCCTTCACGTCGTGCCGGGAAGAGACGACATGTTCCCGCGAACGCCACCCTGTCCCCTCACGAACCGCTAGAGCATCTGGCACGGTTCGCGCCACGGAATCGAAATCCGCGCTAGGAACCCACAGCGGCCAGCGCCGCACGCAGCGCCGGCTCGATGCGATCCGCGATGATGGCGTGACCGGCGTTGTTCGGGTGAATCAAGTCCGCCATCAAGTTCGGCACGCCGAAGATCCCGTCGAGGACGGCTGGAACCAGCGTCGAAGACGTCTGACTGGCAATACCCGGCAGCGCGCCTTCGAACGGATCGAGCGCTCCGCTTCCCACGCCGACGAGGATGACCGCGGCGCCGTCGCTGCGAATCTGTTGGACGATCGCGGTGATGTTGGCGATGCGCTGCTGCACCGGCACGCTTTGCAGCAGATCGTTGCCGCCAAGGAACACAATCACGATGTCCGCGTCACGCGACAGCACGGCGCTGTCGATGCGGGCGAGCGCCGACGCCGTCGTGTCCCCGGGCCGGCCGGCATTGATAATCGACACTCCGGTCCGATTCGACAGCACCGACACATAGTCGTTGCTGCCGCTGGTGCCAACTCCTGCCGTAATGCTGTCGCCGAAGGCGACGACGGTGACGGAGGATGGCGCTGTGGGACTGTCGTCGCAGCCCGGCGCAGCGGCCAGCGCGACGCTCGCCGCCAGCAGGATCGTGAAGAGGCGTCGGGAAATCATTCCGCAGTGTAACCTGCGGTCCTAATCTGAGGTCGCGCTCTACTCGTGCTAGTCGGTCAACAGGCGCCAGCCTGCCGCCCAGTTCTGCGCCTGCAGCTGCTCGCTCCAGCGCAGCGCGTCGCTCCAATCGTCGAAGTCGCGATGCCCCAACGGGCGGTTGTTGAGAAACCACACGAGGAGCGCGCCGTCGGATCGCGGCGAGATCACCGCGTGGCACGACGCATCCGCCCTCTGCATTCTCCACATGACTGTGGGCAGGTTGTACACAAGTCGCATCGGGATTTCGGTCAGGTGGAAACGCGAGGCAAATGGAATACCAGCCTCGACGCGTGGCGTTGTCGTTCAAGTCGCGGGACATGGCGCGCGAAGGTCCGCGTTCGGAAGACAAACGTGGCGGGAAGAGCAGCCTACGCGATCACGGACGTGGACGGAGGAAACGGATTCACACGGAGACACGGAGGCACGGAGACGCACGGAGGGCCGTTCGATTGGTCGGCGCGCGTTACGCGCCGACAGCCGTGATGTGCGAGACCACAAATACAAGCCGCTGACGGCGCCAGGGCGGTTTGTATTTGTGGTCTCGTACATCGCGGCAGGCCGCCTTCGGCGGCCAATCGAACGGCCGCAGCTCGTCGGATCTTCGTGGCCTTTGTGGTTCAAGAAAACTCCGTTCGTCTCCGTGCCTCCGTGTCTCCGTGTGAATCCGTGACCTCCGCGACCTTCGTTACCTCCTCTCTGAAGCCGGCAGTAGAATGACGGGCCACAGGAGGCCATGATGCTCGAACGCCAGCGGCGGATGCTGCTCCGCCACGGTTTTGTGTTCTTGTTCGCCGCGCCGTGTCTGGGCCTCGCCATCATGCTTCTGCCCAACCCACGCGGATGGCTCGCCGCCCACGTCACCGCGTTTCTGACGGCGTTCATCCTCGCAATCGTCGGACTCGTCTGGCGCGAGCTGCGGTTGACCGATGGACAACGACAGACGTTGCTGATCAGCGGTCTCACCGCGGCCTACGTGGGCCTCGCCGGCAACATCTTCGGCGCCGTCGTCGATCTTCCCGGTCCCGCGTCGTCGCCGGGGGTGACGGCACCCATGCCGCAGGCCGGCATTCTGCTGGCGCTGCTCGCGATCATCATTCCGGCGACGTTTACGTCGTTCGGGCTGGTGTTGTTCGGGCTGCGCGGTGAGGCGGCGCCGGCAACGTCAGTCGCGGCGTCATAGAACAAGGAGCTGTATGCGCAAGCTGACGTACTCCGCAGCCGTTTTCTCGGTTCTCCTCGTCTGTCGCGCTGATGCCGCGCAGATGACGGTGTGGTCCTCGAACGGCGTGCGCGAGGCCTTCGTCGAATTGATCCCGCAATTCGAGAAGGCGACGGGCCACCATGTGATGGTGTCGTGGGACGGCACGCTGAACATCAGGAAGCGTATCGACTCCGGCGAGGTTGCGGATCTCGTCTTCATGCCGGCGGCGGACGTCGACGCGCTGATCGCGTCGGGCGGGCTCATGCCCGGCAGCCGGGTCGATCTGGCGAAATCGATCGTCGGCGTTGCCGTGCGTGCGGGTGTCGCGAAGCCCGATATCTCGACCAGCGACAATCTCAGGCGGGCGATGCTTGGCGCCTCGTCGATCGTCATCTCGAGCGGCCCGAGCGGCGTCCATCTCCTCGAAGTGCTCGAGAAACAGGGCATCCTTGGAACCCTTCGCCCGAAGATCAAGCAGCTTCCGTCCGGACAGTCCGTCGGCGAAGCGCTGGCGCGCGGCGAAGGCGACCTCGGCTTTCAGCAGGTCAGCGAGCTGCTGCACGTGAAGGGCATCACCTATCTCGGGCCGCTGCCGGCTGACATTCAGAAAGTCACGATCTTTTCCGGCGGCATTCTGAAGACGGCAAAGGACGCCGCGGTGGCGCGCGAGCTCCTGACGTTCCTCCGAAGTCCACGAAACGCGGCCGCCTTGAAGAAGGCCGGGCTCGAACTCCCCTAGCCGGATGGCCCTCAATCAGCTGAACGACGAACAGATCGCGACCTGGACCCGGCTCGAGAAAGACACGTGGTGGCTGGAGAACGTTTACCGCGGCGAGATGCCGCAGCTCACGGTCCGGGCGGCAATCACCGGCTTTCTTCTCGGCGGCATCCTCTCGGCCACCGCGCTGTACATCGCGGGTAAGACCGGCATCTCCATCGGCGTCGGGCTCACCTCGGTCATCCTGGCGTTCGCGATCTACAAGATCCTGTCGCGAACGGGGCTGATCGGCGATTTCACGATTCTCGAGAACAACTGCACCCAATCGATCGCCACGGCCTCCGGGTACATGGTGACGCCAATGGTCGCCGGGCTGGCCGCCTACATGATGGTCACGGGAACGATCGTGCCATGGTGGCAGTTGATGATCTTCAACGTCGTCATCTCGAGCGTCGGCGTGCTGGTGGCATTTCCGATGAAGCGGCGCTTCATCAACGAAGACCAGCTTCCCTTCCCCGAGGGGCGCGCCGCCGGCGTCGTGCTCGACGCGCTGTACTCGGGCGAAGCGGCGGCCGGCATGCTCCGGGCGAAGCTGCTGGCCCTCACCGCGGTGTTCACGGGCCTGTACCAGTTTGTCTCGAGCGACGGATGGATGCGGCTGCTCCAATTCAAGCTGCTCCGAATGGACACGTGGGCCGGACTGGTGGAGCCGTGGCACTGGCAGGAGCGGTTCGACCAGTACTACTACGACGCGGCCGGGAGGCTGAACCTCTGGATCCCGAAGATCCTCGGCATCGACATCCGGCAGCTCGGCCTGCGCATGACACTCGATGCGGCGATGCTTGGCGTGGGCGGCCTGATGGGGGTCCGCGTCGCGACCAGCGTGCTTCTGGGCGCACTCGTGAACTTCGCGGTGCTCGCGCCGATCATGATCCAGCGCGGCGACATCCGCGCCTACACCGCCCCGGACGGCACCCTCGTCGCCATCTCCCGTCCCGAGATCGTCAACCAGTGGTCGCTCTGGTGGGCCGTGACGATGATGGTTGTAGGGGCGCTCATCGGCCTGTTTGCCAAACCGGAAATCTTCACCAAGGCGTTCGCGATGCTGACGACGAAGAAGGGACCCGCGACGCCGGCGGCGGATCCGCTGCGCCACATCGAGGTTCCGCTCTGGGTGTCGTTTGCCGGCGTCCCCATCCTCAGCATCGCCGGTGCGGCGATCACGCACGCGTTCTTCGGCGTGAGCTGGTTTCTCTCGCTGATCTCGCTGCCATTGATCTTCCTGCTGACCGTGATCTGTACGAACTCAATGGCGTTGACGTCGTGGACACCGGTGGGCGCCCTGTCGAAGATCACGCAGTTCAGCATGGGCGCGATCGATCGCGTCAATCCGGCGACGAACCTGCTCCCGGCGACCATGACCGCCGAGATCGCGTCGAACGCGTCGAACCTGCTCTCGGACATCAAGCCCGGCTACATGCTCGGCGCGAAGCCGCGCCAGCAGGCGGTTGGCCACTTCATCGGCATTCTGGCGGGCACGCTGGCGACAGTGCCGCTCTTCTTCCTCCTCTTCCTGCCTCCAGGCCCCGACGGCGCGCGGTCGCCATCGACAATCGTCTCGGAGCAGTTCGCCATGCCGGCCGCCGTCCAATGGAAGGGCGTGGCAGACCTGATCACGAACGGCTTGAGCCAGCTGCCCTCGTCCGCGATCATTTCGATGATCGTGGCCGCGATTCTTGCCGCCGTGTTCGAGGTGGCGCGCATCCGCACCAAGGGCCGCTTCCCGCTCTCCGCGGTGTCGATCGGACTGGGCGTCGTGCTGCCGCCCGAGTCGTGCCTCGCGATGTGGGTGGGCGCGATGGTCTTCTGGCGGCAGGCCCGAACAAACCCCGCGCCGGGCACGCGCGCCCATGCGATCTGGATCGAGGGTTATGAGTCGATCTGCGCGGGACTGATTTCCGGGGCCGCGCTGGTGGGCATCGGCAACGCGATCGTGAACGTGCTGATTGGGTGAGGCAGGAACGTGGCGCGAACCCTGCGGGTTCGCGAGGCAAGCCTGAAAGGCTTGCCCCACGAGATGGCGCGGCGTTATCGGCCGTAGTCCCGGTGGTAGTGGCGACTGTCGCGATCGAAACCGGTGTCTTCGACGTCGACCGTGAGCCGGCGCGCGAGGCGGAACGTCACAAGCGACTCCGCCGGGAGATACACCGATTTCCCTTTCGTCACGATCTGCGTGGCGGCGCCCGCTCCGGCCCCGACCGCCGCGCCGATCGCGGCGCCTTCGCCGCCGCCGGTGATCGCGCCGATGATGGTGCCGAGCAGCGCACCTCCACCCACGTAGACCGCCGTATCCCGATTCGCACCGATCGTCCGTGCTCCGGACTCGACGCGACCGGATGTTCCGACCGTACTCGGATCCGCGACCACGGCGTAACGCCGGCCGTTCACGGTGACCGATTCGAGATCGAGGGTCATTTCCTCGCCACTCTTTCTGGCCATCAGCTCGACGGTGGCGCCTTCAGGGATCGCGACGTCGCCGTTCCTGTCGAGCACGTCCTCCTCAACGGTACCGGTGAATATCAGCCCATCCGCCGTCTTGACGTCGATTGCCTGTGTGGTGCGGACCTTGAACATCGTTTCCGCATCGATGGTCGTACGCAGCTGCGCCTGAGCAAAGGCCGGTGGAACCACGACCGCTGTGGCGCTGAAGATGGCCGCGACCGCAGCCAGAGCAATACTTCGCATGTGCCCCCTCCTGCTCGAGACGGTTGCAAGTGGGCCGCCACTTCGGCCGGATTAATCGCTGGGTCTCACCTGAACTGCCGACGGCGTAGCGGCTCCGTCAGCCCGCCGCAGGCGGCAGATGTTCGTTCCACCACGCGCGGGCGCGCGTTTCGTTCCAGCCGCTTGGGAACGTGATGGCGTCGAGCCGTTGCAGGAGGTCCCGTGCGGACTGTGGCCGCAGCGCACGATCCTTTGCCAGGCATGAAAGCACCACCGCGTCGAGGTCCGGCGGAATCGGCATCTCGGTCCTCGTCGATGGCGGCTCCGGGGGCGTGTGCGCGTGCGCCATCAGCAGCTTCATCGGTGTGTCCGCGCTGAACACGAGCTGGCCGGTCAGGAGCCAATACGCCACGCACCCGGTCGAATAGATGTCCGCGCGGGCGTCCACGTTTGCGCTGCCCAGGGCCTGCTCGGGCGCGATGAATGCCGGGGTGCCATGAATCAGATTCGGCACCGTCAGCGCCATCTCGGTCTCTGCGGACGGCGCATGCACCACCTTCGCAATCCCGAAGTCGAGCACCTTGACGAAGTCGTGGTCCTCGCCGTAGCGGCAGAGAAAGATGTTGGCCGGCTTGATATCCCGGTGCACCAGCCCGTGTGACTCGGCCTCGGACAGCGAGTGACACATCTGCCGGACGATATGGACGACGCGTTCCGCGGAGATCGGGCCGAAGCGTTTGATCAACGTGTCGGCATCAATCCCGTCGAGCAGCTCCATCACGTAATAGCAGGCCCCGTCGTCGGCGACGCCGTAGTCAAAGAGCGTCACCGTGTGCGGCGATCGCAGCTGTGCGATCACCTGCGCTTCGCGCTCGAATCGCCGCCGCATGTCGTCCGCGCTCCCGGCGTCGGCCGCTCGCGCCTTGATCAACTTGATCGCCGCCGGCCGGGCGAGCAGGCGATGACTGGCGCTCCAGACTTCACCCATGCCGCCCTGGCCGAGCCGTTCCTCGAGGCGATAGCTCCCCAGTTGACGTGCGCGCGTCACCTCGGTGCCGAGGTTATAGACAATGCGTGCGCCGACATACGCCATGATCACCACGAGCACGTACGGAAAGCCGAAGGCAAAAAAGATCTGCACGCCGCCCGGCCAGTTCTCGGCCGGAAACATCGACATCGAGAGCAGCACCATGGCGGGTACCGATGTCACTGAAATCAGCGCCGCGATGACGGCGACGCGTGGCACCGTCGGGACGACAACGTTGAAGAGCAGCATCCAGACCGCGACCCACGACAGGCCGACCCAGGTCTCGTCACCGTTGAGGCCGAGTGGGTGGAGGAACTCGGCCGCCGCGATGCCGTAACTGCCGACGACTTCGAATATCAGCGCAATCGCCGTGACCACCGCCGGCCGCAGCGGGACGACGCGGATCGCGAGCGCCACCAGGATGGCGGTGGCGATCGAAATCACTCCGGGCACCCAGTTGATCGCGCGCGCGACGAGGACATCCCACGCGCCGGGAATCAGAAACTGCGAGAGATACCCCGCCATGAAGAACGTAAAGGCGTAGAGCCAGGCCAGGATCTGCAGCCGTGTGGCGGCGCGGCTCAGCAGGTCTGGTGGCAGTCCCGTCGTCGCAAGATCGACCACGGAGGTGGTCCTGCGATGCGGGACGATGAGCGTCGGCTGGTCGGGAGAAGGCATGCGTTTAGGTAGTGTCCGCCTTCAGGCGGACCTCAGCCGCGGACGTAGGTGCGCAGCCAGGCGCGAAACGGCTCCAGTTCCGCTATCGCCTTCGCTACGCCACGGAGGACCTTCTCCGACGATACCTCGTCCGGCCCGAACAGCCTGCCGACGTAAATATCCTTCATGCGCAGGAGGTCGGCCCGTGGATGCGCCTCGTCGAAACCGCGCGGTGGTTTCTCGAGCCGCGCATGCGTATCGACGTCGAAGCCTTTCCGC